>NZ_AKIY01000127.1 GCF_000282615.1 Bradyrhizobium sp. YR681 | reverse complement strand
GCTCGCGCAGCCGCAAGATCGCCTCCCAGCCGATCGCGCCGGTTGCGACCAGCAGGAACACGGCGTTGGCCAGCGCCGCCAGAATGGTCGAGGCGCGAAAACCATAGGTGAAGCGGCCGCTCGGCGCGCGCCGCGCCGCGATCGAGGCGCCCCAGGCGACGACGAGGCCGAGCACATCGGACAGATTGTGCCCGGCATCCGCGAGCAGCGCGGTCGAGTTGCCGAGATAACCATAGACCGCCTCGGCGACGACCAGCGCGGTGTTCAGCGTGATGCCGATCGCGAACGCCTTGCCGAAATTGGCGGGCGCGTGGACATGCGCGTGACCGTGGCTGTGGTCGTGACCATGATCATGCGAATGGCCGGCATGGTCGTGATGATGATGGCCATGGTGGTCGTGGCTGCCCAAACCTAGCGCTCCCCGGTTTCAGCCAAATCAGACGCCATTGTAGGCGTTTCGCTTGCGACGTCACGCCGGAACAGCAAATAGAGCGCCGGCAGCACCAGGAGCGTCAGCACGGTCGAGGAGATGATGCCGCCGATCACCACGGTCGCCAACGGCCGCTGCACCTCGGCGCCGGCGCCGGTGGCGAGCGCCATCGGCACGAAGCCGAGCGAGGCGACCAGCGCCGTCATCAGCACCGGCCGCAGCCGGGTCAGCGCGCCCTCGCGCACGGCCTCCGCAATGGGCCGTCCCTCGCTGCGCAGCCGCTCGATGAAGGCGATGATGACGAGGCCGTTGAGCACGGCGACGCCCGACAGCGCGATGAAGCCGACCCCGGCACTGATCGACAGCGGAATGCCGCGCAGCAGCAGCGCCGCAACGCCCCCGGTCAATGCCAGCGGCACGCCGGAGAATACCAGCGCCGCATCCGCCGCCGATCCCATGCCCATGAACAGCAGCAGGAACACCAGCAGCAGCGCCACCGGCACCACGATGGTCAGCCGCTTGGTCGCCGACACCAGTTGCTCGAACTGGCCGCCCCAGCCGATCCAGTAGCCCGGCGGCAGCTTGACCTTCTCGGCGACGGCCTCCTGCGCCTCGGCGACGAAGGAACGCAGATCGCGCCCGCGCACGTTGGCCATGACAACCACGCGGCGCTTGCCGTTCTCGCGGCTGATCTGGTTGGGGCCGGGCGCGATCTCGATCGTGGCGACGGATGATAGCGGAACGTAGCGGAGCGGTGCGTTCCCGCCCGGCCAGGCGGTCTTCGTGACGGCGGGGACATCCTCGCCGGGCGGCAGCGGGATCGGCAGCGACTTGATCGTGTCGGGGTCGGCCCGCAGGCTTTCCGGCAGCCGCACCACGATGTCGAAGCGGCGATCGCCCTCGAACAGCTTTCCGACCGGCTTGCCGCCGATCGCGATCTCGACCAGGTTCTGCACCTCGCTGAGGCTGAGGCCGTAGCGCGACAGCGCCTGGCGGTCGAGCTTGACGGTGAGGATCGGCAGACCCGCGACCTGCTCGGTCTTGACGTCCGCGGCGCCCTCGATGCCGCGGATCACGCCGTTGACCTGCTGGGCGATGCCCGCGAGCACATCGAGATCGTCGCCGAAGATTTTCACGCCGACGTCGCTGCGGATGCCGGCGATCAGCTCGTTGAAGCGCATCTGGATCGGCTGGGTCATGCCATAGGCGGTGCCGGGCAGAGTGTTGGCGGCGCGTTCGAGCTCCGCGACCACTTCGTCCTTGGGCTTGCCCGGATCGGGCCATTCCTCGCGCGGCCTCAGCGTGACATAGGTGTCGGCGACGTTCGGCGGCATCGGATCGTTGGCGATCTCGGCGGTGCCGACCTTGGAGAAGATGGTCGCGACCTCCGGCACCTGCTTGACCGCCTTCTCCAGCCGGAGCTGCATGTCGACGCTCTGGGTCAGGCTGGTGCCGGGAATCCGGATCGTCTCGATGGTGATGTCGCCTTCGTCCAGGCTCGGGATGAACTCGCCGCCCATGCGCGCCGCAGCGAAAATGCTGCCGGCGACGATCAGCACGGCGCCGAACGCGACGCTGCCGCGATAGCGGATGGCGCGCTCGAGCAGCGGCACATAGAGCCGCTTGGCCGCCCGCATGAAGACGTTTTCCGTCTCCGAGACCTTGCCGGTGACGATAATCGCAACCGCAGCCGGCACGAAGGTGACCGACAGCAGCGCCGCGCCGGCAAGCGCCATCAGCACCGTCAGCGCCATCGGTGTGAACATCTTGCCCTCGGTCCCCGTCAGGGTCAGGACCGGCAAATAGACCACGGCGATGATCAGCGTGCCGAACAGGCTCGGCTTGATGACCTCGCTGGCACCGGCGCGGATCGTCTCCATCCGCTCCTCGAGCGACAGCAGGCGGCCGCGCCGGTGCTGCTCGGCGGCGAGCAGCCGCAGGCAGTTCTCGACGATGATGACGGCGCCGTCGACGATGATGCCGAAGTCGATCGCGCCAAGACTCATCAGATTGGCGCTGACCTTGCTCTCGACCATGCCCGTGATCGTGAACAGCATCGACAGCGGAATGACGCAGGCGGTGATCAGCGCGGCGCGGATGTTGCCGAGGATCAGGAACAGCACCGCGATCACCAGCGCGGCGCCCTCAATGAGGTTCTTCTCGACGGTCTGGATGGTGGCTTCCACCAGATGCGTGCGGTCGTAGACGGCACGCGCGATCACGCCGTCGGGCAGCGATTTCGCGATCTCCGTGAGCCTCGCCTTCACGCGCTGGGCCACCGTCCGGCTGTTCTCGCCGATCAGCAGCATGGCGGTGCCCAGCACCGTCTCGGTGCCGTTGGCCGAGGCGGCGCCACTGCGCAAATCCCGGCCCTCCTGGACGTCGGCGACGTCGCGGATGCGGACCGGCACGCCGCCGCGCGAGCCGATCACGATGTTCCTGATGTCCTCGATATTGGCGACCTGGCCGGGCGCGCGGACCAGATATTGCTCGCCGTTGCGCTCGATATAGCCGGCGCCGACATTGGAATTGTTGGCGGCAAGCGCCGTCATGATGTCGCGAAAGCCGAGCTTGTAGGCCATCAGCCGGCCGGGGATCGGCAGCACGTGGAATTGCCGCTCATAACCGCCGATCGAATTGACCTCGACCACGCCGGGAATGGTGCGCAGCTGCGGCTTGATGATCCAGTCCTGGATGGTGCGCAGCTCCGTCGGCGTGAACTCGGCGCCGGTGGACGACTTTGCGCCGGCCTTGGCCTCGACGGAATAGACATAGATCTCGCCGAGCCCGGTCGAGATCGGACCCATCGCGACCTCGGTGCCGGCAGGCAACAGGTCCTTCGCCTGCTGGATGCGTTCGTTGACGAGCTGGCGGGCGAAATAGATGTCGGTGCCGTCCTGGAACACGACGGTGACCTGGCTCAGGCCATAGCGCGAGATCGAGCGCGTATAGTCGAGCCGGGGCAGCCCGCCCATCGCCGTCTCGATCGGGAAGGTGATGCGCTGCTCGGCTTCGAGCGGCGACAGGCCCGGCGCGCGCGTGTTGATCTGGACCTGCACGTTGGTGACGTCAGGAACGGCATCGATCGGCAGCCGCGTGAAATTCCAGGCGCCGAAGGCGCCGGCCGCGAGCGCGAACAGGACGACCAGCCAGCGCTGGCGGATGGAGAGCGCGAGGAGAGCGTCAATCATGGTCGGCGTCTCCCTTGCCCATCTCCGCCTTCACCACGAAGCTGTTCTCGGCGACGTAGCGCTCGCCGGCGGAGAGGCCGGCGCGGATCTCCACGAATTTCGGATCGGAATCGCCCAGCTCGACGGGGCGCGCCTCGATCTTGTCGCCGTCCTCACGGACGAACACGATGGTCCTGTTCTCCAGCGTCTGGATCGCGCTGCGGCGCACGGCGACCGCGACATTGCGGGCGGCGAGGACCAGCCGCGCCGTCACGAACAAGCCGGGGCGAAGTCGTCCTTCCGGATTGGGCAGCACCACCCGGGCGAGCGCGGTCTGGGTCTCGCTCGAGCCGATCGGCGCCATGTAGGAGATCGTGCCCTTGATCTCGCCGCGGCCGTCGTCCGGATCGATCAGCACCTCGTCATTGATGCGGACGCGCCGGAGATCCTGCCGGTAGATCGACAGGTCGACCCAGATGGAGGAGAGGTCGGCGACGACGAAGGCCGGCTTCTGCTCGGAGGCATATTCGCCGAGCGAGATCTGCCGCTCGATGACGGTGCCGGCGATCGGCGCCTTCAGCTCGTAGACGGTCAGGCTCTGGTTGCTCTCGATGGTGGCGAGCAGGTCGTCCTTGCCGACCTTGTCGCCGATGCGCCTCTGGATCGATTTTGCAATTCCGGGAAAGCGCGGCGTCACTTGCACCACGGCTTCCTGATTGGCGCGCAGGATGCCGTTGAAGGACAGCGTATCGGTCAGCGTGGCGCCCGCGGCCTCCGCCAGCACCACGCCGGCAGCAGCGAGTTTGACGTCGGAGATGCGGATACGATCGGCGCCGTGCTCGTCCTGCTCGACATGGTCGTTCGGCTTCTTCTGTTCGGAATGCTCGGCATGCTCCGCCGGTGCGACCTTGGCGGGCGTGAGCAAGGAATAGCCGTAAGCGCCGAGCGCGGCGGCAATGACAGCGACGAGGATGGTGGAAGATGTCTTCATCGCGCGCTCTCCCGGGCCAGCGCAAAGGGATTGCCGACGAGACCTTCGATGGTCGCGACGCCGGCATGGAAATTCTGCAGCGCCTCCTGCTCGCGCAGCCGCGCCTGGGTGACGCTGGCCTGGGCATCGAGCACTTCGAGCAGGGAGAAGCGACCCTGGCCGTAGCCCTGCGCGATCGCTTCCGAGGCCTCGCTGGCCTTGGGGATCGCGGTCTCGCGCAGCACCGCGAGCTCGCGCAGCGAGCCCTGGAGCGAGTCGTAGGCGCGGCCGGCGATCACGATCAGCGTGTTGCGGTTGGCCTCGCGCTCGGCCTTGGTCTTGGCGAGGCTTTCCTGCGCCGAGAGGATGTTGCCCTGGTTCTGGTCGAACACGGGAATGGGCACCGAGACGGTGAGGCGCGCCGCATCGTCATTGGTCTCGTTGAAATGGCGCCAGCCGGCGGCGATGCGCACGTCGGGATAGGGCCGGAGGCGCGCCATCAGCAGTTCGGCATTGCGCTGGGCATAGACCGCGGTCCAGCGCACCAGCTGCGGATTGGCATCGATGGCGGCGACGACCGACTGGAACGATGGTGGCTTGACCATGGAATCGAGCCGGCCCGAGACCTCGCCGAATTTCGCGGCGGGATCGCCCATCAGCACCGCAAGCTCGCGCCGGGCGCTCGCCAGCGTCGCCTTGAAGCGCTCGCGGTCGGCCTTCACCAGCGCGGAGGCGACCTCGGCGCGGCCGGTCTCGGCCGGGGAGGAGGCACCGGCCTCGACGCGGCGGCGCAGCAGCGGCGTCAATTGATCGATCGCTGCGATCTGCTCGTCGAGGATCTGGATGCGCCGCTGCGCGCCGAGCACGCCAAGGAAAGCAATCGCGGTCTCCGACAGCACCTCCAGCCTGACGGCCTTGCGCTGGATCGCGGCGACCTCGATGCCGGCCGCGCCCGCGGCAATCCGCGCGTCGCGCTTGCCGAACAGCTCGAAGGCCTGGCTGATCTGGAGCGTGGTCTCGGCCGATCTGGTGCCGCGGTAATTGCCGGAGCCGAACGAATTGTCCTGTTCATAGGACAGTTCCGGATTGAGCAGTGCGCCTGCCTGGATGCGCTGGCCCGTGGCGATGCCGACATCGCGCTCCGCTGCCGTCAGGCGCGGGCTCGCGGCCAGCGCGCGCGAGAGCGCCGCGCGCATCGTCAGGGTCTGGGCGTGAGCGTGCTGCGTCAGCCAGGGGCTGACGACAATCGCCATCGCGCACGCAAGGCGCGCGGCAGTCCGTCTGCAAGACATGAAGGTGACCTGTGAACAATAGCATTGTGGGCGCGGAAGCGCCCGGCTGATCAGTTCAGGTCAGATGTTTGGGGGGAGGCGATTCGGTATCTGGATCGATGCCGACCGAGGCGGTCTCGCGCGACGATGTCGGCGCGGTGTGGAGATCGACCGCTGTGCCGGGCTCGATGTCCTGGGCGAGGGTCATCGAGAAGCAGCCGTGGCAGTGATGCGCCGCGATTGTCTTGCCCTCGCAATCGCCCGGCGTGCCCGCCGTCGAGACGAAGTGCGATTGGCCGTACGGATTCGCCACGTCGACGCATTGGCCGGCGTGAAGGGCGCCCGACAGCAGATAGAGCACCGCACAGGCAACGGCCCACGATCCGCGCCAGTTGCGCGGGCGGAACACCTTCCTGATGGACCGGCGGATCGAAAACACGGCGTCACTCTCTTTGACCTCAAGCTGCCTAGCAGGACCCAGGAACAGTGTCGACCCGCAACAATGTTACGTGTGGGGAACTTGATGTCGCGGGGAGGGCAGAGCTGGCGCGATTGTCTGCGGCGTTTCCGCGCCCTATCTTATCGGCATGGCCGACGCATGCTGCTCACCCCCGCCGCTCAATCTCGATCGCCATCGCGACAACAAGGCGTATCGCCGCGTGCTGTGGGCCGTGCTCGCCATCAATGCCATCATGTTCCTCGCCGAAATCGGCGCGGGCCTCGCGGCCGGGTCGGCCTCGCTCCAAGCGGACGCGCTCGATTTCCTCGGCGATGCCGCGAACTACGCCATCAGCCTCCTGGTGGTCGGCATGGCGCTGCGCTATCGCGCGACCGCGGCACTCGCAAAGGGGCTGACGATGGGTGCCTTCGGCCTGTGGGTGGTCGGCACGGTGGTCTGGCACGCCGCGCATGGCACGCTGCCGAGCGCGTTCACCATGGGGGCGGTCGGTGTGGCGGCGCTTGCTGCGAACGCGGCCTCATTCGGATTGTTGTGGGCCTATCGCAAGGGCGACGCCAACATGCGCTCGGCCTGGATCTGCACTCGCAACGATGTGCTCGGCAACATCGCCGTGCTGCTGGCTGCGCTCGGCGTGTTCGGCACCGGCACGGGGTGGCCCGACGTCATCGTGGCGGCCATCATGGCCGGCCTCGCACTCCAGGGCGCGGTCGTTGTGGCCCAGCAATCCACGGCCGAGTTGAGGGCCCGTCCAGCTTAGCTGCGCAGGATGAGGCATCATGACGACTTCAGGCCGTGCGGCCCATTGGCAGACCGTCTACGAGAGCAAGGGCGAGCGCGAGGTAAGCTGGTTCCAGGAGAGTCCGTCGCCCTCGCTCGAATTGATTGCGCTGGCCGGCGCCCGGCCGGCCTCGGCGATTGTCGATATCGGCGGCGGAGCGTCTCGGCTGGTCGATGCGCTATTGACCGCCGGCTATACGGACCTGACCGTGCTTGACTTGTCCGACGCAGCACTTGCTGCGTCGCGGGCGCGGCTCGGTGTTGCCGGCGACGGCGTGGACTGGGTCGTGGCCGATGTGACGGCGTGGCGGCCAACGCGGACATACGACGTCTGGCACGATCGCGCGGCGTTTCACTTCCTCAACGCTGTGGAAGAACAAGCGGCTTATGTCGCATGCGTCAGGCGCGCCGTGAAGATCGGCGGGCATGTCGTCATCGGCACATTCGCGACCGACGGCCCGGAGAAATGCAGCGGCTTGCCGGTGACACGTCACAGCGCCGACAGTATCGCCGCGCTGCTCGGCGCCGGATTCACCTTGACGGACCATCGCCGTCATCAGCATGCGACGCCGTGGCAATCGGTGCAGAATTTTCAGTTCAGCAGCTTTGTCAGGTCGGCATAGATCTCTTACGATCGCGCAGCCCATGCTCATTGGGCTGGCTCCAGCACGTCGTGGTGTGGCTCGCGGCTTTCGACGCGGACCGGTGGCGTGACGTCGGTGCCGGGAGAGGACGGTAGCTCAAAGCCCTTCACCAGTCCGAAGATCGCGGGGATCACGATCAGCGTCAGCAGCGTCGACGAGATCATGCCGCCGATCATCGGCACGGCGATCCGCTGCATGATCTCCGATCCCGTTCCGCTGCTCCACATGATCGGCAGCAGGCCGGCCATGATCGCAACCACCGTCATCATCTTCGGGCGGACGCGTTCGACCGCGCCCTCCATGATCGCCTTGTCGAGATCGTGGCGGGTCAGGGGGCGGCCCGCAAGCGCACAGCGCGCCCTGGTCTCGGCAAGGGCGTGGTTGAGATAGATCAGCATAACCACGCCGGTTTCGGCCGCCACGCCCGCGAGCGCGATGAAGCCGACGGCGACCGCAACCGAGAGGTTGAAGCCGAGCCACCACATCAGCCACAGCCCGCCGACGAGGGCGAACGGCAAAGACAGCATCACGATCACGGTCTCGGTGATCGAGCGGAAGTTGAGATAGAGCAGCAGGAAGATGATCAGCAGCGTCACCGGCACCACGATCTTCAGCCGCGCGGTGGCCCGCTCCAGATATTCGTATTGTCCGCTCCAGACCACATAATAGCCCGGCGGAAACTGGACGCTCGCCTGCACCGCGGCCTTGGCGTCGGCGACATAGCCGCCGAGGTCGCGGTCGCGGATGTCAACATAGATGTAGGTCGCCAGTTGCCCGTTCTCGGTCCGGATCGAGGTCGGGCCGCGCGCCGGCGTGACGCTCGCGACCTCGGCGAGCGGGACGGCGCCGCCGCCCGGCATCGGCACCAGGATGTCGCCGGCGATCGCCTTCGGATTGTCGCGCAGGTCGCGGGGATAGCGCATGTTGACGCTGAAGCGCTGCCGACCTTCGACGGTCGTTGTCACGGTCTGGCCGCCGAGCGCGGTGGCGATGGTGTCCTGGACATCCTGCACCATGATGCCGTAGCGCGACAGCGCCTCGCGGTCCGGCGTGATCTCGAGATAGTAGCCACCGAGGCTCCGCTCGGCATAGGCCGAGGAGGTGCCGGGCACCGCCTTGAGCACTTGCTCGACCTGCCGCGCGAGCTTGTCGATCCCTGCGAGATCGGTGCCGATGACCTTGACGCCGACGGGCGTGCGGATGCCGGTGGAGAGCATGTCGATGCGCGCCTTGATCGGCATGGTCCAGGCGTTGGAGACGCCGGGAAACTGCAGCGCCTTGTCCATCTCGGCGATCAGGCCGTCGATCGTCACGCCGGCGCGCCACTGCTGCTTCGGCTTGAAGTCGACAATGGTCTCGAACATCTCCGATGGCGCAGGGTCCGTCGCGGTGGCCGCGCGGCCGGCCTTGCCGTAGACCGAGGCCACTTCCGGAAACGAGCGGATGATCCGGTTCTGGGTCTGCATCAGCTCGGCCGCCTTGGTCACGGAGATGCCGGGGAGCGTCGTCGGCATGTAGAGCAGGGTGCCTTCGTTGAGGTTCGGCATGAACTCGGAACCGAGCCGGCCGGCCGGCCAGACGGAGGCAGCGAGCACGCCGAGCGCGAGCAGGATCACCGGGATCCTCGCGCGCAGCACGCCCGATATCACCGGCCGGTAGATCCAGATCAGGAAGCGGTTGATCGGATTCCTGTGCTCGGGGATGATCCTGCCCCGGACGAAGATCACCATCAGCGCCGGCACCAGCGTGACCGACAGCAGCGCCGCCGCCGCCATCGCAAAGGTCTTGGTGAAGGCGAGCGGGCTGAACAGCCGGCCCTCCTGCGATTCCAGCGTGAAGATCGGCATGAACGACACCGTGATGATCAGCAGGCTGAAGAACAGGGCAGGGCCGACTTCGGCGGCGGCCTCGATCAGGATCACCACCCGCGAGCGGCCGGGCGCGGCGCGTTCGAGATGCTTGTGCGCGTTCTCGATCATGACGATGGCGGCGTCGATCATGGCGCCGATCGCGATCGCGATGCCGCCGAGGCTCATGATGTTGGAGCCGATCCCGAGCAGCTTCATCGCCCCGAACGCCATCAGCACGCCGACGGGGAGCATCAGGATGGCGACCAGCGCGCTGCGGACATGCAGCAGGAACACGATGCAGACCAGCGCCACCACGAGGCTCTCCTCGAGCAGTGTGTGCCTGAGCGTCTCGATCGCGGCCTTGATCAGGTTGGAGCGGTCGTAGACCGGGACAATCTCCACTGATTTCGGCAGGCTGGTCGCGATCTCCTTGAACCGCTTCTTGACGCTCTCGATGACGTCGAGCGCGTTCATGCCGAAGCGCTGCAGCACGATTCCGCTCGCGACCTCGCCCTCACCGTTGAACTCCGCGATGCCGCGCCGCTCGTCCGGCCCGAGCTCGACGCGGGCGACGTCACGCAGCTTGACCGGGGTTCCGTTGTCGGTCTTCAGCACGATGTTGCCGAGATCGTCGACGTTCTTCAGATAGCCCTTGCCGCGGATGACATATTCGAACTCGGAGAGCTCGACGGTGCGGCCGCCGACGTCGGCATTGCTGGCGCGGATGGCGTCGCGCATCTTTTGCATGGTGATGCCGAGGTCACGCATGCGCTGCGGATCGAGGATGACATTGTACTGCCTGACGAAGCCGCCGACGCTGGCGACCTCTGCGACGCCTTCCGCCCTGGCGAGGGCGAATTTCAGGTTCCAATCCTGGATCGTCCGGGTCTCGGCGAGGTTCAGCTCCTTCGACATCACCGCATATTGGTAGACCCAGCCGACGCCGGTGGCGTCAGGGCCGATCGTGGGCGTGACGCCGGCCGGCAGCCGCGCCGCGGCGCCGTTGAGGAATTCGAGCACGCGCGAGCGGGCCCAGTAGATGTCGGTGCCGTCCTCGAAGATGACGTAGACGAAGGAGACGCCGAAGAAGGAGAAGCCGCGCACCACCTTCGATTTCGGCACCGTCAGCATCGCGGTGGTGAGGGGATAGGTGACCTGGTCCTCGATCACCTGGGGCGCCTGGCCCTGATATTCGGTGTAGACGATGACCTGGCTGTCGGAGAGATCGGGGATGGCGTCCAGCGGCAGATGGAGCAGGGCGTAGAGGCCGGCGGCGGCGGCGAAGCCGGTGCCGAACAGCACCAGCAGCAGGTTGCGGGCCGACCAGGCGATGATGCGCGCGATCATGGCTTGGCTCCCATCGGCATGCCGCCGTCGGGCGGGGTGGCAGATTCAGCAAACCCCTTGAGCGCCGCCTTCAGATTGCTCTCGGCATCGATCAGGAAGTTGGCGGAGGTGACGATCGCTTCCCCTTCGGCAAGGCCGTCGCGGATCTCGACATAGCCGTCACCGCGACGTCCGAGCTTGACCTCGCGCGGCTCGAAACGGCCCTGTCCCTTGTCGATCAGGACGGCCTGCCGGCTGCCGGTGTCGAGCACCGCACTTTCGGCGACCACCAGCACCGGCGCGGGATTGCCGGTATCGATTTCGGCATCGACATACATGTCGGGCAGCAGCGCAAGATCGGCGTTGGCGAGCTCGATCCGCAAGCGCGCCGTGCGCGTCTCCTTGTTGAGCTGCGGATAGATGACGCCGATGCGGCCGCCAAAATCCCGGCCGGGATAGCTGCGTGCGCGCACCGCCACGGGCTGGCCGACGGCGATGCCGCCGAGGTCGCGCTCGGCGACGTCGACATTGGCCCACACCAGCGAGATGTCGGCGATGCGAAACAGGATGTCGCCGGGCTGGGCGCGCATGCCGTCGATCGCATTGCGCTGGAGCACGATGCCGTCGCGGGGCGACGACCATGGGATGGTGATCGGCACCGAATGGCTCTTCTCCATCTCGGCGATGACGGGGTCGGGGACGTCGAGATTGACCAGCCGCTGCCGCGAGCCGCGGCCATAGGGCTCGATGCCCGCGGTCGCCTTCGAGGTGATGGTGGCGAGATATTCGGCCGCGGCGGACGACACCGCCGGACTGTAGATCTCCATCAGCGACTGCCCCTTGGTCACGCGGCTTGCGGTGGTGACGTCGGCGACCTTCTGCACAAAACTCTCGGCGCGCATGGTGATCACCGAGACCCTGCGTTCGTCGAGCTGGATCGTGCCGGGCGCGCGCACCAGCGTCCGCAGCCGCCGCAATTCAGCCGGCTCGGATTTGACGCCGCTGCGCTGGATCTTGCCGGGCGACAGTTTTACCGAACCGTCGTCGCTGTCGTCGCCGTCATAGACGGGGATGTAGTCCATCCCCATCGAATCCTTCTTCGGCACCGGCGAGGTGTCGGGCAGGCCCATCGGATTGCGGTAATATTTGATCTTGCGATCGCCCGTGTGCTCGCCTTTGGGCTCGGCTGCAATCATCTCCGCAGGCTGCTCGGGCTCGTCGAAGCTGATGTCCGCGCCCGCGGGCACGGCGCGATAGTCGCGGCCGTCCCCGGTTTTCTTCGGGGTCAGCGAATAGAGCGGCTTGCCGTCGGGGTCCTGATAATAGAGCGGGACAGCCGTATCGGCGGGGG
>NZ_AKIY01000126.1 GCF_000282615.1 Bradyrhizobium sp. YR681 | reverse complement strand
GACCGAGGGGCTCGCGCCCGTGATCATCCGCCAGATCGGCCGGACGATCACCGAACTGAAGGCGCTCGGCTTCACCATCCTGCTGGTCGAGCAGAATGTCGGCTTCGCCGCCGGTCTTGCCGACCGCCACTACATCGTGGAGCTCGGCCGCGTCGTCGAGGAAATTCCGGGCGCGGAGTTCGAAGGCAGGTCGGGCGCGCTCAAGAGCTATCTCGGACTTTAAAGGGCATCATGACCACGATCTTCGGCGTCCCTTCCGCAGTGCTCTATGGCCAGCTCCTGCTCGGGCTGATCAACGGCGCCTTCTACGCCATGCTGAGCCTCGGGCTCGCGGTGATCTTCGGCATGATGAACATCGTGAACTTCGCGCATGGCGCGCAATACATGATGGGCGCGATGGGCGCGTGGCTGCTGCTCAATTATCTCGGCATCGGCTATTGGTGGGCGCTGATCCTGGCGCCGCTCATCGTCGGCGCGATCAGCATCGTGATCGAGGTGTTGCTGCTGCGGCGCCTCTACAAGCTCGATCATCTCTACGGCATGCTGCTCACCTTCGGTCTCGCGCTGATGGTGCAGGGCGCCTTCAGCAACTGGTTCGGATCCTCCGGCCAGCCTTATGCGATCCCGGAGGCGCTGACGGGAGGCCGCAATCTCGGCTTCATGTTCCTGCCGAACTACCGGGCCTGGGTGATCGCCGCCTCGGTCGTGATCTGCCTCGGCACCTGGTACGTCATCGAGCGCACCAAGCTTGGCGCCTATCTGCGCGCCGCGACCGAAAACCCGATGCTGGTTCAGGCCTTCGGCATCCGCGTCCCGCGCATGATCACGCTGACCTACGGCGCCGGCGTCGGGCTCGCCGCGCTGGCGGGCGTGCTGGCCGCACCGGTCTACCAGGTCAGTCCGCTGATGGGCGCGGACCTGCTGATCGTCGTCTTCGCGGTGGTGGTGATCGGCGGCATGGGGTCGATCATGGGCGCGATCGTGACCGGCTTCCTCGTCGGCGTGATCGAGGGCCTGACCAAGGCCTTCTATCCGGAAGCCTCGACGACGGTCGTCTTTGTCGTGATGGCGGTGGTGCTGCTGATCCGTCCCGCAGGCTTGTTCGGCTCGAAGCTCGATGCGGCGCAGGGGCAACCGCAGCCCGGCCTGTCGGCGACCGCGCCATCGACGCGGATGCAGGCGCTGGTCTTCCTGGGGCTCGCCTGCGGCCTCGCGGCCGCGCCGCTCGTCGTCTATCCCGGCTTCATGATGAAGGCGATGATCTTCGCGCTGTTCGCCTGCGCCTTTAACCTCGTCGCCGGTTACGGACGGCTGGTCTCCTTCGGCCACTCGATGTTCCTGGGCTCGGCCGGCTATGTCTGCGGCCATGCCGCCAAGATCTGGGGGCTGCCTCCCGAGCTTGCGATCCTGGCCGGGACCGTAACGGCGGCGATGCTCGGCTTCGTCACCGGCTGGCTCGCCATTCGCCGCAGCGGCATCTATTTCGCCATGGTGACGCTCGCCTTCGCGCAGATGATCTATTTCGTGGCGCTCCAGGCCCGCTTCACCGGCGGCGAGGACGGGTTGCAGGCCATTCCGCGCGGCATGCTGTTCGGCTTCATCGACCTTTCGCGACCGGAAAATCTTTACGGCTTCGTGCTGGCGATATTCCTCGGCGGCTTCTTCCTGATCATGCGGCTGGTGGGCTCGCCGTTCGGACGCGTGCTGAAGGCGATCAGCGATCACGACGCGCGCGCCCAATCGCTCGGCTTCGAGACCGGCCGCTACAAGCTCCTCGCCTTCGTGCTCTCGGCGGCATTGGCGGGGCTTGCGGGGTCCACCAAGGCGATCGTCAGCCAGCTCGCCAGCCTCACCGACGTGCACTGGTCGATGTCGGGCGAAGTGCTGCTGATGACGTTTCTCGGCGGCGTCGGCACGCTCTATGGCCCGCTCGTGGGCGCCTTCATCGTCGTCGCCATGCAGAACTATCTGGCCGCGTTCGGGCAATGGGTCACCGTCATTCACGGCCTGATCTTCGTGCTCTGCGTGCTCGCCTTCCGGCGCGGCATGGTCGGCGAATTGATCGAGCTCTGGCATCGCCTGCGCCGGACACCGGCGGCGGCGCCCGCCGCGCTCCGCGAGGTGGCGGTCGCGCCACGGGAGTGAGCCGAGACGTTTCGAACAAAAGCCTCGCCGTCCGGCGAAGCCAGACAAGACCGGGCCAAAACCCGCTCCGACGAGCGGTCTGACAACAGGGAATAGATCATGCGACAGACGCCTTCCAAATCCTTGCGCGGGATCGCGGCCGCGCTCTGCCTCGGCTCGTTGGCCGTCGCCGGCCAGGCCGCGGCCCAGGTCAGCGACGACGTGGTCAAGATCGGCGTGCTGACCGACATGTCCGGCCAGTATTCCGACCTGAACGGGCCGGGCTCGCTGTTGGCGGCGCAGATGGCGGCGGCGGACTTCGGCGGCAAGGTCCTCGGCAAACCCATCGAGATCATCGGCGCCGACCATCAGCAGAAGGCCGACATCGGCGTCGGCATCGCCCGGCGCTGGATCGAGAACGAGAAGGTCGACGCGATCTCCGACGTCACCAACAGCGCGATCGCGCTCGCGGTGCAGCAGTTGACGCGCGAGACCAACCGCGTCGCGCTGTTCTCGTCGCCGGGCACGACGGATTTGACCGGCAAGCAGTGCTCGCCGACCGGCTTTCAGTGGGTCTACGACAATTATTCCAACGCGGTCGGACCGATGAAGGCCCTGATCGACAAGGGCAACGACACCTTCTTCATCATCACCGCCGACTTCGCCTTCGGACATTCGCTCGAGAAGATCGCGAGCGCGGCGATCGCGGCAAATGGCGGCAAGGTTCTGGGCACCGTCCGGCATCCGTTCGGCGCCAACGATCTGTCGGCGTTCCTGCTGCCGGCGCAGGCGTCGAAGGCGAAAGTCATCGTGCTCGCCACCGCCGGCAAGGACATGACGACCGCGATCAAGCAGGCCAATGAGTTCGGCATCATCGCAGGTGGCCAGGCCGTCTCCGCGCCGGTCGTGTTCATCACCGACGTCCACGCGCTCGGCCTGTCGACTGCCCAGGGGATCTCGTTCATCGAGGGTTTCTATTGGGACCAGAACGACGAGACGCGCGCTTTCGCCAAGCGCTTCTTCGAGGCGCGCAAGGCGATGCCGACCGCGCCGCAGGCCGGCGTCTATTCCTCGATCCGGCACTATCTCAAGGCGATCCAGGCCGCCGGCACCGATGAGGCCAAGGCCGTGGCCGCCAAGATGCGTGAAATGCCTGTGGACGACTTCTTCGCCAAGGGCGGCAAGGTGCGCGAGGACGGCCGGATGGTCCACGACATGCTGCTGGTCCAGGTCAAGAAACCCTCCGAATCGAAGCAGCCATGGGACTATTATAATGTCGTGGCGACCGTTCCCGGGGAGCAGGCCTTCCAGTCTCTTGCCCAGAGCGAATGCCCGCTCGTAAAGAAGTGAGGCGAAGCCCCGGCGGCGGCGCGCCGCCGGGGCTGCACATACGCAATAAAAGGGGAGAGAGCCGCGATGAAGAAGACTGCGACGCGACCGTCGCTGAGGGAGACCGCGGCCGCCGAGATCGTGCCGGCGCGTTTCTCGGCCGACGTCGCGCCGGCCGAGACAAGCGACGATCTCGGTCAGAGGCTGAAGCGCGTACGGATCGACAAGGGGTGGACCTTGAAAGAGGTGAGCGAGCGCACGGGGGTTGCGCGTTCGACCCTGTCGAAGATCGAGAACGGGCAGATGTCGCCGACCTATGACGTGCTCCAGAAGATCACGCGCGGCGTCGACCTCGACATCGTCGAGTTGTTCGACCAGCGTCGCCAGAGCGCGCCCTTCGGCCGGCGCAGCGTCACCCGTCGCGGCGAGGGCAAGCCGCACCCGACCGATACCTACGACTACGAAGTGCTGGCGACCGACCTCTCGCAAAAGCACATCCTGCCGTTCAAGGCGCGGATCAGGGCGCGCAGCCTCGACGATTTCCCCGGCTGGGTGCGTCACGAGGGCGAGGAGTTCCTGTGCGTTCTGTCCGGGACCGTCCGGGTGTTCACGGAATTCTATGCGCCGGTCACGCTCGAGGTCGGTGACAGCACCTATTTCGACAGCAAGATGGGCCATGCCATCGTGTCGCTGAGCAAGGCGGATGCCGAAGTCATCTGGATTTGCACCGGCATCAGCGCACTCTCATGACCAGGACGGGATGATATCGATGCTGCGCAGTTACTCCGCTGCCGACGTCCATGCCGCGCTCGCCTTTCCGAAGTTGATCGAGGCGTTGCGCGAAGCCTTCAGGCGCGGCGGCGAGCCGATGCCATTGCGGCAG
>NZ_AKIY01000125.1 GCF_000282615.1 Bradyrhizobium sp. YR681 | reverse complement strand
AAACGGCGCCAGCCGGTCCTGCAGGCTTTCGAGGTCGCGCGCCATGCTGAAGCCGACGACGTCGGGGCGCGTTGCCAGGAATTGCCCGAGCTTGAGATAGGCCGGGCCCATCCGCGTCAGCGCGCGCGAGATCCGCGGTCCCTGCTTGACGCCGCGGCGTTCGATGATGCGCGCAAGCTTCAGCGCAAGTTGTCCCGGCGGCGGCACCAGGCTCGGATCGACGGCGCCGAACACGCCTTCGCGCGCAAACACCAGCGCGGCGCGGATCAGGCGCGATATGTGGGTGATGGCAGAAATCACAAACGCCAGCCCGAATGCAATGCGACGATGCCGCCGGTCAGTGTCTGAAAATTCACGCGGGAAAAGCCGGCGTCACGGATCATGTCGGCGAAGGCGTTCGGCTTTGGAAACTTGCGGATCGATTCGACCAGATACTGATAGGATTCGGCATCGCCCGTGACCATGCGGCCGAGCGGCGGGATCACCTTGAACGAGAACAGATCATAGAGCTTGTCGAGGCCGGGCATCTCGACCGTCGAGAATTCCAGGCACAGGAACCGGCTGCCGGGCTTGAGCACGCGATAGGCCTCGCGCAGCGCAAGGTCGATCCGCGGCACGTTGCGAATGCCGAAAGCGATCGTATATGCGTCAAAGCTGCGATCGGCGAAGGCGAGCGCCTCGGCATTGCCTTCGACGAAATCGACCTGGGTTTCGAGATGTCGTTTTGCGGCGCGTTCGCGCCCGACCTCCAGCATCCCGGAATTGATGTCGCAGACCGTGGCATGGAAGCCCGGGCCTGCCGCTTTTGCAGCCCGGAACGAAATGTCGCCGGTGCCGCCGGCAACGTCGAGCAACGCGAACGGACTGTCGCCCCTGGGCGGATTGAGGGCGTTGATCATGATGTCCTTCCAGACCCGGTGCAGGCCACCGGACATCAAATCGTTCATCAAGTCATAGCGCGACGCCACGCTGTGAAACACATCGTTCACCAGCGTCTGCTTGTCCCCCAGGGGAACGTCTTTGAAGCCAAAATGCGTGGTTTCGCCCGGCCGATCCATTACTCTACTCCACTGGCGGACCATAGCGCGGCCGCCGCAATGGCGCTATCACACCGCCCTCATAAGGTGAATGCCTGACCATGCCTGAATTGCCCGAAGTCGAGACCGTCCGCCGCGGCCTTCAGCCGGTCATGGAGGGTGCGAAAATCCTCGTTGCGGAGGCCCGCCGGCCCGACCTGCGTTTTCCGTTCCAGCCGGATTTCGTCGCCCGGCTCCAGGGCCAGGTCGTCACGGGGCTCGGCCGCCGTGCAAAATATCTCATGGCCGATCTCGCCTCCGGCGACGTGCTGTTGATGCATCTGGGCATGTCGGGCTCGTTCCGCGTCATCAAGCCGGACAACGACGCGCAGCCGGGCGAGTTTCACTATCCCAAGGGCAAGGACTCCACGCACGATCACGTGCTGTTTCGCATGTCCTCGGGCGCCGACATCGTGTTCAACGATCCCAGGCGCTTCGGTTACATGAAAGTGATCGCGCGCAATGCGCTCGAGGACGAGCCGCTGCTGCGCGACCTCGGGCCCGAGCCGCTCGGCAACGAATTCGATGCGGCGATGCTGGCGCGATCCTGCCAAGACAAGACCACCAGTCTGAAGGCGGCGCTGCTCGACCAGCGCGTGGTCGCCGGGCTCGGCAACATCTATGTCTGCGAGGCCCTGCACCGCTCGCATCTGTCGCCGCGCCGGATCGCGGCGACGCTGTCGACCAAAAAGAGCGAGCCCACGGATCACGCCAAGCGGCTGGTTGGCGCGATCCACACCGTGCTGAACGACGCCATCAAGGCCGGCGGCTCGTCGCTGCGCGACCATCGCCAGACCTCCGGCGAGCTCGGCTATTTCCAGCATTCGTTCAAGGTCTATGACCGTGAAGGCGAGACCTGCAAGACATCAGGATGCGGCGGCACGGTGAAGCGCTTCACCCAGAACGGCCGGTCGACCTTCTGGTGTCCGAAATGTCAGAAGTGACGTAGCGCCGTAGCCCGGATGGAGCGCAGCGTAATCCGGGGCCTTCGCGCGACGGACGCGGTGCCCCGGATTTCGCTGCGCTCCATCCGGGCTACGAATGCTCGCGCACAGCCGTTTTACCCGCTGAGTCAAACGTCTGCGCGCCGTTGCCGAGGTGACTCGGTCGCGAGCGGTTCTACTGTGCATAGGGTTGTTTTCGAGATTTTGTTCGAGAGCGTGCTCGCCCTCGCCAAAAAACGCGAAGCGAAGCAATCCGGCCGGGCTGGTGGCCGGATTGCTTCGTCGCTGGGGCCCTTCCGGATGGTGAAGGGCCGGCTGTCGTCTGGGCGATGCCCCGCTCAGGACGCCAGTGTTTCGTCGGCCGCAAGCTCGGTGGCGGCGTGCAGCATGCCGTCCGCGGCCGAGATGACCTGGTCGATCAGGACATTGGTCGTGGCCTCGAGCTCGAGCCGGGTCTCGATCCACTGCCAGAGGCCGCGGATCTCGTCAGCCGACTTGCCGTTCGGCGCGAACTCGCTGACCGCGAGGCCGCTGCCGAGCGAGTCCTGGTGGTCGTTGCGCATCACGATCAGCGGGCGCGCAAGCACGTCGGCGAGATCGAGCGCGGCTTCCTCGGCGAGCGTGTTGGCCGCGTTGTCGATGCGCTGGCCGCGGATCGGGGTCTGGTTCAGCACGAAGCTGTAGGGCCGTTTCCAGGCGCGCGCGACGCTGAGGGTCGAGACCGTCGCCTCGATGTCGGCGACGCTCGGGCGGGCCGGGATCAGGCAGAGATCGGAATGGCGGATCGCCGCGGTGGTGGCGGCGGACAGGCCGGCCGCGGTGTCGACGATCGCGAGCTGCAGGCCGCTGTCGGCGAGCATGTTCAGGCGCGGCTCGATGTCGGCGGCGTGATAGATCGGCTCGACGACGACGTCGTCATTGTTGCGGCGGCGTGCCCAGTTGGACAGGGTGCCCTGCGGGTCGGTCTCGATCAGGCGGACAGTGAAGCCGGCCTGCTTGGCGGCCAGCGCGAGGCCAATGGCCAGGGTGCTCTTGCCACTGCCGCCCTTTTGGGTGGCGAGTACGATCGTGTGCATTGGAAGATGAATCCTTTGGAGTGCTTGGGTCTCGGGATAACGCCACGCGAACGTGCATCGCTTCTCGATGCTGAGCTCTTCTCGCTCAGGACGTGCCCTGCCCGATCCAAAGGGGACCGCGGATGTCCGAATCAACTGGTAACGATGATGGCAGAATCGGGAATGCCAGCTAATCCGTACCATTACTGGACCCGTAATCGTGCGTGTGATGTGCTCGCCGCCGTGAATAGGAAAGGCAATTGCATGAGCGGAAACTGGCGCGGCCGGACGGCGACCACATTTGAATGCCAGAAGATGCCGGCGGTCTCGAGCCGCGGCATGGTGGTGAGCAACCATCCGCTGGCCTCCAGCGCCGGCGCCGAGATGCTGGCGGCCGGCGGCAACGCCATCGACGCCGCGATCGCAACCCTGTTCACGCTGACCGTGGTCGAGCCGATGATGGTCGGCATCATCGGCGGCGGCATGGCGCATATCCGGCTCGCCGACGGCAGCCATCGTTTCATCGACGGCCAGAGCACCGCACCCGCGGCGGTGCGCGACACCACCTACACCTCGAAGCCCGGCTCGGCGCATGATGTGTTCGACACCGTCGGCAACGAGAATCTCAACGGCGCGAAAGCCGTCGCGACGCCGGGTTCGCTGAAAGCCTGGTGCGAGACGCTGCGAAGGTTCGGCACCATGAGCCTTGCCGACGTGATGCAGCCCGCGATCAAGCACGCCGCGCGCGGCTATGCGGCGACGCCTTATCTGCACGAATGCATCAGCGAGAGCGCTGCCGAGATGCGCAAGGACAAGCCGATCGCGGCCGTCTTCCTGCCTGATGGCGAGCCGCTCAAGGTCGGCGATCGCGTGGTGCAATCGGAATATGCCGAGACGCTCCGCACCATCGCCGACCACGGCGAGACCGCGCTCTACGAGGGACCGCTCGGCGACATCCTCGCCGACTACATGGAGAAGACCGGCGGCTTCGTCCGCCGCAATGACCTTGCCAATTACAGGACCGTCGAGCGGCAGCCGATCCGCGCCGATTATCGCGGCTGGACCATCCTTGGTCCGCCCCCGCCGGCGGCGTCCGGCGTGCATATCGCGCAGATGCTGAACATTCTGGAAGGCTATGACATCGGTGGTCTCGGCTTCGGCACGCCGGAGACCATCCACTATCTCGCCGAGGTCCTGAAGATCGCCTTCGCCGACCGCGCCGCCGCCAGCGGTGATCCTGACTATGTCGGCGTGCCCGTGGAGAAGCTGACCTCGAAGGCCTATGCCGAGGAGCGCCGCCGCGCGATCGATCCGGCGCGCGCGCAGGCCTGGGGCGCCGGCGTGACGCAGCTCGAAAGCGCGCACACCACGCACATGACGGCGGCGGATAGCTTCGGCAACGTGGTCGCGACCACGCAGACCATCAACAATCTGTTCGGCGCCAAGATCATGATCCCTGGGCTCGGCGCCATCGCCAACAATTACATGAACCTGTTCGATCCGCGTCCGGGCCACGCGTTGTCGGTCGCGCCAGGCAAGCGCGTCACGACCTCGATGTCGCCGATGATGGCGCTGCGTGACGGCAAGCTGTGCTATGCGCTCGGCCTGCCCGGCGGCAAGCGCATCTTCCCGAGCGCGATGCAGGCCCTGGTCAATCTGATCGACCACGGCATGAGCTTGCAGGAAGCCGTCGAGGCGCCGCGGGTCTGGACCGAGGGCAACGCGCTCGAAGTCGAGCAGAAGGTGCCGGAGGCCGTGCGTTTGAAGCTTGCTGCGCTCGGTCACAAGGTGCAGCCCGTCGCGACGGTCGCCGGCGGCATGAACGGCATCGCCTTCCACGACGACGGCACCATGACCGGCGCCGCCTGCTGGCGCGCGGATGGCACGCCGGTTGGGATTTCCGGAGGGCTCGCGCGCAGCGGCGTGCGGTTCAGGCTGAGCTAGTGGAGTGTTCCCAGGACGCTCTGGCGGTTTTTGAGCTTCGTTGGCAATTTTTGGACAAGGGCATTCGCTGGTTTTCCGGCAAGTGTCGCATGCCCGGCCTGATCGAGCGGATGACGACATGAGTCGTGCGCTGTATGCTACGCAACTCTGACGACGGGGTTGTCGGTCGGTGTTCGGGTAAGGTTGCGCGTATGGGTGGAGATGGAGTCAGCGATTTCCTGGCCGGGGGCGGCGAAATGGGCGCTTTGGTGCGCGCGTTCGACTGGTCGAAAACGTCGGTAGGCTCTCCGGAAACCTGGCCCCAAAGTCTTCGCGTTACCGTCCGGCTCGTTCTGACCTCGCGCCACCCGATGTTCATCTGGTGGGGGCCAGACCTCGTCCAGTTCTACAACGATGCATACAGGGAGACGATGGGGCCTGAGCGGCACCCGAGCGCCCTGGGAGCACGGGGCCGCGAGTGCTGGGCCGAGATCTGGGACATCATTGGTCCGCAGATCGAGTACGTCATGTCGGGCCAGGGTGCGACCTGGAACGAGGACCAGCTTGTGCCGGTGACGCGTCATGGTCGTCGCGAGGACGTTTGGTGGACGTATAGCTATGGTCCGATTGACCTCGAAGACAAGGTGGGCGGCGTGCTTGTCGTCTGCAGAGATGTCACGTCCGAGCATACGGCAAGGGAAGCGCTGGGCCTCATCAATGAGGAGCTGAAGCACCGCGTCAAGAACACGCTTGCGGTCCTGAGCGCGGTCGCTGCCCAGACATTTCGCGAGCCGTCCAGCAGAGCCGATCTCGAAAAGTACCAGGCGCGACTTGGCGCGTTCGGCCGCGCGCATGACCTGTTGACCGCCGCAAATTGGGCTGCCGCGCCCCTTCGGGATGTGGTCGACACCGCTCTCATGCCCTATCGGACAGGCGAAGGCCGCTTCACGGTCTCGGGTCCGCCACTCGTCGTCAAGTCCCGGCAGGCGCTCGGCCTGTCCCTTGCGATCCACGAGCTCGCGACCAACGCGTTGAAGTATGGCGCGCTGACCGTGGCGAGCGGCCGCGTGTCGATCACCTGGACGGCAGGCGATCAGGACGGAAAGCCAAAGTTCGTTTTCGTCTGGCAGGAATTCGGCGGGCCAATGGCGTCGAAGCCCTCCCGCGTCGGCTTTGGTTCACGCCTCATCTCCCGGGTGCTGGAAGACGATTTTGGAGGTCCCGTCGACGTTTCCTATGACTCGACCGGTCTGGTTTGCCAACTGACTGCCCCGCTCGAAAATCTGGCAAACGCCAAAGGCGCGTGAGCCGGAGCGGAAGCTGCATGGTGCGGCGGCGCGACATTTTTTTGCTGCACGCGCCGAGACAGGAGAGGAAGCGCGGGCGTGGTCTGAATTACTTCCGCACGCAGATCACGCGGACGACAGCGGCTCTTGCATCGGTCGACGCGCCACTCGCCGCAACGCCGTTCGCTTTCAAAAAATCACGCACCGTTTCCGCTGACACCATCACGGCCTGTGACGCCGGCACCGCTGTCGCGGGTCCTGCGACCAGCGCCGGCTTCAACAGCGCGACGCCGGCGAACTTGCCGTCGCCGTCGATCGCGGGGCCACCTGAAAATCCAACCGCCGGCGCCGGCGACAGCGCCGAATCGCTTGATGTCACCGGCGCGAGCGCGCCCCTGACGCTCGACACGCCCGCCGCGCCGCCCTGGCTCTGCGGATCGGCAATACCGACGACATCGACACCCGTCTTGCCTGCGCCGCCGACGAGGCTGAGCGGCTTCAATCCGCGCGCGCCGTAGATGTGCAGCAGCGCAAGATCATGCTCCTTGTCCTCGGCGAGACGGTCGGCGCTGCCGTATCCGGCGATCGTGATCGCAAGACAGCCATCGGTGACGAGGCGATCGGCGAGGATCGCGCCGTCGTCGCTGACGACGATGCCGGTGCCGTATTCGACAGTCTTGCGCGGCGCCGGCCCGGCCTGCGGTCCGGCCGGAAATGCATTGAACGCGCTCGACATCGCGATCACGACCGGCTCGACCGTGTTCTCGGTCGCCTGGTCGTAGAGGATCGTCATGATGCGGACCTCGTCGCCCTTGAAGGTGCCGCGAACGTAGAATTTCTTCAGGCCCTGCAATCCTGAAAGCACGAAGAAATCCGGCTTCACCACGGTGTAGTCGACCTTGCGGTTCGGCTCCTTCTTCTCGGCGTCCGCAAGTTTTGCCGTGGTCGGGTTGGCCTCCTTGCGGCGGCTGAGCAGCACCTGCACGGTTCCGGTCGGCGAGGTCCATTTCGAGCCGTTGGCGTCGGTCGCCTGATTTGGCACCAGCTTGCCGGGGATGCCGAGCCGTGCGCCGCTGGTCATCTCCGTGACGATCTTCCAGCCGACGCTGTCCTGCTTGCGCCGCGCGGTCTCGGCCAGCGCGGCGCGCTCCTGCGGATTGAGCACGCCGGTCGGCTTGCCGCCCTTCAGCTTCTGATATTCCTTGATGGCCTCGACCATGCGCGTAGAGACGTCGCCGGTGATGGCGCCGTTATACTGGCCGACCCAGGCGAGGTCGGACTGGAGCGCCAGTCGCTCTCCCTGTGTCATGCCGTCCGCCGTCTCCGACGGCGTCTGCAATGCGGGCGGCTTGATCGGCACGGTCTGGACCGGCTTCGGCTTGGTGCCGGGGACTGGCGACGTCGTCATCTGGGCGTTCGCAGCCGTGGCGGAAGCAAACATCAGTGTTGCCGCAAGCATCGATCTCATGACAAATCCAGCCAGCCCATTGAACGCAGTGCCATTGAAGCACATCTCGTTGGTCGCGAACACTATTGGGGTGGTTCAGGTCTGCGATAAGGGTCAGACCCTCATCCTGAGGAGCCGCGAAGCGGCGTCTCGAAGGATGGAGGCCGAACTGTCGCAGCGGGGGCCTGCATGGTTCGAGACGGCGCTTCGCGCCTCCTCACCATGAGGGTTGAGAGGAACGTACGACTATGCTGAGCCCGGACGAACTCGAACGCTATGCCCGCCATATCGTGCTGCGCGATGTCGGTGGTCCCGGCCAGGCGGCGCTGAAACGGGCTTCCGCGCTGGTGATCGGCGCCGGCGGACTCGGCGCGCCCGCCTTGATGTATCTGGCCGCGGCCGGCATCGGCACGCTCGGCGTGGTCGATGACGACGTGGTGTCGCTGTCCAACCTCCAGCGCCAGGTGATCCATACGACGCCCGATATCGGCCGGCACAAGGTCGAAAGCGCGGCCGAGCGGATCGCCGCGATCAATCCGCATGTCCGCTTCGTCGGCCACGCCACCTGGCTCAACGCCGACAACGCGCTCTCGCTGATCGGCGATTACGATCTCGTGCTCGACGGTTCCGACAATTTCTCGACGCGCTATCTGGTGTCCGACGCCTGCTTCTTCGCGAAGCGGCCGTTGATCACGGCGGCGCTCGGCACGTTCGACGGCTCGCTCACCACCATCCGCGCGCACGAGAAAAACGCCGACGGCGTTTTCAACCCGACCTATCGCTGCCTGTTTCCGGAAGCGCCGCCGCCGGGCACGGTGCCGGCCTGCGCCGAGGCCGGCGTCATGGGCGCGCTCGCGGGCGTGCTCGGCTCGATGATGGCGCTGGAGGCGATCCGCGAGATCGTCGGCTTCGGCGACGGCCTGGTCGGCCGCCTCCTGATGATCGATGCGCGCGCGATGCGCTTCGAGACGCTGCGCTACGGGCGCGATCCCGCCAATCCGCTCAATGGCGATGGTCCCGTGGTCACCGACCTCAGCGCCCATCGCACCTGATCGCGGCCGTTACGCCGTGGCCGGCTTCTCGCTGTCGAGATGCGCCATCTGCTCGGCGGCGTAGCGCGTGCCGGCGGCGACGTTGGGCGGAAACGCCTTGGCCAGTGCCGCAAGATGAGCCGGCGTCAGCGTCACCTTCGTTGCACCGAGCGCTTCGCTGAGGCGATTGCGCGTTCGCGCGCCGACCAGCGGCACGATCTCCTGGCCTTGCGCCGCCACCCAGGCGATGGCGACCTGCGCCGGCGTTGCCCCGATCTCGCCGGCGATCGCGCGGAGGGATTCCACCAGCGCGAGATTGGCATCGAGATTCGCGCCCTGGAAGCGCGGCGTCATCAGCCGGTAATCGCGGCCGGTCTTGCCTGAATCCTTCGACCAGTGGCCGCTGATCAGGCCGCGCGCGAGCACGCCGTAAGCGGTGATGGCGATGCCGAGCTCGCGGCAGGTCCGCAAAATATCGCGCTCGATGCCACGCTCGATCAGGGAATATTCGATCTGGAGATCGGCGATCGGATGCACCGCATGCGCGCGGCGAATCGTGTCGGAGCCGACCTCGGACAGGCCGATATGCCTGATGTAGCCGGCCTTCACGAGATCGGCGAGGCCGCCGATCGTCTCCTCGATGGGAACGTTGGGATCGAGACGTGCAGGGCGGTAGACGTCGATGTAGTCGGTGCCGAGGCGCTGGAGCGAGTAGGCGAGGAAGTTTCTGGTCGCGGCCGGCCGTGTGTCCATGCCGGCGAATTCGCCGGCGGGCCCGCGCAGTGCGCCGTACTTGACGCTGATCTGCACCTTGTCGCGCGGCACACCCTTCAAGGCCTCCCGCACCAGCAGCTCGTTGTGACCCATGGCGTAGAAATCGCCGGTGTCGATGAGCGTGATGCCGGCATCGAGCGCGGCATGGACCGTGGCGATGGCCTCGCCGCGATCGGCCGGGCCATAGACCTCCGACATGCCCATGCAGCCGAGGCCGAGGGCTGAGACGTCCGGGCCGGTTGAACCGAGTTTGCGCTGTTCCATGATGGCTCTCCTTGATGAAGACGGCTGATTGCGCCGCGTGACGGGGCCAGATATGCGCCCGGTCGATTGCGCCGATAAGCTGGACAATCGGGAATAGCTTGTTCACATTGGCGGACAATGGCTGATCCTGATCTGCGCGATCTCGACGTCTTCGTGGCGGTCGCCCGCACCCGCAATTTCCGCCGCGCTGCGGTCGAAATTCGCGTGTCCGTATCGAGCCTTAGCCAGCGGCTGCGGGACCTCGAGGAGCGTCTCGGGGTCCGCCTGATGAACCGCACCACCCGCAGCGTCGCCCTGACCGAGGCGGGCGAGCTTCTGTTGTCACGGGTGGCCCCGGCGCTCCGCGACGTCGGCGATGCCCTGGATCAGGTCCGGGGCCTGCGCGAGGTCGCCTCCGGCCGCCTGCGCATCAACGCGCCGCCGCCGGCGGTCGATCTGGTGCTGGCGCCGATGGTCGGCCCCTTCCTCGGCGCGCATCCGCAGGTCGATCTCGACATCGTCTCCGAGAGTGGTTTCGTCGACATCGTCAGCGGTGGCTACGATGCCGGTGTGCGCTATGGCGAGCATCTCGCGCAGGACATGGTGGCGGTTCCGCTGAGCGGGCCGCAGAGTTACGTCGTCGTCGCATCGCCTGCGTACATCGCGCGCCGCGGCAGGCCGAAGCATCCGAAGGACCTGCTCGATCATGATTGCATTCGCGCGCGCTATTCGAGCGGGGTCATGCACGATCTGGAATTCGAGAAGGCCGGCCAGATCGTGAAGGTCGATCCGCCGGCAAAACTGATCTCGACCAATATGGGCCTGGCGATGCGCGCCGCACGCGACGGCGTCGGCATCTGGGCGACGCTCGACGGTTATGTCGGTGATGCCGTGAAATCCGGCGCGCTGGTCAGCTTGATGGAAGACTGGTGCGAGCCGTTTCCCGGCCCGTTCCTGTATTATCCGAGCCGGCGCCAGACGCCGCCCGCGCTGCGCGCCTTCATCGATTTCGTCGCCGACTGGCGCAAACGCGAAACGCGCAGACCGTAGACCGTAGACCCTCATGGTGAGGAGGCGCGAAGCGCCGTCTCGAACCATGCAGGCCCATCTCTTACCCGCGGCCATCCTTCGAGAC
>NZ_AKIY01000124.1 GCF_000282615.1 Bradyrhizobium sp. YR681 | reverse complement strand
CCGCCTCCGGCCGCAGCGGCTGCCGACAGCGAGGTCGCCCTGTTCTGCAGCAACGTGGCTGATCCCGCCGTCGATGCGCGGCTCGCCTGGCAGCTCAAGGAGCTGGAGAAGGCCGAGAGCCTGCTCCGCGAGCGGATCGCCGAGGTCGAGGCCAAGCGCGCCGAATACGAGAAGTGGATGGCCCTGCGCGACGACTTCCTGAAGAAGGCCGAGGCGCAAGTCGTCGAAATCTATTCACGCATGAAGCCGGACGCTGCGGCCACCCAGATTGCCGGCATGGCGGACGAGACCGCCGCTGCCGTGCTTGCCAAGCTCAGCCCGAGGAGCTCGAGCGCAATCTTCAACGAGATGGATACGGCGCGCGCAGCGCACCTTGCCGATCTGCTCGGCGGAATGCGCCGCGTGGATGACGGAAAGACCAAATAGATGAAGAAGCTGATCCTCATCCTGCCGCTCCTGTTGCTTGCCGGATGCGTCGGCGATCCCGCGGACGTCCTGACCGGTCCGCGCCTGTCGCCGGTCGGGAGCGGCCTGAGGAGCCAGGCCGATCCGATTCCGGTGACGCCGCGCATGCGTACGCCGGTCAGCTATCGCTCGACCTGGGACGACGGCACCGATCTCTACCGCGATCCCCGCGCCCGGCGCACCGGCGACGTCGTGACGGTCATCATCTCGATGCAGGACAAGGCCAAGCTCGACAACAAGACCGATCGCTCTCGCGATTCGCAGATCAAGTTCGGGCTCGACTGGCTGATGGACGTCGCAGGATGGAGCGACAAGGGCTCGACCAGCGCCAATCTCAGCACCAACACCCAGATCAAGGGGAACGGACAGATCGATCGCACCGAGGACATCAAGCTGTCCATCGCCGCGATCGTCACCGACGTGTTGCCGAACGGCAATATGATGATCAGCGGCTCACAGGAGTTCCGCGTCAATACCGAGATGCGCGTGCTCAACGTCGGCGGCATCGTGCGCCCGCGCGACATCTCGCGAACCAACACGATCTCCTACGACAAGATCGCGGAGGCGCGCGTGTCCTATGGTGGTCGTGGAAATCTCTCTGACGTGCAGCAGCCTGGATGGGGACATCGGATCTATGACGCCGTGGCACCGTTCTGAGGTTCGCAGCCGTCCGGCCGCGTTGCAAGGGCAGGGGACATCATGCGCCTGATTGCGGCCATCGTGGTGCTGACCCTGGTTGCGATCGGTGCGGGCGCGCTCGCCGGCCTGCATCTGTTTGCGGCTGCCGAGCGGGTCGCCGACGCGAAGAAGAGCGCCACGCCGCCGCCGCTCGCGTCGAGCTACGCCGGCAGCGCGCGACTGAGGAAACTGTCTCCCATCGTGACCAATCTCGCCGCGCCGGCCAACAACTGGGCCCGCGTCGAAGCTTCCATGGTGACCGAGACCATGAGCGACGAGGATGCCGGCATCCTGGCCGCCCATATCAGCGAGGACATCGTGACCTATCTGCGGTCGTCCTCGGTCACGCAGTTCGAGGGATCGCGCGGGCTCCAGCATCTGCGCGACGACCTGACCGAGCGCGCCAGCATCCGCTCGTCCGGCAAGGTTCGCGAATTGATCATTGAGACGTTGGTGATTCAGTGAGAGTGAGAGTCCTGCTGCTCGCGTTGGTTCTGGTCGTGCTGCCCGGGGTGGCGCTGGCCCAGATTCCGGACCTCAACTCGCTGCTGCCGCCTGGAAACGGCTCGACCAGCGGCCGCATCATCCAGCTGATGGCGCTGATCACGGTGCTGTCGGTGGCGCCGGGACTGCTCATCATGGTGACGAGCTTCACGCGATTTGCGGTGGCGTTGTCGTTCCTGCGCTCCGGTCTCGGACTCCAGACCACGCCGGCCAACCTCGTCCTGATCAGCCTGGCGCTGTTCATGACGTTCTATGTGATGGCGCCGACCTTCGACCGCGCCTGGGAGACCGGCGTCCAGCCTCTCATGAAGAACGAGATCTCGGAGGAAGAGGCGTATCTCAAGATCACCGATCCGTTCCGCGAGTTCATGCTGGCCCATGTCCGCGACAAGGATCTGCAGACCTTCGAATCGCTCGCCGCGGAGAGCTTCCGCAGGAAGTTCGACGACAAGCGCATCGATCTGCGCGTAATCATTCCGGCCTTCATGATCTCCGAGCTCAGGCGTTCGTTCGAGATCGGCTTTCTCATCATGCTGCCGTTCCTCGTCATCGACATGATCGTGGCGACGCTGACCATGTCGATGGGCATGATGATGATGCCGCCGACGATCCTCGCACTGCCGTTCAAGATGCTGTTTTTCGTGCTGATCGATGGTTGGAATCTGCTCGCCTCGGGCCTCGTGCGGTCGTTCTCGTAACAGGCGAGATCGCCGGCCGGCTGGTTATGGTTAGCGAGAAGTACCGGGTTATGGTTAGCGGAGGGTACCGTTAACCATCTGATATCGCTGCTAAATTCAAGCCGATCTTAATCTCGGCGCAAGATTCGACGTGCTAGCAATGCAGCACGGCGGGTTGGACCCCACCCACATCAGTCCAAAGGCATGATGCCGCCCCTCCGTACCGGTGCAAGCCCGGTATGTCCCCTCGTGAAAATGTAACGCGTACATAAAGGGACATCGCAATGTCACTGCTTACGAACTCGACCGCCATGACCGCACTCCAGACCCTGCGGTCTGTGGGCTCGCAGCTCGCCACCACGCAGAACCGGATCTCGACCGGCCAGCGTGTGGCCACCGCTTCGGACAACGCTGCCTACTGGTCG
>NZ_AKIY01000123.1 GCF_000282615.1 Bradyrhizobium sp. YR681 | reverse complement strand
GCGGCAGGCCGCGTGTGCGGGCGAGTGCGTCCCATGCCGCCATGTCGATGCCGGATTGCGCCAGCCGTTGCAGGCCGGCAAGCCCAAGCAGCGTGAAGCGCTGGGTCAGCTTGCGCTCGATCTCGAACGGCAGCAACTCGTCGCCGGCCAGCAGCTCCGACATTTCCGTGACCATCGCGGTCAGCGGCTTCAGGGCCGACGGCGTGATCGAGAACAGATAGGCATGCCCCACCGCGCCCTGGTCGGTCTCGCAGTCGATCAGCACCAGCGGCGCCTTGTCGACCGCCCCGGTCGAGGTCTTGAGCGGCAAATTCATCGGCACGATGACGGGCCGCGCGTTGAAGCGCTTGATGCGGATGTTACAGGTCATTCCAAAGTCTCCCGGCGGAGTGAGTGCAAGTTCATGTCGATCTTAAACATTCGTCATGAAACGAAAAGCGGTTTGGCCCGACCACCATAAAATGGGGTTGCGCCGGCCCGCGTTTATGGGCTCTGTGCCGCCGCCGGCCTTTGTCGCCTTTCGGGAGATTGGCGACAAAATTGCACACAACGGAGCCACAGGGTGAAACAAGAGATCTCCGAAGAACAGCGCAAGAGCGGCATCCTGACCGGTGCCGCGATCGCCTTTCTCCTGCTCGCTCTGCCGCTCGCGGTCTGGCTGGATCTGACCGAGCTCTCCAAGACGGCATTGCGCCGGCAGGCGGTCGATCTCAATTCGGTGATCACGAGCGTGCGCAGCTATTATGCCACCAACGTGGTCGGGCGCGTGCTCGCCAACCCCAACGGCACCACCAGGGTGGTCCACAATTACGAATCCGTCCCCGGCGCGATCCCGATCCCGGCGACGCTGTCGCTGGAGCTCGGCCGGGTGATCGGCGCCCAGCAGGAGAATATCACCTACCGCTTCGTCTCGGACTTCCCGTTCCAGAACCGCGCCCCGCACCAGCTCGACAGCTTCGAGAAGGATGCGCTCGCCGCATTGCGTGCCGATCCCGAGCAGAAGATCGTCGACACCGAGACCTCGCTATTCTCCGACAAGGTCCGCCTCGTCGCGCCCGTCATGATGGGACCGGCCTGCGTGAGCTGCCATAACAGCCACCCCGAAAGCCCGAAGAAGGACTGGAAGGTCGGGGACGTCAGAGGCATCCAGGAAGTCATCATCGCCCAGCCGATCGCCGCCAATATCTTCTCGTTCAAGTTCCTGCTTGCCTATTTCCTGATCGCCGCCGGCAGCGGCCTGTCGTTCCTCTCGCTGCAGCGCCGCCAGGCCAGCCGCATCAAGGGCATGAACAAGGAGCTCGAATCCGCCAATGACTTCCTCGCCTCGCTGTCGATGAAGATCTCGCGCTACATCCCGCCGCAGGTCTACAAGAGCATCTTCTCCGGCCAGAAGGACGTCATCATCCACACCGAGCGCAAGAAGCTCACCATCTTCTTCTCCGACATCCAGAACTTTACCGCGACGGCCGAGCGGCTCCAGCCGGAACAGTTGACCCAGCTGCTCAACGAGTATTTTACCGAGATGTCGGCGATCGCCCATGAATATGGCGGCACCATCGACAAGTTCATCGGCGATGCCATGCTGATCTTCTTCGGCGACCCCGAGACCAGGGGCGACCGCGCCGACGCCGAGGCCTGCCTCCAGATGGCCTGGCGCATGCAGCAACGCCTCGCCGAGCTCAATGCGAAATGGCGCGCGTCCGGCATCGAGCAGCCGTTCCGCTCGCGCATGGGCATCAATTCCGGCTATTGCAATGTCGGCAATTTCGGCAGCAGCGATCGCATGGACTACACCATCATCGGCGCCGAAGCGAACCTCGCCGCGCGCCTGCAATCGATCGCCGAGCCCGGCGGTATCGTGCTGAGCTACGAGACCTTTGCCCTGGTCAGCGACATCGTCCGCGCCCACGCCCTGCCGGCGATCACGATGAAGGGCATCAGCCGCGAGGTGATTCCGTATTCGGTGGATGCTTTGAACGATGCCACAGCGGAGCGAAGCGGCGTCATCACCGAGCGCGCGCCCGGGCTCGAGCTGTATCTCGATCCCGCGGTGGTGAAATCAGGCGATGCCGCGCGCGTCCGCTCGCTGCTGGAAAGCGCGCTGGCCTCGCTGAAGCCGGCGTGAGGGGCGGGCTCTTGATTGAGATCGGATGTTGCCAAGGGACCGGTGCGCTCCCTCTCCCGCTTGCGGGAGAGGGTAGGGGATGAGGGCTCCCTCCTCTTGGGGGCTCTCGATTGCTGATGCGCCCTCTCCCCAACCCTCCGCCGCAAGCGTAGGGGTTTGGGAATTATTCCCCTGTGGCCATTCTTCGAGACGCCCGCCGTTGGCGGGCCCTCAGGATGAGAACCGAGTGTGCGGTCGCCGTTTTTACGGGCACCGATGCCGCTTAGCCTCATCCTGAGGAGACCGCGAAGCGGTCGTCTCGAAGGACGAGGCGCGTGCTAACGCGCTCCGTGAGTCAGCTTACCTCGCCGTGCCTTCCGTAAACGCCGTCTCGATCACATCTCCAAACGGCTGCCAGGATCGCCCGTCGAACTGCACCAGCCGCATCTGTCTGATCGGCAGATAGCTGCTCGGCGAGGTGCTCATCCTGATATTGGGCAGCGCGACGGAGGGCTGATAAGCCTTCACCGAAGCCGCCTGGCGCATGATGTTCTCGCGTGAGAAATCGTCGCCGCATTGCTTCAGCACCTGCGTCAATGCCTCGGCTGCGGCGTAGCCATAGACCGCCGCGCTGTTGTTGGTGCTTTCGACGTGATGGTACTGGTCCATGAAGGCGAACCAGTCCTTCATGGCGGGGTCGTTCTTCCATGCGGGATCGCTCGGATCCTTCAGGAAGGCTGCCGAGATCACGCCGGAAGAGTTCTCCAGGCCCGCGGGCGCCATCGCATTGGCGATCGAGGCCGAGGCGTCATTGACGATGAACACCGGGCGCCATTTCATCGACGCCGCCAGCTTGATCACCTTGGACGCCGTCGACGGCACGCCGAGGAAGACGAAGATGTCGGCGCCGGCGCGCTTGAGGATCGAGACGTGCCCGTCCAGATGCTCGTCGTTGATGTCGAAGGCGATATCGACGAGGACAAGGCGGTTCAGATCGCCAAGCCCCTCCTGGATGCCCTTGTACAGCATGCGTCCGAACTGGTCGTTCTGCCAGAGCACCACGATCTTCTTGCGCGGATAATAAGCCTGGATGTAGTTGGCGTAGATGCGCCCTTCCGACCGGAACGACGGCTGCCAGCCCATGGTCCAGGGAAACGCCCTGGCCTGGCTCAGCTCCTCGTCGCCGGAGGCGGCGAACAGCTGCGGCACTTTCTTCTCGTTCAGGTACCAGCGCGTGGCGAGATTGCCGGGCGTGCCGAACGAGCCGAACATCAGATGCACGTCGTCCTTCTCGACCAGATTGCGCGTGAGCTCCAGCGCGGTCGAGGGATCGGAATTGTCGTCGCGTGTGATGAAGCGGATCTTGCGTCCGTTGATGCCGCCGCGCGCGTTGACCATGTCGAAATAGGCGGCCTCCGCCTGGCCGATGGCGCCGAACTCCGAGAGCAGTCCCGAATACGGCATGACGTTGCCGATACGGATCTCGTTGTCGGACGTGGATTGCTCCGAATGCTGCTGCGACATCGCCCCGAGCGAGGCGAAGGCGATCAGCGAAACGAACAGCACTCTGCCGGTGACGCGCATGCTCGACACCTTGTCGTTGGCCCGGAAGCGAGGTCGGCTCAGTCCGCACCCAGGCGAGTTGATCTACGTCAAGCGTTTGTCAAAGCTGTGGCCTGATGGCGCGCTTACCGGCCGAACCGAAAATGGCAAGCGTATTGACGTTCCCTGTGCATCCTGTTCCGTCATCCTTGTAAGTCAGA
>NZ_AKIY01000122.1 GCF_000282615.1 Bradyrhizobium sp. YR681 | reverse complement strand
CGTCGGCCGCCACCGCAAGACGCATCCCTATATCTCCGAGCCGAAATGGGCGGCGGCGGGCGATTTGCACAATCAGGTGTTCGAGACGCCGATCGGGCGCATTGCGCTGCTGATCTGCATGGACATTCATTTCGTGGAAACCGCGCGGCTGATGGCGCTCGGCGGCGCGGACGTCATCTGCCATATCTCGAACTGGCTGGCGGAGCGTACGCCGGCTCCGTACTGGATCAGCCGTGCGTTCGAGAACAGCTGCTACGTTATCGAGAGCAATAGATGGGGCCTCGAGCGCACCGTGCAGTTCAGCGGCGGCAGCTGCGTCATCGCGCCGGACGGGCAGGTGATCGCCGTGCTCGACAAGGGTGATGGCGTCCTGCTGTCAGAGATCGACCTCGAGGCTGCGCGCGCACGCCGCGTGCTCGGCGAGGCCGTCTTGGCACAGCGGCGGCCGGAGATTTACCCGGAGTTGCTCACCGATACTTTCAGCTGGAACCCACGTGACTTCTTCGGCCTCTACGGCCACGAGCCCTGGCCGGCCGGAAAGACGTCGCCGGTCAGCGTCGCGCAGTTTGCGCCTGGCGATGACGTCAGCCAAAATCTTATGGAGATATCAGCGCTCGCGCGCAAGGCGAAGGTCGACGGCGCTGAGCTCGTTGTCTTTCCGGAGCTTGCCCTGACGGGACTTGGCGATCCCCAGACATCGGCGCAACCGATACCGGGGGCGGCGACCGACAGCCTTGGCAGGCTCGCAAGGGAGCTCGGCCTGTATCTGGTCTGCGGCCTCGCCGAGCGTGACGGCGATTTGGTTTACAACAGTGCCTGTCTCGTCGCGCCGGATGGAAACATCTCGGTCTATCGCAAGACGCATCTCACTGCCGACGAGCGAAGCTGGGCCACCGCCGGTGACGGCTGGACCGTCGTCGACACGCCGATCGGCCGCATCGGGCTGCTGATCGGTCACGACGCCTCTTTCCCGGAAGCAGGCCGGGTGCTGGCGCTGCGCGGCTGCGATCTCATCGCCTGTCCCGCGGCGATCAAGGGGCGTTTCAGCTCGTCGCATGCCGGCACGGAGGTCGGGCAGCCGAAACCGATTCCGACCGGCCCGGATCCGCACCACTGGCATCATTTCCGCGTTCGCGCCGGCGAAAACAACCTGTTCTTCGCCTTTGCCAATGTCGTCGATCCCGAGCGTGGCTATCCTGGCTTAAGCGGTGTGTTCGGCCCGGACACGTTCGCGTTTCCGCGCCGGGAGGCAATCGCGGTCGGCGGCACGGGCCTTGCAACCGCGCTGGTCGACACCACCAATCTCGACAGCGTCTATCCGACCAATGTGGTGCGGCGAAAGGATCTGGTGTCGATGCGCATGCCGCACAGCTATCGCGGACTGGTCAAGGTGTCGGCGAACAACTACTGAACCAAGAAAAGGAAACAGGCCATGGATCTGGGACTGAAGGGCGCCAAGGTTCTCGTCACGGGAAGCACCAAGGGCATAGGCCGCGCCATTGCCGAGACATTTGCCGCAGAGGGCGCCGATGTCGGCGTGTGCTCGCGCAATCTGGCCGAGGTCGAGAGCACGGTCGCAGCACTCAAGGCCAAGGGCGTCGTGGCCTATGGCGGCGCGGTTGACGTCGCCGACGCAGCAGTGCTGAAGGCCTGGGTCGGCGATATGGCAGCAAAGCTCGGCGGCATCGATGTCGTCGTCGCCAATGTCAGCGCGCTTGCGATCGGGCAGGACGACGAGAGCTGGGAAAAGGAATTTTCGACCGACATGATGGGCACGGTCCGGCTGGTGAACGCGGCCATGCCCTATCTGGAGAAGAGTGCCGCCGGCGCGATCGTCACCATATCGAGCGTCTCCGGGCGCGAGGTCGATTTCGCCGCCGGTCCTTACGGCACATTCAAGGCGGCGATCATCCATTACACACAGGGGCTCGCCAACCAGCTGGCGGCGAAGAATATCCGCGCCAACTCGGTGTCGCCAGGCAACACCTATTTCGACGGCGGGGTCTGGAACATGATCAAGGACAACAATCCCGAACTCTACAAGACCGCGCTCGCGCTCAATCCGACGGGGCGGATGGGCACGCCGCAGGAAATGGCCAACGCCGTGGTGTTTCTGGCCAGCCGTGCGGCCAGCTTCATCACGGGCACAAATCTCGTCGTCGACGGCGCACTCACGCGTGGGGTGCAGTTTTAGGAAACGTATCGGCGTTTGCCTCGCATCGCACCTCGCTGGCCCCAATTTATGGATTGGAGCCCATGATCGGCACTTGACGGAAGCTTGGAAAACTCTGCAGTAGCGTTCGTCGTCCCGATGCCATTGACGAGTCATCCGACGTGATTGAACAGGAATACGACACGATCATCGTTGGCGGAGGTTCCGCTGGAGCGACGCTGGCCGCGCGCCTCAGTGAGGACCCGGCGCATCGCGTGCTGCTGCTTGAGGCCGGGCAGGACCTGCGCACCGCGACCACGCCGCAACATATCCGCATTCCGAACCCGATGCGCGCCATCGGTGACGACGACTTCCGCTGGCCAAAGCTGTTGGCGCGACGTACCGAGCGCCAGCAGCCGCTCCTGCTCTGGCGGGGCCGCGCGATGGGCGGCAGCTCAACCATCAACGGCCAGATCGCAATTCGCGCCGTTCCCGACGATATCGACCGCTGGGCTGCCGAGGGCTGCACGGGCTGGTCGTGGGACGAGCTTCTGCCCTATTTCCGCAAGCTCGAGACGGACAGGAATTTCCCCGACGCGCCCTATCACGGCGATCGTGGTCCGATCCCGGTGTATCGTGCCCCGATCCCGGATTGGGGCAATGTCGACCGGGCGTTGCGTTCGTCCGCGCTCGCCCTCGGCTATGGCTGGTGCGAGGACCACAACGCGCCTGACGGCACCGGCGTCTCGCCCTACGCCATCAATAGCGATGCAGGACTGCGGATCTCCACCAATGACGGCTATCTGGAGCCGGCGCGCGGCCGCGCCAACCTCGACATCGTCGGTCATGCTCTGGTCGACACCATCACGTTCGAAGGCAACCGGCTGCACGCAAGCGGCGTCCGGGTCCGCGTGAACGGCCACTCCCATACGCCCCGCGCGGCGCGTGAAGTGATCCTCTGCGCCGGCGCCATCCATTCGCCGGCCATCCTGCAGCGCTCCGGCATCGGGCCCGTCGCCCTGCTGGAGACGCTCGGCATCCCGATTCGCGCGGCCCTGCCGGTGGGCGAGAACCTGCTCGACCATCCGATCGTGAACGCACTGCTGCATTTGCGCGAAGACAGCCAGGTGAGCACGCTGATGCACCGGCACACCAATTGCTGCCTGCGCTACTCGTCCGGCCTCGCAGGCGCTGGCGACAACGACATGATCATGATCGCCGGAAATCTCGCCCGCTCGCGGCAATCGATGGCCGATGTGGCGCTGGGACGCATCGCCGTCTCCGTCTATCAGGCCTTCAGCCAGGGCCATGTCCGCATCACCACGACCGACCCCGATGTCGATCCGACGGTCGAGGAGCGGATGCTGTCCGACTCCCGCGATCTGGTGCGCCTGCGCGACGGCGTTCGCCGCCTGCGCGACATCTGCCTGCAACCTGCAGTGACCGATATCGCCCACCGCGTTGACTATGGCGCCAGCGGTCGCCGTATGGACGAGCCGCTCAGCGACGCGGAGCTGGATGACTGGCTGTTCGCCGAGTGCAGCGACGCGCAGCACGCGAGCGGCACGTGCCGCATGGGCGCAACGGACGACGCTCGCTCGGTGGTCGATCACGAATGCCGGGTGATCGGATGCACGGGGTTGCGCGTGATCGACGCCTCGATCATGCCGGAGGTGCCGCGCGCGAACACCCATTTGACCACGGTCGCCATTGCCGAACGCATGGCGGATTGGTTGAAAGGGACGCGGTAGGAGGCAATGCCGCCAACCACCGATGGGCTGCGGAACCCTCGCAGAATATGTGCCGGATCTAGACCGAGCTCAGCAGGATGCTGGTCTCGCTGTTGAGGACGCCATCGATGGTGCGGACCTCGCGCAGCACGCGATCGAAGTCGGCGAGGCTGTCGGCGCGAATTTCGGCAATCAGGTCCCAGGTGCCGTTGGTCGTGTGCAACGCGTGCAACTCGGGCAGGCCACGCAATTGCCGGATCACCGCGGTGGTCGACTTGCCGGTGACCTCGATCATCATGATCGCCCGGATGGCGTTGACGTCATAGTCTTGCCGGAAGCGAACGGTGAAGCCGAGCACGGCTCCACTCTCGGTCAGCCTGTCGAGCCGGCTTTGAACCGTCGCGCGCGAGACGCCGAGAACGGTCCCGAGCTTCGAGATAGGCGCACGACCGTCCTCGCGTAGGACGGAAATCAGCCGGCGATCCAATTCGTCCAAAACCATCATGAGCATTCTGCTTACTTGGACCGAGCGATTTGTTCATAAATCACTAGAAATATGAACTTGTCAGAAATTTATAGCACAAATTGCTCTGGCCTACGATTCCGAAACGGGAGGAATCGTGCAGGAGGCCTCGCAGATGGTTCGGTACGTGGGTGTCGGGAACATGGTTCGACTGATCCGCGCGATCGGGATCGAGCCCTACCTGATCGGTCTCGCCGGCTATATCGAGGGGGATTTCCGGCGCTGGAGCGCCTTCGAGAAGGTCCCGCGAGTCGCCAGCTACTCCCGCGACGGCGTGATCGAGCTGATGCCGACGAGTGACGGCGCGTTCTACGGCTTCAAATATGTCAACGGCCATCCGAAGAATACGCGCACGGGTCTTCAGACGGTGACGGCGTTCGGCGTGTTGTCGGATGTCGAGACCGGCTATCCGTGTCTGCTCTCGGAGATGACGATAACGACCGCGCTGCGTACGGCCGCGACGTCGGCCATCGCGGCGAAATATCTGGCCCGCAAGGACGCAGAGGTGATGGCCATCATCGGGCTGGGCTCGCAGTCGGAATTCCAGGCGCTCGCCTTCAAGGCGGTCAACGGCATTCGGCGGCTACGCGTCTTCGACATCGATCCAACCGCGACCGGGAAGTTCAAGGCCAACCTGGCGCCGCACGGCTTCGAGATCGAGGTGGCCGCAAGCGCCGAGGCGGCCGTTCACGGTGCGGACATCATCACGACCGTGACCGCCGACAAGCAGCGAGCGACGGTGCTCTCCGACAACATGGTCGGGGCCGGCGTTCACATCAACGCGGTCGGCGGTGACTGCCCCGGCAAGACTGAATTGCAGCGCGATATCCTTCTGCGCGCCGATGTCTTCGTTGAGCTAACGGAGCAGACCCGGATCGAGGGCGAGATCCAGCAGATGGCGCCTGATTTCCCGGTAACCGAGCTTTGGCGCGTCATCGTCGGCGACGCGACGGGGCGCCGTTCGCCGGACCGGATCACGATCTTTGATTCCGTCGGGTTCGCGATCGAGGATTTCTCCGCGCTGCGCCATCTGCGCGATCTGGTCGAGGGCACGGACTACTACGAGGAGATCGATCTCCTGACCGAGCCGACAGACCCGCGCAACCTGTTTGGCCTGCTTGATCTTCCGGCTGCGCAACCGCGCGAGGTTGAGCAGGCCTGCTGATCACGGAAGCTTTCAGTCCGGGCGCCGCGCGCCTTGCCCGCTGACTTTCTGCAATTTCGAAAGACCGCGCGTTGAGGTGCCGGCCATTAAGAATTCGCTATGGCAGCAGATGCATCCCAACTTTATCCGGGATATGTCACGCTCGATTTCCTAACCGGTCCAAATTCGCTATAAGGTCGGCTGGTGCGAAGATAGATAAATGAAATGAATGACTTACGATGGAGGTTTTCCGTCGCCCCCATGATGGATTGGACCGACCGGCATTGCCGGGTGTTCCATCGCCATCTCACGCGGCGGGCGCTGCTCTATACGGAGATGCTGACCACGGGCGCCATCATCCATGGCGACCGGGAGCGGCTGG
>NZ_AKIY01000121.1 GCF_000282615.1 Bradyrhizobium sp. YR681 | reverse complement strand
CACGTTGGCGGAGGCTTCCTGCGACGCCGAGGCCACTTCCGTCGACAGATCGCGGGCGCGCGTGGCCGTGTTGGTCAGGGTGCCAGCCGACGCTTCGAGCTCGGTCGACGCCGACGACACGGTGTCGACGATCTCGCCCACCGCGCGCTCGAATTCACCGGCCAGATTCCGCATGTCGGCCTTGCGCTGCTCGGCCTGCCGCGCCTCGGTCGCCACCTGCTCTTCGCGCAGGCGCTCGGTCTCGACCATGCTCTCCTTGAACACCTGGATCGCCTTGGCCATGTCGCCGATCTCGTCGCGATGGCCCCGGCCGGGAATCTCGACCTTGAGATCGCCGCCGGCAAGCGCGCCCATCGCGCGGGTCATGGTGGTCAGGGGCCCTGCGATGCTGCGCCCGATCAGGAAGGCGACGAGGCCGCCGAACACGACGGCAAGAGCGCCGGCGATCTCCTGAATCAACGTCGTGTTCGAGATGACGCCATTGGCGAGCGCGCGCGACTTCTGGTAATCGGCCTTCAGGCCGGTTTCCGCGACCTTCAGCTTGTCGACGCTCTCCGCGATCAAGGGCGCGATATTGTTGCGGTAGATTTCGTCGGCTTCGAGGACCGCCGCAGACGCCGTCTCGAACGCCGCCTTGTAGACCGACAGCGCGGTCTTGACCGGTCCGAGCGTGGCCTTGACCTCGTCCGGCAGCCCCTCCTTCTCCAGCGCCACCAGGCGCTGCTGCGCCTGATCGGCGTTGGCCCGGAAGGTAGCGGGCCCCTTGACGTCCCGCAGTGCGAGGAAACGCCAGTTTGCGACACGGACCAGCAGGATCTTGGATTCGAGGTCGGCAACGGAGCTGGTGATGTAGGTATCACCGGTCGCGGCCGCCGCCGCGGCGACCTTGCCGGAACTGGCGGTGAGCTCGTCGCCGCCGGCGAGCAGAGCGGCCTTGCCCTTCGTCGCCGCGTTGATGGCGGCGCCCATGCGTTCGCGCAGCGACTTCATCTTCTCGATGTCGCCGACGAGGCCGTTGTAGATCTTGAGCCGCTCTTCGGAGATCGTCGACTTGGCCGCAGCTTTCAACAGCTCGACCGTCGCCGCCTCGCGCTCCGCGGCTTCCTTGAAGGCAGGCTCGTCGGCGTCGTAGATGTAGCGCAGATTGGCGCGCCGCAGCGCCTGGAGGTTGATGGAGATTTCCTGGACGCGCGCCGTGTTGTCCGCGAGCGAGGAGAGGCGCGCCATCTGGCCCTGGACCGCTCCCAAATTCCAGATCGCAACGCCGGCCATGATCAGGCCAACGACCACAAGTATCGAAAACCCGGCGTAGAGACGCCCCCGGATATTCAAACGCAAGCTCGGCATCTTCACCGTCCATCCATAGCAGGAGAGATGGAGCAGCCAAACGACTCCCCGACGTCGCAACGGCCACCCGCCCAGCAGCAACCACCTTTCGGAGATTCGCGCTGCACCGCGGCACAGTGAAGAATACTTCTTAATTCAATGCTGCATTTGCCGCGCATCGACTACGGAGGACCGCGCGAAAAATGCTGTGAGCACGATCGGCGCCGCCAATTCTGCGGTCATCTGAACAAGAATGCGGCAATCGAAACTTGTCCGGCATGCACCCGGGAAGCCGCCCGCGCGATCGAGCCGCAGAATCCACCCGCGCCGCCATCGCAGGTCCACGCGCATGCGCGTGGACCTTTGCTTTGAGAGGTCCGCCGCGATCAGGCGGCGTGGACCGAACTCAGGAATTTGGCGACTTCCTGCTTCAACCGGTTGCTGTCAGACGACAGCGAGCGCGCCGCCGACAGCACCTGCGAGGACGCCGAGCCGGTCTCGGAGGCACCGCGCTGCACGTCGCCGATATTGGTCGAGACGCGCTGGGTGCCGTGGGCGGCCTGCTGGACGTTGCGCGAGATTTCCTGCGTCGCCGCGCCCTGCTGCTCCACCGCCGCCGCAACCGTCGAGGAAATCTCCGACAGCCGCTCGATGGTGCCGCTGATCTCCCTGATCGAACCGACGGACTCTTCCGTCGCGGCCTGGATGCCGGAGACCTGCTGGGCGATCTCGCCGGTAGCCTTTGCGGTCTGCTCGGCCAGCGCCTTGACCTCGGAGGCGACCACGGCAAAGCCGCGGCCGGCCTCACCGGCGCGCGCCGCCTCGATGGTGGCGTTCAGTGCCAGAAGGTTGGTCTGGCCGGCGATGGTGCTGATCAGCTCGACCACGTCGCCGATGCGGGCGGCCGCCTTGGAGAGCTCGCCGACGCGATCGTTGGTCCGGCTCGCCTGCCCCACGGCCTCGCTGGCGATGCGCGCGGATTCCTGCACCTGGCGGGCGATCTCCGAGACCGAGGAGGACAGCTCTTCGGTCGCGGACGCAACAGCCTGCACGTTGGCGGAGGCTTCCTGAGATGCGGAGGCCACCTCGCCCGACAAATCCTGGGCGCGCGTCGCGGTCGCCGTCAGCGTGCCGGCGGAAGCCTCGAGCTCGCTCGATGCCGACGACACGGTGTCGACGATCTCGCCCACCGCCTGCTCGAACTGATCGGCGAGCCTGACCATGTCTTTCTTGCGACTCTCGGCCTGCCGCGCCTCGACCTCGGCCTGCTCGTGGCGTAGGCGCTCGGTGTCGATCATGTTGTCCTTGAACACCTCGATTGCCTTGGCCATGTCGCCGATCTCGTCGGCCTTGCCGCGCCCCGGAATCTCGATCGCGAGATTGCCTCCGGCCAACTGCCCCATCGCGCGCGTCATCGAGGTCAGGGGACCCACGATGCTGCGGGCGATCAGGAAGGCGACGATGCCGCCGAACAGGATCGCAAGACCGCCGGCCATCTCCTGAACCGACGTCGTGCCCGCGATCACCGCTTCGGCGTTGCTACGCGAGTCCTTGTAGTCCTTCTTCAGGGTAACTTCCGCGACCTTGAGCTTGCCGATGCTCTCGACGATGAGGGGAGCGAGGTTCTTGTGGTAGATCTCGTCGGCCTGGAGCATCGCGGCCGACGTCGTCTCGAATGCGGATTTGTAGATTCCGAGCGAGCTCTTCACCGGCGCAAGGGTGGTTCGCAGTTCCGTCGCCTGCGGGCTCTTTTCCAGCGCCGTGAGCCGCTGCATGGCCCTGTCGACATTCGTCCTGAAGTTTGCCGGCCCCTTGACGTCGCGAAGGGCCAGGAAACGCCAGTTTGCGATTTGAACGAGAAGCAGCCTGGATTCGAGGTCCGCAACGAGGGACGCGGTGTCTTCATCGACGGCCGCGCGCGCCGCATCGACCAGTTTGCCCATCTTGACGGTCAGTTCGTCGCCGCTCGGCAACAGCGTCGCCTTGCCCGTTCTCGCCTCGTTGACGGCGTCGCCGAGATTATCGCGCAGGCTCTTCATCTTCGCGATGTCGGCGATCAGGTCGTTGTAGAGCTTTTTTCGCTCCTCCGAGGCCGTACCATTCGCGCCGACCTTCAACAGCTCCGTCGCAGCAGTCTCCCGCTCCGAAGCCTCCTTCATCGCGGGCTCGCTGGCGTCGTAGATGTAGCGCAGATTGGCCCGCTGGATCGCCTGGAGATGGGTCGAGATCTCCAGCACCCGCGCGGTGCTGTCCGAAAACGCCGAGGCCTTTGCGACCTGGCCCTGCACCGACTGCAAATTCCAGACGGCGACCACCGCCATCACAAGTCCGACCGCCACCAAGGCCATGAAGCCGGCATAGAGACGGCCCCTGATCCGCAAACGAAAGCTCGGCATTCCCACTGTCCACCCAGAAGCATGTGAATTCTGGCGGACGCACGACTCTGGCGATCGTCACGGCCACCCTGGCAGCCGCGCGTCGCGCCTTGCACGACTCACGCTGCACCGCGGCACAATGCAGGACACTCGTTAATTGAACCTTCTGATTTTTCGCGCATGTCTGCACAGAGGTGGACAAAATCTGCTGATTTTGTCGGCAGCTGCGCAAGGTTTTGGCGCGAGACAAGCAGGCCGGTGCAGAGTGCTGCAGGCGCTGCCGGAGTGAACGTTTATTGGGCGCTCGCCTGCGTCATTTTGCCAAGCGCGTTCTCGACCACTTCCAGCGTGTAGGGCTTCTGGATCACCGGCGCTGCAGCCAGGTCCACCGGAATCGGCGCGCGCTCGCCATAGCCGGTCGCGAAGATGAAGGGCACGCCGATCTCTTTCAGCTTCTGCGCCACCTTGATGCTGCTCTCGTTGCCGAGGTTGAGATCGAGCAGGGCAAAGCCCGGACGTGTGCGCTCGATCGACCGCAGGGCCTGATCGACGCTGGCGGCGGTGTCGACATGGCGGGCGCCAAGGTCGAGCAGGATGACCTCCGCGGCCATCGCAATGATCAGATTGTCCTCGACGATCAGTGCCGTGTCGGAGATCCGGGGACGGGTGGATTGCTGCTCTTCGACGCGCATGGCGGCTCCTGCGATGGACGGCATCAGTTGGACGAGATTGCCGGGAATGACGAACGTCGCCTGCACGCCGAGCAGGTCGAAACGGATCTCGGCATCGCCCTTGAGATCGTAGGGCACCGACCGCTCGATGATGGTGGTGCCGAACCCCCGGCGGGTCGGCGGCTGCACCGGAGGGCCGCCGCTCTCCTTCCATTCGATCACGAGGCTCGAGCTCGGATCGAGTTTCCAGATCACCTCCACTTGTCCCGTGGAGTCGGCGAGCGCGCCGTATTTCGCCGAATTCGTCATCATCTCGTGCACCACGAGGGCGAGCGTCGCAAACGCCTTCGGATCGAGCGCGACGTCCGGCCCGCCCATCTTGATGCGTCCTGCCCGGGCCCCGAGATAGGCACCGGCCTCCGATTCCACGAGCGTACGCAAGGCGACCGGCGCCCAATTCAGGTTGGTGATCTGGTCATGGGCGCGCGCCAGGGCCTGGATGCGTCCGCCGAGCACGCTCGCGAACTCCTCCACGCTCGTTGCGGTATCCTTGCTCTGCGCCACCAGCGCGCGGACGAGGCTGAGAATGTTACGAACGCGATGATTGAGCTCGGCAATCATCAGTTCCTGACGCTCCTGGGCGCCACGGCGCTCCCTCGCGGCAAGGTCGGAGAGCTGCAGGATCACCTCGAGCAGCGTGACGCGCAGGCTCTCCGCGATCCGGATGTCGGCCGATGTCCAGGGCTTCGATTGGCCTGCGACAGTTTCCTGCCATAGCTCGAAGCTCTTGCGCGGCGTCAGGCGCGGCCCATTCGGCCCTTCGTCATACACCTTCTCGGGCGCTCCGGCCCAATTGACCGATCGCACCACCTCGCGGCGGAAGAAGATCAGGCAGTCGCGCGGCGTCCGCGAAATAGGGATGGCGAGAAAGCCGGCGGCCCGGTCCCGGAACGCTTCCCCTGCGGCGTAGAGCTTGGCGATCTCTGCGCTGGCACATATCCGCCCCGGAGAGGTCCGGTTGATGAACGCGACGAGGTCCTTGACCTCGTTCTCGGTCGGCGTCTCGCCGTCGAGCGTAATCTTGTTCTCGGACCATATCGCCACGCCGTCGCACGCGATCATCTTGCGGTATTCGCCGACGAAATCGACGATTGCCCGGCGGCTATGCTCATGGGCCGCGACGGTCTCGATCAGCCGCTCCTGGAGCCGGTGGGCGCTCGCCTCGTAGGCGACATCGCTCTCGCGCTCCCGCCCCTCCACGATCCAGGAAAACATCTGTCCGAACAGCTCGGCGGCCGTGCGCTTCTCGAACGAGATGTAGCGCGGCGAATAATGGTGGCAGGCGAACAGGCCCCACAGCTTGCCGTCGCGCAGGATCGACACCGACATCGAGGCGCCGACGCCCATGTTGCGTAAATATTCGATGTGGATCGGCGATACCGAGCGGAGCACGCTCATGGAGAGATCGAGCAGTCCCGCGTTATGCGTGGCGGTCGACAGCAGCGCGGCGGGCTTCTGGTCGATATCCGCGATGATCCGCAACCAGTTGCGCTGATAGAGGATGCGGGCCTGCTTTGGGATGTCGGAGGCCGGATAGTGCAGGCCGAGAAACCGCTCCAGCCTTGCTTCCGCGGCTTCGGCAATCACCTCGCCCGATCCGTCCGGATGAAACTGATAGACCATGACGCGGTCGAATCCGGTCAACACCTTGAGCTGGCGCGCCGCCTCGCGGGCAAGCTCGGTCATGCCGCGCGTCTTGCGGATGCGATCCAGCATCAGGCGGACGAGCTCGCCGGAATTGACACCGGGCTCGTTGACGCTCGGCTCCGCCTCGACAACGAGATAGGCGCCGGAAAAATGGATCGAGAGATCGTAGAGCGGCTTGCCCGGCTGGAGCTCGACGCCGAACAGGCGCTCGGTCGCGTCGGGTCCGCTGAGATGATCGACACGGCTGCGGATGGTCTCGACCGCTGATTCCGAGATCACGCGCGACAACGGCTGCTGGAGCAGATCGGCAACATCGGCGCCGAGGAAGCTGCCGACATTGTCGGACGCCATGCAGATCGTGAAATCCGACAGCACCGTGAGCATAAAGCCGAATGGCTGGACGCTGCCGGGAATATGGATCGGCTCGCGATCGCAATTGGTGAGGTTGACCGCCTCGTTCATACGCGGTCCGCCGCCTGCTCGAACGCGGCGAAAGCGCTGCGCGCCGCCTCGATTGCTTCGTCCTCGTCGCAACTGTGGTTACTGGCGAGCTTCGACAAAAAGCTCTGCCAGAGCCGCTGGCCGGTGCCATGCCTGAGATAGGCGGTGGCTTCACCGATTCGCGGATCGGCGGAATCCGCGACCGTCTTGAGCAGGAATTTCGCCCCGAGGCGGGAGCCCTCCAGCACATACATCGTGCCGAGCACACCGCTCCGCGTCATCGGCAACACCGATACCGTCGCATGCGCGTCTCGGCCGAGCCGTTCGAGATCCGCCGCAATCGCGGCACCGCGTGCCCGCTCCGGCCAATCCGGAAACATCCTGGCGACACCGGCCTCGACGAGCGCAGCTTCAAGCGGAAGAAGAGCGCCAGCGCTGGCCTGCAGAAAGCGGCGATAACCTGAGAAGACGGTGAGGTCGAATGCGGAAAGCTGCGCATCGAGCTCCCGGTGCGCCGCCGATGTTGCATCTCTCAGTCGTTCGCGGAGTCCGGAGCAGCTGCGGTCCACATATGTCGAAACGTCCGTAGCCTCAGCCAGCATAGAATTCCCAACGCGCGCGATGCCGGGAGCGCAATTGCCCCAGAACCGAGCGAACGCCGGCGGGAACCCAAAGGTTCCCGCGGCGCCGGAAAAAAGAGCAGCGGGGAACCGCCGGTCCATTCACTATTTTCGCCGGTGAGGCTTATGGAGCTCGTAGGCAATCTCCGACCGGGTCATTCCGCAGTCCTGAAGCTCCCGCTCGGTCATGGCGACGAGCTGACACCGGGCCCGGGACCGCTCCCGCCTGATACGGATGACCTCCATCATCGTCCGCCACGCCTGCGCGACAATCGACGGCTTTAGCCGACAGGACCTTTCGGTGGTCGCGACATCATTCAATCCGATCAGCTCGCGGCCCTCACGGGTGTTTGCGGAAAGGGACCCAGCGCTTTCTCGGTCAGGATCGAGTCGCAATACTCCCGAATCTCCTTGATCCTGCCGTCCTCGAGACGGAACACCAGGCAGTAGTCGTTGTCGTAGCGCACGCCCTCGGGGGTGACGTTGTCGCCCTTGGCCTCCACCACGACAATGTCGCCATCGGCGATGAAGCGGTGGGCCACGGTGCGCGTCCGGTCGCGCAGGCGGGTGCGCACATAGCCGTGCAGATCGCCGAGGATCGCCTCCTTGCCCGCGAAGGTGCGCGACCAGGAATACTGGCCGGTCACGACCCATCTGGCGTCGTCGGCAAGGCTTGCGGCGAACAGCGATCGGTCGCGCACGGCCGGATCGGGGTTGGCGGCGGCGGCGAAAATGTCCTGCATCAGTTTCTTGTTGGCGCTCGCACTCATGGCGGCATCTCCTTGTGGTGGCAACACGGAGATGATCACTGCTGGCTAATCATTCTTCAAATCTATAGCGAATATGATATCTATTCTCCCTATGAATTTGAATTCGCTCGATCTCAATCTCTTGACCGCGCTCGACGCGCTGCTGCGCGAGGCCAATGTCAGCCGCGCGGCGATGCGCATCGGCCTGTCGCAGCCGGCGACCAGCC
>NZ_AKIY01000120.1 GCF_000282615.1 Bradyrhizobium sp. YR681 | reverse complement strand
CAGCACCAGCCGCTGCAGCGCCAGCATCGCCGATGCCGCGAGCAGCGCCGGCAGCGAGCCGTGCGGGACCTCGCTCATGACGTAGCGCCGCGCGCCCGCAAGATCGATGCGGCCGAGCTGAAGCACGTCGTCGCCGCGAGCGTAATCCAGCTCGCGCGCGCAAAATTCGTTGTAGATGGTATTGCGATGCTTGGGCGCGGATTCGAAGGTCTTCTTCAGCGCGTCCGAACCGCCGGTATAGGCGTTGGTGATCACGGAGCGCGCTTCGTCGAAGCCTGCCTCCTCGCCGACCCCGAACACGGCGCGGTGGCGGGCCAGAATGCCGCGCGCGAGCTGCAAATGCGCAAAGCTCTGGCGCGCGCCCGGCAGCGGCGACGGATAAACATCCGAGAAGGTGTCGCTGACCATGCCGACCACCGACGGCACCTGGGTGACGTTCGATATCCATTTCGGACGCAGACCGTCGCGGGCGAACAGCACCAGCGCGGTCAAACCATAGAGCACCCAGGAGAGGCCCTGCCCGCGGACATCGGGATCGACCATGACGAGACCGAGATGGGTGACCTCGACGGGCCGGCCGTCGAGCGTGACGTCCATGACCGAGAGCGCGTTGAAGGCGATCGGGCGCCCGGTCCCCTCCTCGCAGATCAGGGTGACGATGGCGCGCGAAAGCCGCTCCGGTTCGCCGGAGAAGATGCCGTAAGTCAGGCTCTCCTGCGGCAGCGTCTTGGCCGCGACGACGCGCAACTGGTCGACGAGCGTATCGAGTTCCGGGCGAGGCAGCGACCGCCCGGGCGATTCGATGATTCGCGTCCGCAGTCCCGGGGATGTTCGCAGGCTGAGATCGATGGTCGGCTGGAAAAGCGCGCCCAGCCAGAAGCCGGCCTGTCGCCACAGCCGTGCGACGGTGGCACCAAGCTTCGCAAAGCCCTTCTTCGCGCGCGGCGCCGTGTCGCCGTTCTCCAGAGACGCCATCTGCCTTCCCTCGATCGGTGGGGATCTGTGCACTCGCACGTATTAAGGAGCGATAAGCACAACCTGGCACTGTCATCGGAGGGTAAATGAAATCTTCAGGGACATCAGCAGTTCCGACACAGCAGCGGCGGAGCTTGCTGCCCCGCCGCTGTCTTGCTCGATGTGAACTGCCGGGATTACGCCGCCTTGGACACTTCCATCAGCAGGCGCTCGGCCTTGGCATCCTCGATGCGGTTCACCATCCGGCTGCTCTCGTGATTGTCGCGGACCGTCTTGGTCAGGGTGATGCAGGTCTGGACCAGCATCACGATGCCCATGGCGAGGTAGCCCTTCATCCAGAGATCGATCGGCAGGAAGAAGACGCCGAGCGCGATGAGGAAGGCGGAGGCTGCGAAGGACGCGTAAGTGAAGGTCACCCAGGCGCTGCTGTGGGGCTGGCCGTTCTGGTTCATGATGGTCTCCTGTCGATTTGAATGATGATCGGGTTTGAGTTCAGGCAGTCGGCGTGCGCTTGGACTTCAACCGCGCCAGCACATCGTCCGCAGTTGTCTTCAGCCGGGGGCCAAAGCCCTGCTCGGCGAGTCGTTCGGCGGTGGCGAGCGGACCGCTGGCCGCATCGAGCTCGACCAGCGCGTCATCGGCGGCCTGGGCCTCCATCTGCCGCTCGCGCAGGCGCCTCAGGGTGCTCTCCGCCTCCGGCAGCGTGGATTCGTAGGGGCGTGCCGCCTCGATGCCGCTGCGGCGAAGCGAGCGCACCGCTTCCGAGGCGCGGGCGACGCGGCGGCCGCGATCCAGCTCGGTGATGCGGGCCTGCGCGCTCGCGACGTGGCGCTTCAGCCTGACGATCTCGGTCGCGAACAGTGCGCGTGCCGTCATCGCCGCATCGCGGTCGGCCTCGAGGCCTGCGATGGCCTCGGCGGCATCCTTGGCAAGATCCTCGCGGCCACCGTCGAGCGCGGCAACCGCGCGAGTCTCGAGATCGGCAATGCGGGCGACGGTCGCCTCGAGCTTGCGGCCTTCCTGCTGGTCCTGGGCGATCGCCAGCGCCAGCGTCCGCTTGCTGCGCTCGACGGCCGCAGCCGCATCGCGCATCTGCTGGTCGAGGATCAGAAGGGCCGCACGGTCCTCCAGCTCCTCGCCTGCGGCGGCAACGCTGCCGCGGAAAAGTGTCACTACGGTCTTGAACATTTGCAGCTCCCTGTTATGAGCGTTGCTCACAGGTGCTTTGTAGCACATCTTGAGCGATGCTCAAGATAAATTTGAGCGACGCTCAAGATATTGGTTAGCAAATGTCTAAAGCCTTGGAACGTCGAGAGAAACTGCGGGCCGACCTGATCCTGGCGGCAGAGCGAATGATCGCTGAGCGGGGGTTGGCGGGCTTGAAAACCCGCGATTTGGCCCGCGAGATCGGCTGCGCCAATGGCGCGGTCTACAATCTCGTCGCCGATGTCGACGAGCTGATCCTGCGCGTCGGCTCACGCACGCTGCTTCGGCTTGACGAGGCGCTCAGCGCGGCGGAACGCGCAGGCGAGCCTTCGCCGCAGGAGACGCTGGTCCGCATCGCGATCGCCTATTGCGATTTCGCCGCGGAGAATCTCGAGCTCTGGCGCGCGCTGTTCGAGCACCGCATGGAGGCCGGCAAGGAAGTGCCCGACTGGTCGATCGAGGACCAGATGCAGCTGTTCCGCCACATCTACGCGCCGCTGGCCGCGCTGTTTCCAAAGCGCGGCCCTGAGGAACTCGGCATCACCGCGCGCAGCCTGTTCTCGGCGGTGCATGGCATGGTGGCGCTGGGGCTCGAGCAGAAGCTGGTCGCCGTTCCCCTGCCGGCGCTGCGCAAGGAGATCGCCGGCCTCGTGCGGGCGATGATCGACGGCCTGGTCGCGCGGGCGGCGTAGAGGCGAGAGAGCAGCGAGACCCGCGGCGACGGCTGACTAAAATTTCGCCTGTTGCATCGCGGGCAGCGCGCATAGCTTTCGCGGCGTCTCGTCCTCTCTTCCGGAGTTTCCCATGCCCCTCCTCATCCGCGGCGGCACCGTCGTCAATCACGATCATTCGCGCCGCGCGGACGTGCTGATCGACGGCGAGACCATCGTCGCGGTCGGAACATCGCTCGATGCACCAACGGGCACCGAGATCATCGATGCCGGCGGCGCCTACATCATCCCCGGCGGGATCGATCCGCACACCCATCTCGAAATGCCGTTCATGGGCACGGTGACGGCCGACGATTTCGAATCCGGAACGAAGGCAGCGCTGACCGGCGGCACCACCATGGTGGTGGATTTCTGCCTGCCCGATCCCGGCCAATCGATGCTCGCGGCCTATCAGGAATGGCGGCACAAATCCGAGAAGGCGGCGTCCGACTACGGCTTCCACATGGCGGTGACGTCGTGGTCGAAGCAGATCCATGACGAGATGGAGACCGTGGTCAAAACCTACGGCATCAACACCTTCAAGCATTTCATGGCCTACAAGGGCGCGCTGATGGTGAACGATGACGAGCTCTACAACTCGTTCGCGCGCTGCGCCCATCTCGGCGCCATGCCGGTGGTCCATGCCGAGAATGGCGATGTCGTCGCCCTGATGCAGGAGGCGCTGATCGCTCGCGGGGTCACCGGCCCCGAGGGCCACGCTTATTCACGGCCACCGGAGGTCGAGGGCGAGGCCACCAACCGCGCCATCATGATCGCCGACATGACGGGCACACCGGTCTATATCGTCCACACCAGCTGCCGCGAGGCGCATGACGCTATCGCGCGCGCACGGGCAGCGGGAAAGCGCGTCTATGGCGAGCCGTTGATCCAGCATCTGCTGCTCGACGAGCGTGAATATCAGAACAAGGACTGGGATCATTCCGCGCAGCGCGTGATGTCGCCGCCGTTCCGCGACAGATCGCACCAGGACAGTCTTTGGGCCGGCCTGCAATCCGGCTCGCTCCAGGTGGTCGCGACCGACCACTGCGCCTTCACCACCGAGCAGAAGCGGTTCGGGCTCGGCGATTTCAGAAAGATCCCGAATGGCACCGGCGGCCTCGAAGATCGGCTCGCACTGTTGTGGACCGCGGGCGTGGCCACCGGACGGCTGACGAAGGAAGAATTCGTCGCGGTGACCTCGGCGAATATCGCCCGCATCCTCAACATCTATCCGCGCAAGGGCGCGGTCGCCGTCGGTTCAGATGCCGATGTCGTGGTGTGGGACCCCAAGGCGAGCAAGACCATCAGCGCCAAGCGGCAGATGAGCCGGATCGATTACAACGTGTTCGAGGGCTTCTCATGCACCGGCGGGCCGGCGGCGACGCTGTCGCGCGGCCGTGTCGTGTGGAAGGATGGCGATCTGCGCGCCGAAGCCGGCGATGGGCACTATGTCGAGCGTCCGGCGTTCTCGCCGGTGCACGTGGCGAATTCGACGTGGAAAGAGCTGACCGCCCCGCGCGCCGTCAGCCGCGGCGCGGTCACGCCGTAGTAACGCGATCGGCGCGGGATGCGACGCCGTGAAGCGCGGCCGATGGCATGCGCTTTGCCTCTTTCCATCGCAGATTCTCGCAAAAGAGGCACCAATGAGCGCATCACCTTTCGACATCAGCCGCCGCAATGTGGTGCTTGGTAGCCTCGGCATCGTCGGAATGACGGCCGTCGCGCCGCGCCTCGCCTCTGCGCAGGGCCGCGCGGAGACGCTGCTGGTGGTGCAAGAGCTCGGACCGAACTCGCTCGACATGCAGGGTGTCGGCTCCAACCAGACCGTGAACGGCCTGTCCTGGAATTGCTACGATCGCCTGCTGAGTTACGCCTCCAAGACGCTGCCCGACGGCACCATCTCTTACGACCGCGAGAAGCTCGCGCCTGAGCTCGCCGAAAGCTGGGAGGTCGCGGCCGACGGCATGTCCTGCACCTTCAAGCTTCGCAAGGACGCCAAATTCCACGACGGCACGCCTGTCACGGCGAAGGACGTCAAATGGTCGTTCGACCGCGCGGTGAAGGTCGGCGGCTTCCCGACCTTCCAGATGTCGGCGGGTTCGCTGGAGAAGCCCGAGCAGTTCGTGGTGGTCGACGACCACACCTTCCGCATCGACTATGTCCGCAAGGACAAGATGCTGCTGTTCAACGTCGCCGTCGTCGTGCCCTTCATCATCAACTCGGAACTTGCGAAGAAGAACGCGACGGCGGAAGACCCCTGGGCGCTGGCCTGGCTGAAGACCAACGAGGCCGGTGGCGGCGCCTACAGGATCGAAAGCTGGAAACCCGGCAGCGAGACGGTTCTGGCGCGCTTCGACGACTGGAAGAGCGGACCGCTGCCGAAGATCAAGCGCGTGATCGCGCGCGACGTCCCTTCCGCCGGCACCCGCCGCGCCATGCTGGAGCGCGGCGATGCGGATATTTCGAGCGGCTTTGCACCGCGCGATTTCGAGCAGATCATCAAGGAGGGCAAGGTCAAGGTCTCGGGCGTGCCGATCCCGAACGCGCTGTGGTACGTTGCGCTGAACACCGCGAAGCCACCATTCGATAATGTCAAACTGCGCCAGGCGATCGCCTGGGCGATGCCGTACGAGCAGATCCAGAGCAGCGCCTTCTTTGGCCGCGCCGTTCCCATGTATGGCGGCACAGCCGACGTCTCAAAGCCGGTCTGGCCGCAACCGTCTCCTTACGTCACCGATCTCGACAAGGCCAAAGCCCTGATGAAGGAGGCTGGGTTCGAATCCGGACTGGAGACAACGCTGTCGCTCGACACGGGCACGGCAACCGTCGGCGAGCCGACCGCGATCCTGATCCAGGAGAGCCTCGCCAAGATCGGCATCAAGGCGTCGATCGAAAAGATCCCCGGCGCCAACTGGCGCACGACGCTGAACAAGAAGGAATTGCCGCTCGCGCTCAACCGCTTCAGCGGCTGGCTGGATTATCCCGAATATTACTTCTACTGGAACTTCCACGGCAACAATTCGATCTTCAACATCTCCTCCTACCAGAACAAGGCTATGGACGCGCTGATCGACAAGGCGCGCTTCACTGCGGACGCAGCGGAATACGACAAGTGCGTGAAGGATTTCATCGCACTCTGCATGAGTGACGTCCCCGTCATTCCGCTCAACCAGCCGATCCACGACGTCGCCATGCAGAAGGCCATCACCGGCTACGAGTTCTGGTTTCATCGCGAGCCGGACTATCGCCAGTTCGCGAAAGGCTGACCGTGACGGATGGGGCGGGCAGACCCGAGGAAGCTCGCGCCTGTTCAGTCGAAAAGACCTGCGCCAGCCGCCCCTTGCTCGCGCGCAGCATCGCCACATCAAGCTTGCCCTGCCGCGACCCCTCAAGCGCACAAGCGAAGACACGGTAGAACTGCGCGCCGTCATAGGCGACCAACAGCATATCGACGCCGGCGTTGATCGCCTCGACCACGGCCTTGCAGACGTCGTTCTGGTAGATCGCGCCCATCACGAGGTCGTCGGTCATCACCATGCCCTGATAACCCCATTTGTCGCGGACGATGCCCTGGACGACGCGCTTCGAATGCGAGGCAGCGCGATCGGGATCGACGGCCGTGAGCGTGACATGGCCGACCATGAGCGCGCTGCGCGAATGCGCCAGCACCTCGCGGAACGGAAGCCAGTCGGTGGCTTCAAGCTCTTTCACCGGCGTATCGAGATTGGCGCTGAAATGATGCGTGTCGGTGCGCACGCGGCCGATGCCGGGAAAATGCTTGAGCGTGGCGCCGACACCTGACTCTTCCAGCCCGCGGACATAGGCGCTTGCGATCGTGCCGACGACGACGGGATCGGTTGCAATCGCGCGCTGGCCGATCAGCGTATGGAAGTCGAGGCGGTTGCGCCGCTGCGGCGGCTTGAGGTCGAGCACCGGCGCGAGGTTGAGGTTGACGCCGAGGCCGGCGAGCTCGCGGCCGTGGATGCGGCCGAACTCTTCGGCCTTGGACTGCTGCTCGTCGGGGGCGAGCCCGGTGAGCGTCGCCAGCGCCGGCACCTTGGTCAGCGGCGGCGCGAGGTGACCGACGATGCCGCCCTCCTGGTCCGCGGCGACGACCAGCGGCGGCAGACCGGCGGCACGCCGCTTGTCCTGGAGCGCCGCGATCTCGTCGCGCAGCGCCTCGACCGTTCGTCCACGGATATTGTGCCGGCTGACATAGACGCCGCCGATCAGTCCCTGCCCGGCAAGGCGCGCGACCTCCGGGAAGGAGGAATAGCCGGCCATGAAGTGAGACCCGAGCTGGCGCGTCTCCGCGGCGCTCGCGCTGAGGACGTCGCGCTTGCGCAGCTCGAACTTAAGGTGCGCCGCCAACATCAGCAGCGGCGGAAGGCACCAGAGCATGACGAGCAGCTTGCCAGCGATGGTGCCCCGCCGCCCCCTGCGCAGCAGGACGGTCACGATGACGGTGCACGCGACGACAAGCACGATGTTTCCGGTGCCGCGCAACACGAGCAGATAGGGATCGTTCTTGTTTGCGGCCGCGAATGCGACGAGGGGGGCGGCAAGCCAGAGCAGGATGAGACCGAGGCGACTGAGGAATTGCATGATGCGTCACGCCCAAGTGATGAACGCATCGCACCTATCAAAGCGAATTGCACTCCGCGAGGGGCAAAAGCGCGCCTGCACGAAAACTGCAAAAGCCTCCTGAAACCGTGCAGACGATGATCCCACGTTCTGCACAAGCGCCATTCAGACTTCGTGATGCCAACCATCACGAAAGGTCTTCTGCACATGACGAGCCTGGCTTCGACGATCGCGGCGGAAATCCAGCCGATCAGGCATTCCTCGATCCCGGCCAAGGTCGGCCTCGCGCTGGTGCTGGCCGCGCTCGCCGACTGGCTGTTCTACGGCCAGCGGATCGGGCTGTCGTTGACGCTCTTTGCGATCGCGATCGCTTGCGTCTCGGTGTTCTTCAATCATGCGACACTGGATCTGCGTCGCGCCATGGTCGGCGCGGCCATTCTCGTCGCCGGTCTCGTGCCGGCCGTCGAGGAGCTCAACACGCTGTCGTTCCTGATCCTGCTCGCGTCGCTGACGATTGCGCTCCTGCTCGCGACCAATCCGGAAACGACCGGGCTCGCCGAGCGCGCCCGCGCGCTGCGCAACCTTGTCCTGCTCGGGCCCTTCAGGTTCTTCTTCGACGCGTTGCAGATCTTCAACATGTCAGGGTTCACCCGCGGCATCGCACTCTGGCTGATGCCCGCCGTCCTGAGCACCGTCTTCGTCGCGCTGTTCGCGGCTGCCAATCCCGTGATCGAGCAGTGGGTGTCCCTGCTCAATCCAAAGCTCATCCTCGGCTATATCAGCATCCCGCGCGTGCTGTTCTGGACCATGATGCTGGCGCTGGTCTGGCCGTTCATCCATGTGCGCTGGCGGCGCAGGACGATCGTCACCGCGACCGTGGCCCATGGCCCCGTGCCGCCGCCGCTGCCGCCCCTGGTCTCGGCCGAGTTCCTGGGCCCCTCCACCATCCTGCGCTCGCTGATCCTGTTCAATCTGCTGTTCGCGGCACAGTCCATTCTCGATGGCATCTATCTCTGGGGCCACGTGGCGCTGCCGGCCAACATGACTTATGCGGCCTATGCCCATCGCGGCGCCTACCCGCTGATCGCCACCGCCCTGCTCGCCGCCGCCTTCGTCCTGGCAGCGATGCGTCCGGGCGGACCGGCGGAGAAGTCAAACGTGATCCGGCCGCTGGTCTATCTCTGGGTCGGGCAGAACGTGCTTCTGGTCGCGTCCTCCATCCTCCGCCTCGATCTCTACGTGGACATCTACATGCTGACCTATTGGCGCATCGCCGCTTTCATCTGGATGGGGCTGGTGGCACTCGGGCTGATCCTGATCGTCGCCCGCATCGCGCTCGACCGGCCCAACCGGTGGCTGATCAGTGCCAATCTGATCGCGTTAACGATCGTGCTCTACACTGTCTCGCTAGTGAACTTCGATGCGTTCATTTCCGACTACAATCTGGCGCACAGCAGTGAAATGTCGGGCAAGGGCATGATGATCGATGCCAACTATCTCCTCACCCTCGGGCCGCAGGCGCTGCCCGCGCTCGACAAGGTGATCGCCCATCGCCAGAGCGACGACTGCCTTGCGCGGCGCCGCGATCGGCTTGTAGAAGCTCAGCGGCTGGACATGGCCTGGCGAGCCTGGGGCTTTCGGAGCTGGCGGCTGCAGCGCCGGCTCGATGCCGAGGCCAAAGGCCGGCCCGGCAATCAGCCGGCAGGGTGAGCGGAGAGTCTTTTGGCGCATCGCATTCTCATCGTCGACGACGAGGGCCATATCCGCGAGGTCATCCGCGTCGCGCTGAAGAAGGCCGGCATGGACGTGATCGAGGCCCGCGACGGCAAGGAGGCGCTTCTCCGCTTCGCCGCCGACAAGCCCGACCTCATCGTACTCGACATCGGCATGCCCGAATTCGACGGCCTCGACGTCTGCCGCGAGATCCGCAAGACGTCCGACGTGCCGATCCTGTTCCTGTCGGCGCGCGACGAGGAGATCGACCGCATCCTCGGCCTCGAGATCGGCGGCGACGATTACGTGACGAAACCGTTCAGCCCGCGCGAGCTGGTGGCGCGGGTCAATGTCATCCTGCGCCGCCTCAGCCCGCGCAACGGCGAGGCCAAGGCGGGGCCGGCCGCGCTGGCGCAAGGCGGCCTGCTGATCGATCCCGAGCAGCATGTCGCAACCTTCGCCGGCACGCCGCTGAAGCTGACCGCGATCGAGTTCGGCATTTTGCGCGCGTTCCTGACCCGGCCGACCTCGGTGTTCAACCGCGAGCAATTGATGCGGGCGGCCTACCAGCTCAACATCCAGGTCTCCGACCGCACCATCGACAGCCACATCCGCAACATCCGCGCCAAGCTCGCGGCGCACAATTGCGAGAACGTGATCGAGACCATCCACGGCGTCGGCTTCAAGCTCGGCCGCTGCGAGACAGAGGCAAAGGAGACATGAGCGCAGCGCCCGACAAATGGCGGCCGTCGCTCACCCTCGTGATCTTCACGGTGTTGGCGACCGTCGGCGTGCTGCCGCTGGTCGGCCTGTTCTTCTTCCGCCTCTATGACAACCAGCTGATCCGCCAGACCCAGGCCGAGCTGATCGCGCAAAGCCGGGTGCTCGCGACGATCTATGCGCAGGAGGTCACGGCAAGGCTCGACAGCGGCCTGGTGCTCGGCGCCGAGGTGCCGCCGAACGTTCTGCCCGATCCCGGCGACCAGGTCACGCCGATCCGGCCCGCGCTTGACCTGACCGCCAACGACTTGCTCCGGCGGCGGCCGGATGCGCTGGCGGCACCCCAGCCGGCGCAGCCCGCCTATGTCGAGATCGGCGCAAGACTGACGCCGATCATCCGCGAGACCCAGAAGGTAACGCTGGCCGGCTTTCGCATCCTCGATCCGCAGGGCGTGGTGATCGCCGGGCGCCAGGAGGTCGGGCAGTCGCTCGCCCATATCGAGGAGGTCGCGGACGCGCTGCACGGGCAGTACCGTGCCACCTTGCGCAACCGCGTGCCGGACAAGCCTCCGCCGCCGATCTATTCCTTCAGCCGCGGCCTCGGCGTCCACGTGTTCTCGGCGATGCCCGTGATCGTCAACAACCGCGTCGCAGGCGTGATCTACACCACGCGGACCCCCAGCAACATCTTCGACCACCTCTACCAGGAGCGCGGCAAGTTCATTCTGGCGGGGCTGGCCGTGATCCTCGGCACGATCGCGATTGGCCTGGTGTTCTCCCGCACCATCACCCTGCCGATGCGCGAGCTGATCGAGCGCGCGGCACGGATCGGCCGCGGCGACCGCGCGGCGTTCAGGCCGCTCCGGCACTACGGCACCCGCGAGTTCGCCCAGCTCTCGCACAGCTTCCTCGGCATGGCCGAGCAGTTGGCGCGGCGCTCGGACTACATCGCGACCTTCTCGGCCCACCTCACCCACGAGCTGAAATCGCCGCTGACCTCGATCAAGGGCGCGGCCGAGCTGTTGCAGGATTCGTTTCAAGGCAAGCCGGAGGGCCTGACACCGGCCGAGCAGAGGACGTTCATCGCCAACATCCTGTCGGACACGCAGCGGCTGGAGGCGATGGCGCAGCGGCTGCGCGAGCTCGCCCGTGCCGAAAGCCTGCCGCAGAACGAGCGGACGGAGCTGGCATCCGTCATCGCCGACCTCAGGACCCGGTTTCCGGAAAGCGCAATCGAGGCCGGCGGCAGCCTCGACCGGGCGATCGGCATGTCCTCGGAGAAGGCGCTGATCGTGCTGTCGCACCTCGCCGACAACGCGATGCGGCACAAGGCCAAGTCAATCAGGCTGGAAGCGGTGGACGGGCGGACGACCCTGCTGCTCACGGTGAGCAATGACGGCGAGCCGATCTCGGCGCCGAACCGGGACAGGATCTTCGATGCGTTCTTCACCACACGCCGCGACCAGGGCGGGACCGGGATGGGGCTGGCAATCGCGCGCGCGGTGATGGCGAGCCATGGCGGCTCGATCAGGCTCAAGCCGACCGATGCGGGCGCGGCCTTCGAACTCCAATTCCCTGTCGCCTAGATCGCGAACACCCAGGCGGCGACGATGGTGCCGATGGTGACCAGACCGGCAATGGTCCAGCCGGCGGCATATTCCAGCTCAGGGTGACCTGTCGCCCGCATGATCTCGGTGGGATCGGCGGTATGCTTGTGTGCCATGACTGCCTCGCACGTGTTTCCCCGTGTCATGGATAAGTCGCATCAGCCGCCAAAAGGTTCCGTCACGGACGCGCGACCGGCAAAAAATGCGAAAACAACCCCATGCACAGTAGAGGGCCTGGTCCGGCACGAGCCGAGGTCGCACCGCACAAGCGTTTGACGTAACCGTGCAAAACGGCCGCTCCGCGCAAACGCCGCGCGGACCACGCCTTGCCTTCCGAATCCGGTTGCATGCTAGACTGCGCGCCGTCCAAGGCAGGAGGAATGCATGGCCGACAACAAGGCAAAGCGGGGCGGAGCCGATCGCGCCCTGATTGCGCTCACCGAAAAATACGAAGTCGCCTACTGGTCGAAGAAGTTCAAGGTGACGCCGGCCAAGCTGAAATACGCCGTCAAGAAGGTCGGCCACTCCGCCAAGAAGGTCGAGGCCTACATCAAGCTTCAGAAGCACCGCGCCTCCGACAAGAGCCGGATCGCGCTGAGCGAGGCCTACGAGGTCCGCTACTGGTCGAAGAAGTTCAAGATCACCCCGGCCAAGCTGAAGGCCGCCGTGGCCGCGGCCGGCCATTCCGCCAAGAAGGTTGGGGCCTACCTCGCGGCCCAGAAGGCGGCAAAGAAGGCCAAGAAGGCGAAGAAGACGGTCAAGCGGAAAAAGGCCGCCTGAGACCTCGGACCCATGGAGACTGGGATGAAATCCGGCCGATTGATCCTCGCCTGCGCCCTCGTTGTTGCCGGCGCATCCCACGTCGCCGGCGCCTCCGGCGCGGCGCCGGCCAAGGTCTCGGGCTCGACGGCACTGGCGCTCGCGGGCGTGATCGCGCCGCTGTCGCCGGACCTGACGGGCGCGGAGAAAAAGGCGATGGCGATGCTGTTCGCCGCCAATGCCGACATCCCCTACAAGAAGGCGATCGTGGTGACGGCGGACCGGATCGTCTGCCGCACCGGCAATGTCGATATCACCGTTCGCAACTGCGAGGTGACCTTCGGCAAGAAGGTGAGGACCGTGAACGGCTCCACCGCCAACGAAATCTTCGCCACCGAAGCACTGGCCGGCGTTCCGCCCGACGGCGCGGCGGGATCGAATTTCGAGAGCCTCGCCAAGCTGAGCTGCACGATCGACCCCAACGCGATCAGGCGGAAGGACGGCAGCGGGGCGGATTGCACGTTCCAGCCGGGGAATTGAGCGCCGCAGGTGCCGTCAAATCGCCTCAACACCAGCCAACTAATAAGGCGAATTGAAAAGACAGGCCCCAAGAGCGAGCCAATATGAGCGCGCAAGGCCCGGCACCATGATGAAGAATTATCTCGCATTTCTGCTTGTTCTCACCCTCTCGACAGCCTCCGCGCATGGTCCGGTTCCGACGCGGCCGACGGCGCCGTCCGATCTCGTGCTGACCGGGCTTACCGACAGCGACCCCACCGCCGGCGGCACCGCGCGGCTGTGCGAGCAGGTCACCTTCTCGCGCGGCCTGCGCTACGGCGAGAGCGAGGCCAATGTGCTCGACGTCGCGACCAGCGCGACCAAGGCGGATACGCCGCGGCCGGTGCTGCTGTTCGTGGCCGGCGACAGTTTTACGGGCGATCGCGCGGCGCCGGACCTGTCCCGCGAGATCCAGGACCAGGCCATGTGCTTTGCCGCGCGCAACGAGATGATCGGGGTGCGCGTCAATTATCGCCTGGCACCGACAGCGACCTGGCCGGCAGGGGCGACCGACGTCGCGGCGGCGCTGTCCTGGATCCACGGCAATATCGACCTGTTCAATGGCGATGCCCGCGAGATCGTCGCGGTCGGCTACGGCGCCGGCGCCTTTCACGTCGCCACCCTGCTGGCGCATCCCGAGCTCCAGACCGACCGTGCCGACGTCGCGGGCGTCGTGCTGATTTCGGGAATCTATCGCGCCGGCAAGGCGGCCAGCGACAACGAGAAGGCCTATCTCGGCACGGACGCCACCCAATATGACAAGCGATCGGTCTTCCCCGGCATCCTCAATGTCGACGTGCCGATCGTGCTGGCCTGGGCCGCGGACGATTCCGCCGGCATCGTGGCGCAGGGCGAGACCCTGAAGAAGACGCTGTGCGGCGCCGGTCACTGCCCGCGCGCGACGCTGCTGCGCAGCCGCGACGGCATCGCCGCGGCGTTCGGGCTCGATGGCTCCGGCGACAGCCTTGCGGAGCCGACGCTGCTGCTGGTGCATCAGCTGGAGGCGCGGGGTCTGCCGTAGCGGCGTTGCGGGGCACTGAAGCTCCTGCACTGCCAGCCCCTGCATATTGCTGGACCCATACGGGCGGCCGCGCATTCCAACCGCGACAATCAGTCTATCACCGTCATCCTGAGGTGGCCGCTTCTTCAGCGGCCCTCGAAGGACGACGGCCCGGGTCTCTCCGCGCCGTAGCAGCGGTGGCCGTTCTTCCTTCGAGGCTCCCGGCGCG
>NZ_AKIY01000119.1 GCF_000282615.1 Bradyrhizobium sp. YR681 | reverse complement strand
CCCCGCCGCTATCGGCAGGGAAAGCGCATCGGGCGCGAGATCACGCTTTTCTCGGTCTGGTTCGAGCTGCGATTTGGCATCATCGCCTGCCTGATGCTGACGGTCTCTCTGATCACGATGATCTTCTATTTTCATCCGTCGACCAGTTCAGCGACGTTGTACTATCGGACCGTCCCGATCGTCCCGGAGATCACCGGCCGGGTGGCGGAGGTTCACGTCGACTACAGCGCGCCGGTCAAAAAGGGCGACGTGATCTTCAGGCTGGACAATTCCAAGCAGCAGGCGTCGCTGGAGACGGCGAAGCGCAAAATCGCCGAGGTCGATGCATCGTTGCTGGCGGCGCAGGCCGATATTCTCAAGTCGGAGGGCCAGCTTCAGGAAGCCAGGAGCGCGCTGCAACAGGCCAACGACGAACTCGACGTCAAGCGCGAACTCCAGAAGCGCAATCCAGGCATCGTGCCGCAGCGGGATATCGAAAAGCTCGAAGTGGCCGTCGCCGGCCGCCAAGGCTCGGTCGATGCCGCAGCCGCCGCAAAGCAGTCGGCAACGACGCGCGTCAGCGCGCTTCTTCCGGCAGAAAAGGCAAGCGCGGAGGCGACGCTTGCCGAAGCGCAGGTCGATCTGGACAAGACCTTCATTCGCGCCGGCGTGAACGGCCGTGTCGAGCAATTCCTGCTGCGGCCGGGCGATGTGGTCAATCCCATGATCCGGTCAGCGGGCGTGCTGATCGCCGAGGGCGCCGGGCAACGCGCCCTGTCGGCGGGGTTCGGTCAAATCGAAGCACAGGTCATGAAGGTCGGGATGGTGGCCGAGGCCACCTGCATTTCCAAGCCGTGGACGATCATTCCGATGGTGATCACCGACGTGCAGGATTACATCGCGGCGGGCCAGTTCAGGGGCGGCGAGCAACTGCTCGAAGCGCAGAATACCGTTCGCCCCGGCACAATTCTCGTCTTCATGGAGCCGATCTACAAAGGCGGCCTCCAGGGCGTGACGCCCGGCAGCAGTTGCATCGCCAACGCCTACACCAGCAACCACGAACTGATCTCGTCGGGGCAGGTCGGCGCGTTCAAGAGCTTTGGATTGCATGTTGTCGATGCGACGGGGCTCGTGCACGCCATGCTGTTGCGGATTCAGGCCCTGCTGCTGCCGGTGAAGACGCTGGTGCTGAGCGGGCATTGATCTGCCCGCGAGCCGGCATAAGCGCTAGTTTGGGATCGGCTCCATGCCGCTCGCGATGATCGCGTCGCGCGCGGCGGGGGAGGCGAGAAATTTGATCAAGGCCCGGCCGGCCTCGGGCTCTTTCGAAACGCTTGCGATCCCGGCCGAGAAGATCGTGATCTGCTGCAATTCGTTCGGCAGCGGCCCGACGATATCGATGCCCTTCACGGGCTTCAACTCGCTGATCTGCTGAAACCCGAGTTCGGCCTCGCCCTGCGCGACGATCTCGCCGACCGGCGTTGCCGGAATCTTTCGCGCCTTGTCCTTCATGACATCGGCAATGCCGAGCTTTGCAAACATCTCGGTCGAGACGTAGACGCCGCTCGCGCTGTCGGAATAGGCGATCGTCTTCGCCGCCAGCAGCGCGCGCTTGACCGCTTCCACCGAGCTGATGTCCGGCTTCGGCGCGCCCGATTTCACGGCAACCCCGATCGGCGATCTGGTGAGGTCGACCTGGCTGCCGGCGACGACCTTGCCCTTGCTGGCGAGATCGGTGAGGGCATAGCCCACCATGATCAGGACGTCGGCCGGCTCGCCACGCTCCAGCCGGACCGGGATCGCATTGGTGGTGGTCCCCATCGAGGGCCCATATTCCGTGAGCACCTTGTTGCCGGTGGCTTTCTCGAATTCCGGCACGAGCGCCTTGTAGGCAGCCGCCAATCCGCCCGAGATCATCACCCGGACTTCGGCGGCCTCGGACGCGACGGTGAACCACAGGACGCTCAGGACGCCCAAGGCCAGACTGCGGAATTTTGCCGACATGGATTTCATCCTCGTTCGTCTCCGACTAGCCCCGCCCGCGATACGGCGCGACGCCTTGCTCGGGCACCCACAGGCCCTTCGGCACGCGGCCGGTCTGCCAGAACACGTCGATGGGAATTCCGCCGCGCGGATACCAGTAGCCGCCGATGCGAAGCCATTTCGGCTTGATTTCCGAGGCGATGCGCTTGCCGATCATCACGGTGCAATCCTCGTGGAAGGCGCCGTGGTTGCGGAAGCTCGCGATGTAGAGCTTGAGCGATTTCGACTCCAGCAGCCATTGGCCCGGCGCGTAGTCGATCATCAGATGGGCGAAATCCGGCTGGCCCGTCACCGGGCAGAGCGAGGTGAATTCGGGGACGGTGAAACGGACCAGATAATCGGTACCTGCTTGCGGATTGGGCACGCGGTCGAGCTTCGCCTTCTCGGGCGTATCCGGCCATTCCACGGCGCGGCCGAGTTGCAGAGCAGGGGAGTTCTTCGATTTACTGGATTTTTTCGACATCAGGCGGCCTCCGTGGCGCCCTCTTAGCCAATCATGGGGGGAACGTCACCCGGCCTTTTCCACTTCGATGCATTGCGGTAGAAGCACCGCCAACTGCCCCCTTTGTTCCCCGGAAAGAGGCTCTCATGACCGCCATCATCGATATCATCGGCCGCGAAATTCTCGACAGCCGTGGCAATCCCACCGTCGAGGTCGACGTCGTGCTGGAAGATGGCGCGCTCGGCCGTGCTGCGGTGCCGTCAGGGGCCTCCACCGGCGCCCATGAGGCGGTGGAACTGCGCGATGGCGACAAGGCGCGCTATCTCGGCAAGGGCGTCACCAAGGCGGTCGGCGCCGTCAACGGCGAGATCTTCGAGGCCCTGAGCGGTCTCGACGTCGAGCAGCAGGCCCAGATCGACCAGATCATGATCGACCTCGACGGCACCGCGAACAAGAGCCGGCTCGGCGCCAACGCCATCCTCGGCGTCTCGCTCGCCTGCGCCAAGGCCGCCGCGAACTCGCTCGACATGCCGCTCTACCGCTACGTCGGCGGCACCTCGGCCCGCCTCCTGCCGGTGCCGATGATGAACATCATCAATGGCGGCGTGCATGCCGACAACCCGATCGACTTCCAGGAGTTCATGATCCTCCCCGTCGGCGCGTCCTCCTTCGCGGAAGGGCTGCGCTACGGCGCCGAAGTCTTCCACACGCTCAAGTCCGAGCTGAAGAAGGCCGGCCACAACACCAATGTCGGCGACGAGGGCGGCTTCGCCCCGAACCTGCCGTCGGCCGACGCTGCGCTCGAATTCGTCATGAACGCGATCGGCAAGGCCGGCTACAAGGCGGGCACCGACATCGTGCTCGGCCTCGACTGCGCATCGACCGAGTTCTTCAAGGACGGCAAGTACGTCTATGAAGGCGAGGGCAGGACCCGCTCGATCTCCGAGCAGGCCAAATATCTTGCCGATCTCGTCGGCCGCTATCCGATCGTGACCATCGAGGACGGCATGTCGGAAGACGACATGGACGGCTGGAAGGAGCTCACCGACCTCATCGGCAAGAAGTGCCAGCTGGTCGGCGACGATCTCTTCGTCACCAACGTCAAGCGCCTCGCCGAAGGCATCAAGGCCGGCCGCGCCAACTCGATCCTGATCAAGGTCAACCAGATCGGCACGCTGACCGAGACGCTCGCCGCCGTCGAGATGGCGCACAAGAACGGCTACACCTCCGTCATGTCGCACCGCTCCGGCGAGACCGAGGATTCCACCATCGCCGACCTCGCGGTCGCCACCAATTGCGGGCAGATCAAGACCGGCTCGCTCGCGCGTTCCGATCGCACCGCCAAGTACAACCAGCTCCTGCGCATCGAGCAGCAGCTCGGCAAGCAGGCGCTCTACGGCGGCAAAGCGGCGCTGAAGGCGCTGGCATAACGCGCCACGCGCAGTCCCGCACCATGTCACGGCAGCTTGATCGGCGTCGATCGATGCTGCCGTTGACACGGTCAGGTTGAGGTGAACTAATCGATCACCTTATAGGCGAGGTTTATTTTTTATCGATTCCATTTTTAGCCATTTGACGTTCCGCGCCTGTCTGACGCGGAAGCGCCGGTGCTTTGCCTCGCCCAACGCGGAGCGCCAGTATGACCAGATTGCGAGCAACCCGGGCCGTCAGCACGGATGGATCAGTTACCGTTCAGGCCAGCGGCCAATTGATGGACGATTTCGTCTACGCCACCGACCTGACCGGCGAGACGGATCTGACGGCGATACAGGCGGACGGCAGTTACAGCCTGCTCTACCTCGGATCGACCGGCAACATCATGTCGCTGCGCCGGAACTCCGGCAGCGACACGGGCTGGAGCGAGGAAGTCGTCGATGCCACGCTGCAGCCCAGCCAGGTCGTCGGCGGCATCGATGCGAGCGGCCGGTTCACCGTCTTTGCCATCGGCTCGAATGTGGCGGCACCCGACATCTATGTCATGACGCGGCAGAGCGGGGGATCGTGGAGCTCACCGCAGCCGATCGTACCGGACGGCTCCGTGCCGATGTTCGTGCAGGCCAGCAAGCTTGCGGCCTTCACCATCGCGGGCAAGCTGAACCTGTTCGCACTGCTCGGCCCGTCGCCGGGGCAGACGGGCCAATCGAGCCTGTGGCGCATCGATTGGGCCGCTGCGAAGCCGTCATGGCATTACATCACCGAAACCGACCAGACCATCATCGAGAGCTGCACCATCGCGGGTGTCGATTGCCTCCTGTTCGCCAACACCGCCGCCGCAACGCCGGTCGCGCTCGACCTGTTCACGGTGGCTGCCCCTTTCACCGCGACGGCAAGTTTGTTGGCGTCGAGCGTCGTATTCCGCTCGCTGGCCATAGGTACCCAGGCAGACAACAATTCGGCAGTGTTCATTGCCGATCCCGGCGACATGAGCGACAGGCCGCAGATCCAGTATCTCGACGGGAGCAATCCGAACGCGGGCTTCGTGGTCGTGGATTCCGCGATCAAGGCGACCGCGCTGGCCGTTGCCAGTGCCGGCGCAAACCCGCTGGCGCTGTTTGCGCTCGAAGACAGCGGCGCGCTGCAATTCATCGCGACTCCACCGTTGGACACCAAATTCGACTTCTTCCTTCGCCTGAGGAACATCCTCACCGCGCGGGGGACGGAAGGCGATGCGGAGCTGATCGGCTACGTGCCGACGAAGGGCTTGATGCGGATGTGGCAGAGCCCGCCCGATGATCCGGATGCGCCGGACGGCAGCAAAGGCGGCTGGACTCGGGAGCCGATCCAGTATCCGCCGGTAACCCGCAAGCTGGTCGAGCAGAAGACCTATTCGACGACGCTGACGTTCTACGATGCCAAGGGTGTCACCCTCGCCAACACCAAGGTCGCGCTCAAATCGACCGAGGTCGTGACCGCATCGATCGTGGGCGAAGTCGTGACCCTCGGTCCGGCGCGCGCCGTGACGTTCACGACCGACGCGGCCGGTCGCCTGCGGGTGACGACGGAGACGCGGACGCTGACTACCGCGGGACTGAGCGCCAGGCTGCCGGACCTGATGATGGACGGCGGCGATTTCGCGGTGACACCCAATCATGATGTGCAGGAAAGGCTGCGCAACATCACGACGGCCCAGGTCAAGCAACTGGTGCCGGGCGAGTTCAGTTCCGATGCCGATCAGATTCGGCTGGCCGTCACCGAAGCGATGGCCAACATCCACGACGGACCGGTCGCGCTGGTGCGCGCGCGGCTCGACGCCAGGGACGACCTCCGGCTGCCGCTGCCGATGCGCGCGCAGCCCCGGCAGCCCTTCCGCTTCACCGTTGCAGGCGGGCGGGCTGTCTTCAAGACGCTGACGGAGGCGGAGGCGGACGCCGCCATCGCGGAGATCGCGGCGCTGCGTGGTCGCCCCGATTTCGGCTTCCTGGATTTCTTCGAGGATGCGATCGAGGCGATCGGCGATGCGTTCGAGACCGCGGTCAATGCGGTGTACGACTATGTCGTCAAGCCCATCGCCACCGGATTCGAACTCGCCATCAACTGGGTGGCGGACAAGCTCAAGATCGCGTGGAACGGCATCGTCGACACCGTGGAGAGCGCCTTCCGTTTCGTGGAGACCGTCTTCAATGCGGTCAAGACGTTCTTCGTCAGGCTCTACAATTTCCTCGCCTGGCTGCTCAGCGACGCGCGCAAGGATATCTGGGCCACCAAGCGGAAGTTCGAGCAGATCTTCAGCCAGGGCATGGTGTCGCTCGCCGGCTACGCCGCAGACGGCGGCAAGGTCAGCCACAGCTTCTTCGAGACCATGGAAGGCGCCGTCAAGCAGGCCTTTGCGGGGATCGAGAAGGATCTCGGCAAGATCGACGCGGATGACGGGATGGATGCGCCGTCCGGCGTGAGCACGTTTCTCGAGATCATCGAGGACAGTGCAAGCGTCGCCAACTGGCTGATGGACAAGGTTTCGTTCGGCAGCCTCATCAGCGTCGGCGTCAACATCCCGTCGGCCATGACGCAGGATGCGATGACCCTGATCTCGCAGGTGCAGTCCGCCTTCGCCACCGAGATTGCGAAGCTGATCCAGGCGAGCATCAAGCGCTTGCAGGCACTGGCAACCAGCACATCCGAGTTCGGCAAGGTCCTGCTGGCAACGATCGTTGGCGAAGTGAAGGACCTGATCCTGGCGATCCTGCGGGTTCTCGATTCACTGGTTCAGTCCGTTCTGAACTTCTTCGCCAAGGATCTCGTCGCGCTCAACACCGCCGTGTTCGGCGCCTCCATCAACAACTTCGTCATCCAGGCGCTCTACGATCTGATCAACCCGGGCTCTTCGGAGGATCTGACCGTCGTCGGGCTCGGCTCGCTGCTTTGCGCGTTCGTGGCGACCACGCTCTATCGCGTCATCTTCGAGGAGTCTCCGATCTCGCTCGAACAGGTCGAGCAGGGCGTTGCGTCGAGCAAGAAGGAGATCGGCGTTCTGCTGATCCTGTCCGGCCTCGTCCAGACGACGGTGTGGTGCGTCGCCGATATCGGGCTCGATCTCGAATTGTTCGACGATCCTCCGCTCTGGCAGGTGCTGGCGGTCGTCATCCTCGGCCCGACCTTGATCCAGTTGCTCGCCTGGCCGGGAGGGGCAGGCGCCAAGCTCGCTTTCGACACACCGGTCGCAAAGGCGACGTCCGCGGCCTGGCTGGCCGGCTATGGCAATGTTGCCTTTAAGCTGCTCTGGAGCATGGGGGTCGTTGCGGGAAAGCTCAAGGGCGGTCCGCGCGGTTCGTTCCCGGGATCGTGCGTCCTCTCGGCCGGCGGCCTCCTCTCGATGGGGATGAACTCATGGATGCTCTACGAGAAGGAGAGCGTGGGCACCGCGCGCGTTTCGGAATGGGTTGCCGGCGCCGCCGGGCCGCTGTCGGCGATCGCGAAACCTGCCAAGCACGTGTTTGATCCGGCCGATGCCCGTATTTTCCTCGGCGTCATGGATATCGTCAGCGACGTCAGTGCCGGAATCGCCAAGATCGTTCACGGAAAGGAGATCATCGATGCGGAGGAAGTGACGACGCTGACTGCAAGGCGCGTCTCGATGGGCTCGGCCTAGGTCGCGGGCCGGCATCCGGAGGGACGCTCATACTGCTCAGATTACACGAACTGATTTGCACCCAGGCTGTTTCATCAGAGGATATTATCATGCCCGCACTCTCGGATCCGACCTTGCAGACCAAAGGCAGGCTTACCGTCGGCCTGAACCTCGACAACAACGCATCGTACATCAGCAGCGGCGCTGTGAACGGACTGAAGGTGACGGCCGGGGCGCTTGCCTACGGGCCGCCCAACGCGCCGCCGCCGCCATGGAAGCCGAGCAAGCAATACTGGTCCGGAAACGGCACCGCGTTCGGTGCCCAGGGATTGGTCCCGACGACCTACGGCTACACTTACCAGGCCGGCATCTACCAGTCATTGTACATCAACGACATGAGCAGCAATGCCGTGATGACCGGGAAGACCTACATCTTCACGTTCTCGCTGGGTACCGAATGGATTCAGCTCTACGTCAGGGTCACCGGCGGTCCCGACGGAGCCACGGTCTTGCCGGGCTTCGGACTTTGGAGCCTCGGCAGCAACCCGCATGCCTGGACCTACGTGACGCCAGAGGCCTTCACCGGCGACTGGATGATCGGGCTGCTCAGTCCGGCCTGCTTCAACATCATGTGGCTCTCGGTTGAATATGCTCCGCCGAAGGATTACGGCGGCGGTCTGCCGGAGGCGCGGCTGTGCTTCAAGGTGTCGGGACTGTCGCCGACCAATGCATTTGCGTATTCGTCGGATGTCGATCTCGGCGGTCCCCGTCCACCGGGGCAGGAAATGCCGATCGGACTTCAGCATCTGCATCCGCGTAGCCATCCGCACATCCTGCAGCGCGAATCCGCCGTTCCCGTCGGCTAGAATTCCGGTTCAATCAGTTGCTGCGCGGCGAGCCGGAACTTGGTATGGAGGCCGCCTATCCGGGCGCGTCGCGCTGCAATGCCTGGGCCTGAGGCCATGAGTTGGTCGGGGGCCCAAGGCATCGCTGACGCTCCTGCATCAAGCGGAGGATCGACATGAGCGACGGCAAGACCGGACTGCAACTGCGTTCGCTGATCAAGACGAGCGGAGAGCTGGAAATCTCGCTTCTCGACGTGCCGACTCCCGAGCCCGCCGAGGACGAGGTCGTCGTCCGCGTCGAGGCGGCGCCGATCAACCCGTCCGATCTCGGCTTGCTCGTCGGCGCCGCCGACATGAGCACGGCCAAGGCATCCGGCACGAAGGACGCTCCCGTTATCACCGCAAAGGTGCCTGACGGTGCGATGCGCGCGATGGGGGCGCGGCTCGACCAATCCTTGCCGGTCGGCAATGAGGGTGCCGGCATCGTCATCAAGACCGGCTCGTCGGATGCTGCGAAGGCGCTGATGGGCAAGACGGTCGCGATGATCGGCGGCGCCATGTATTCGCAATACCGGACCCTGAAGGCGCGGGACTGTCAGCCGCTGCCCGAGGGCACCACGGCGGCGGAGGGCGCGTCCTGGTTCGTCAATCCGCTTACCGCGCTCGGCATGACCGAGACGATGCGGCGCGAGGGCCACAAGGCGCTGGTGCACACCGCGGCCGCCTCCAATCTCGGCCAGATGCTGAACAAGATCTGCATCAAGGACGGCATCCCGCTCGTCAACATCGTGCGCAGCAAGGAGCAGGCGGAGATCCTGAAGAAGATCGGCGCCAGGCACGTCGTCGATTCCAGCGCGCCAAGCTTCCTCGACGATCTCACGGCCGCGCTGGTCGAGACCGGCGCCACCATCGCCTTCGATGCCATCGGCGGCGGCAAGCTCGCCGGCGACATCCTCAACTGCATGGAAATCGCGATCAACAAGACCGCCAAGGAATACAGCCGCTACGGCTCCAGCGTCCACAAGCAGGTCTATGTCTACGGCGCGCTCGACATTCGTCCGATCGAGCTGCCGCGCGGCTTCGGCATGGCCTGGGGCGTCGGCGGCTGGCTGCTGACCCCGTTCCTCCAGAAGATCGGTCCGGCCGACATCGGACGATTGCGCCAGCGCGTCGTGAGCGAACTGAAGACCACTTTCGCCAGCCACTACACCAAGGTCGTGTCGCTGCCCGAGACGCTCGATCCCGCCAACATCGCGGCCTACGCCAAACGCGCCACCGGTGAAAAATTCCTCATCAACCCGAATAAGTCGTGATGGGCGGCGGCGTCCGGGCCTGATCGAAATTCAGGCCTGGGCGGTGGGGCGGATAACGATCTCGCCGACATCCACATTATCCGGCTGCGCTATCGCGAAGGCCATCGCTTCCGCGATGGCGCCAGCCGGAATGGCCATCGCCTTCATGCTTGCTTGCCCTTGCTCCCGTAACGCGGAATCCGTCATGGAGGACGGCAGCTCGGTGTCGACATAACCGGGTGAGATCGTCGTCACCCGAAGCGACGGGCCGGCCTCCTGGCGAAGCCCTTCGGAAATCGCCCTGACGGCGTTCTTCGATCCCGCGTAGACGGCCATCGTCGGAACGATCTTGATGCCGGCGGTCGACAGGGTGTTGACGAAATGGCCGAAGCCCTGACGGCGGAACACGGGCAAGGCCGCGGCGATGCCGTAGAGCACGCCTTTCACGTTCACGTCGATCATGTCGTCCCAGTCATCGACCCTCAGATCGTCCAGTGGGGAAATCGGCGCGATCCCCGCATTGTTGATCAGGACATCGAGCTTTCCGTACCTCGCTGTCGCGAGGTTGGCGAGGCCTGCGACATCGTCGCGCCGTCGAACGTCAGTGACGAGAAACGACGCCTGTCCCCCCTTTGATGCAATGCTCGCAGCCAGCGTTTCGAGCCTGTCGGAGCGCCTCGCGCCGAGGACCACAACGGCGCCACGTCCAGCGAGAAGTCTGGCGGCCGCTTCGCCAATTCCACTGCTCGCGCCGGTGATGGCGATGACCTTGCCCGCGATGCCTGCCATGGGTGTTCCATTCAATTCGTTGCGGGGTGAAGTTCGCATCGCAAGCGAGGATGATCTATGCTCGAACTGGCCAAAAATCGTCGAGATCGGATCAAGCCTTGGACAATCTCTCGGATACGACCTTGGGCGAGACCCCGGGCAAGACCTCGGACCCGTTGTCTCAGGTCTTCTCGCTGCTGGACGTTCGCGCCGCGCGCTGCACACGGTTTGAGGCCGGTGGCAATTGGTCGTACCGGTTCCCGGCCAAGCCTGCCCTGAAGTTCGGTGCGGTCATCCGAGGTGATTGCTGGATCGATTTTGGCGACGAAGCCCATCATCGGCTTGCCGGCGGCGACTGTTTTCTCCTGGCCAATGCGCCAGCCTATGTGCTGGCCAACGACGAACGCCTCGCTCCCGAGGACGGCATGGCGGCGTTCGATTGGACGCAGTCGGATGTCGCGCGTCACGCGGGCAGCGATACCCTCCTGCTCGCCGGCAGTTTCGGTTTCGAAGCGTCAGATGCCGGGCTGCTGCTCGATGCGCTTCCTCGCTTTCTGCTGATACCATCGCGCAGTCCGTCGGCGTCCGTCATTCATTCCACGCTCCAGATTCTCGACCTCGAAATCAGGGGGACGGGAATCGGAGCGGCCGTACTCACCGACAGGCTCGCCGACGTCCTGCTCGTCCAGGTGCTCCGCGCGGCGCTGGATCAGGGTGCCGGCGAAGGATTGGGATGGATCAACGCGCTGGTCGATGCGAGGATCGGCAAGGCAATCCGGCTGATGCACGAAGACGCGGCTTACCCCTGGACCCTCGACGCATTGGCCGCCGCGATCGCCATGTCGCGATCGGCATTTTCCAGGCGGTTCAAGTCGCTGGTGGGATTGGCACCGCTCGACTACCTGCTTCGATGGCGAATGCGGCTTGCACGCGATCGGCTGCGACGTGGCGCGACCGTTTCGGCAACCGCCGCGCAACTGGGATACTCGTCGGAGAGCGCCTTCGGACATGCCTTCAAGCGAGTCTACGGCCGTGCACCGAAGCGATACTGGCGTGGACAGGCCACGGGCGAAAAATTCCCCGGCGGCCCAAATAAATAATCGTGACGTGCGACGGCACGTCACCGAAAGAAGGTCTTGCCTTCTGGGCGAAGCGGGAGATTATTCCGCCGCCATTTGCAAGCGGAAAACCGCAACGCGCTCAGAAGGGGACCTCTCCATGACCGATCTCAATCGCCGTCATCTGCTCGCAGGCGCCGCCGCCGTCGGTGCGGCTGGCG
>NZ_AKIY01000118.1 GCF_000282615.1 Bradyrhizobium sp. YR681 | reverse complement strand
CCCCCCTGCCGATAGCGGCGGTAGAGATAATCTGGAAATATCGTCAGTAGGGAGCAGAGAATCAGCTCAAGCATGGCTGGCCACCTCGCTCTTGGCCTCCCCGATCTTGGCCTCCCCGACCTTGGCGCCCCCGACCTTGGCATCGGCGGCCGCAGAAGGTTGCGCGGCGGCAGCTTCGTCGGGCAACTCGGTCGGGTCCTGCTCCGGCGCAACGCCGGCCATCTTCTCGACCGATCCGGCGATCTTGCGCAGCGGCGTGCTGAAGTCGGGTAGATCGATCATGGCGAGGAACAGGCCGATCACCCAGAACAGGTGATTGTGGGTGAACAAGGCCAGCAGCCCCAGCACGGCCACGATCTCGAACTGAAGTTTCTGCGACTTGTGGGCCATCCGCTCCGGCATCGTGTGCAGGTGCAGATAGAAATTCCCGACCGCGAGAACGGCGCCGATCAGGACAATGCCGACGATGACCATCAGGACATCGGTATCCCCCGGCGCAGTGATGAAGGACGGCAAATGATGGGGCGCAGCGGGATGAAGCGGCTCACTCACGCGTCTCTCCCTGAAAATGCATTGGGAGCGGATCGCTCCAAATTCATTCTTTCACAATGCGGGAACTTGGCAAGCGCAAAGCCGGTCGCAGGTTCGCGGGCGAACTCGGGTTCGCTGCTAGTACGCGCTGAGCAAATCGACCTTCGCATTTGCGAGCACGAGCCGCCGCGCCAAAATCGCCGCGAGATTGCGCATGATCTTCAGCGACGTCTCCGGATGCAGGCGGCGATAGTCGGCAAAGCTGTCGAGCGGCAGTTCGAGGCAACTGACGGGCGTGTCGGCCAAGACGTCGGCGCTGCGGCTTCCCTCCAGGATCGCCATCTCGCCGAACGCCATGCCGGGGCCGAGCGAGGCGAGACGCACGCCGCTGCGCAGCTTCACACTGACCATGCCGCTCTGAAGGAAGAACAGCGAATTGGCGGGCTCACCGGCGGCGATGATGCGCTGACCGGCGGCGTAATGGCGCGTGGTGGACAGCTTGACGATCGCGGCGATCTCGTCCGCGTCGAGCTCGGCCAGCAGCGCCTGCTCGCCGAGATGCGCGCTCTTCTTCACATCGGTGAAGCCGCCGAAGCGGTAGATCACCTGGTCCTCGGCCCATTCGATGGCGTCGTCGAGCAACGCGAAGCGCCGCAACCGGCGCGGATCGGCCGTCCTCGCGCAGATCGCGCCCCACACCGCGGAGTCCCCCTCGAAGCCCGACAGAATGGCGATGACGCCCACATTGCCGAGCGCCGTCAGCATCTCACCCACAAGCTCCACGCCGGCTGCGGTGATATCGGGGACGCGGCGGAAATCGATGATCAGCAGCGGCGCGTTCGGCGGCTCGCTGGCGAGCCGGCGCGTGAGGTAATCGATGGTGCCGAAGTTCATCGCGCCGACCAGCTCGAGCACGCGGATGTCGCTGTGGCGCTCGTCGAGAATCTGCTGCTCGTGCGGCGGGCGGCTGCGGCGCGAGGAGATGCCGTAGACGTCGTAATCCGCCATGATGCTGGTGCGGACGTCGGCATTGCGGTTGAGCATCTGCAGGTCGAACCGCGCCGACAGCGCCTCGCAGACTTTCAAGCCGCGCGCGCTGTTGAAATGGTTGTCCAATAGCGGCGAGAAGGTGCCGAGCCCGAGCTGGGAGGGCAGCGCCGCGACGATGCCGCCGCCGACGCCGCTCTTGGCGGGAATGCCGACGCGATAGGTCCACTCGCCGGCATAGTCGTACATGCCCGAGCTCGTCATCACCGACAGCGTGCGGGCGACGATATGCGGCGTGATCACCTGCACGCCCGTCACCGGATTGATGCCGCGATTGGCGAGCGTCGCCGCCATCACGGCGAGATCGCGCGCGGTCACCAGGATCGCACATTGGCGGAAATAGACGTCGAGCACGGCGTCGACCTCGTCAGGCAGAACCGCGTAATTCCGCAGCAGCCAGGCAATGGCCCGGTTGCGATTGCCGGTCGCGGTCTCCGAGGCATGCACGGCCTCGTCGACGCCAAGCTCCCGGCCGGCGAACTGGCTGAGTTTTGAGCGGACGCGCTCGAATGCGCCCTTGCCGTCCACCTCGTAGATCAGGCCCGAGCAGGCGATGGCGCCGGCATTGACCATGGGGTTGAAGGGCCGGTTGTCGTTGGTGAGCCGGATCGAGTTGAAGGCCTCGCCGCTCGGCTCGACGCCGATGGTGGCGGCAACGCGCTCTTCGCCGACCATCTCCAGGGCCAGCGCGAACACGAAGGCTTTCGAGACCGACTGGATCGTAAACGGCACCGCGCTGTCGCCGACCTCGTAGACATGGCCGTCGATGGTGACGAGCGCGATGCCGAAATGATCGGGGTTGGCGCGCTTCAGCTCGGGAATGTAATCGGCGAGCTCCCCGGATTTGTCAGCCCGGAATTCGTCGTAGCAATCGGTCAGGAAACGTCGGAGCGGAGGCTTGGTGGGATATCCGGTCGATCGGGTCAAACTGGCTGCGCTGGGCGAACGGCTGGTCTGGACGTCCACGATCTCACACCTCGATTTGCTCAGAATTGAAGCAATTCGTGTGCCATGTATACCGAGGACCAATGTGGCACGGTGACGCGAAGAAAGTGCAGCAGCCTGGCTGCGACGGCCCAGAACTTATCGCCTTTCCGGAAGACCTAAGCCACCGCCCTCACCTTGCTGATGAAGCCGTCGACCTCCGAGGTCAGCGAGGTCGACTGGCTCGACAGGTTGGCGGCGGCCTTGAGCACGCCGGAGGCGGCGCGGCCGGTCTCGTCCGCCGCTGACGACACGGTCGCGATATTGCGTGTCACGGTCGAGGTTGCCTCCGCCGTGTGCTGCACGGTGTTTGCGATCTCGGCGGTCGCCTTGTTCTGCTCCTCGATGGCCGCAGCGATGACGCGGTTGATGCTCGAGACCTCCTCGATGGTCTTGACGATGCCGTCGATCGCGGCGACCGCCTTCTGCGTTGCGCCCTGGATCTCGGTGATCTGGGTGCTGATCTCCTCGGTCGCCTTTGCGGTCTGCGACGCGAGGTTCTTCACCTCGCTCGCCACGACCGCAAAGCCCCGGCCGGATTCACCGGCGCGGGCTGCCTCGATGGTTGCGTTCAGCGCCAGCAGATTGGTCTGGCCGGCGATCGAGGTGATGAGGCCGATGACCTCGCCGATCCGGTCGGCACCGTCGGCGAGCGCGCGCATGGTGCTGTCGGTCTCCTTGACGGTGACGACGGCCTGCTCGGTGGCGCGCGTAGCCTGCTCGACCTGGCGGTTGATCTCGCGAATGGAGGCGTTGAGCTCTTCGGCCGCGGCCGCGACGGTCTGCACACCGCTGCCGACCTGGTCGGCCAGGGACGAGGCCGAGCCGGCCTGGGTCTGCGCTTCGCTAGCCGTGCCCGACATCGAGCGCGCCGTCGTCTCCAGTTCGCCCGAGGCGCTCGACAGCGCCTGTACCATCTGGCCGATCCGGCTTTCGAACTGGCGCACGAGACCGGACATTTCGGACGCACGCTTCTCCTTGTCGGCACGCTCGGCGGCCTGGTCGCCCGAGAGGCGCTCGGCGTTGATCATGGCGTCCTTGAACACCTGCAGCGCCGATGCCATCCGCCCGATCTCATCGTTGCGGTCGAGGCCGGGCACTTCGCCGGCGAAATCATGCGCGGCGAAACGGGTCATGACGCCGGTGATCGCGGTCAGCGGCCGGGTCACGCGGTTGCGCATCAGCATCAGCCCGCCGATCGTCAACGCCAGCGAGACCGGCACCAGCAGGCCGAACAGCATCAGGCTGAAGCGGGCACGCGAGGCGCCGTCTTCGGCACGCGAGATCATGTTGGCGAGTGCGGTCTGCGTGACGATGACGACATTGTTGGCGCCGACCAGCTGACGATCGCGGTACTCGATACCGACGACGCCCGTAGGCTCGCCGGCGAGCAGCTTGGTTGCGATCGCATTTCGTTCGTCGCTGAGCGCGCCGGAGATTTCCGACTCGGCGTTGCGGATCGCCTGCAACAATTCGGGCGAAGCCACGTTCGGGCTGAGGTCGCGCACCACCAGCCAGGACTGCTGGATGCGGCCGCGCAGATCGGCGAAGGTGACGCCGTCGGCTGCGGTCCAGGTCTTGTTGGCGAGGATCGAGGAGAATTGGACGAGGATGGTCTGGCCGGCATTGGCGCGGGCCTGCCAGGATGCCTGCTTGGCGATCAAGAGGCGATCGACCACGGGGTCGATCAGCGTCATCGCGCTGTCGACATGGGCGGTGACTTCGCCGATCGCGTCCATATAGGCGTCGCTGGTCTTGGCCCAGCTCGGCGTCAGGCTGGCTTCACGCGCACCCTTCTCCTGCTTCAGAGCAGCGATCGCGCGCGGCCGCAGCTCCTCGAGCTGAGCCCAGATGCCGCGCAGCTTGTCGAGCTTTTCGGCAAGGCCGGGCGCCTCGACGGCGGCGAGGCTCTCCAGGGCCTTGGCGTAATTCTTCTGCACCGTGGCGCGCTGCCCGGCGAGGCTGGTCATGACACTGTCGGGCGCGGGGGCCGTCGCCGCGAGATAGCTCAGCGTGTCGCCGCGCTCCAGGCGGAAGATCACCAGCGTGTTGGTCAGGTCGCGGCTGGCGACCGCGAGCGAGACGATGCGGTTGCTGTCCGTGTAACGGGTGACCGCGAGCGTCAGCGCATAGGCGCAGATGACGACGAGGACGAGACCGAGAGACCCAACCACCGCCCCGAGGATACGGGCGACCGAACGCTGCTTTTGCATCGATTGATCCACAGATGTTGCCGCCAAGTCGTGGCTTGCGGGCAATCTACGGAGCGAAGGGTGAGGTTTGATTTAAGATTGAACGGATTTGGCTACCGTTCTTTCACGGGAAACTACGGGGAATCGGTAATTCGATACTTCCGTCAGGCCCGGGCGTCCGACGGCGCCCGTGGCTTGAGCAGTTGGGACCAGACCAGACCCAGCACCAGCATGATCGCAGCGCTGGCGAACAGGGTCGGCCCCTTGCCGGCATGCGCAAGCCCGAAACCATAGGCGAGTGGCCCGACCGTCTGACCCATGAAGAAGAAGAACGAGTGCAACGACATCGCGGTCGCCCGCGCCTCGATCGACAGCTCGCTGGCGAACACCTGCAAGCAGCCATGGATCATGTAGAAGCCCCAGCCCATCGCCAGCATGCTGGCGAATTGCAGCTTCCAGCCGAGACCGAAGGCAAGCAGACCGAGTTGGAGTGCGACGATGCCGCCGCCCGCGATCATCATGCTCTTGACGCCGAGCCACGGCAGGATGCGCGCCACCGTGAGGGTGTAGAGCAATCCGCCGACCGCAAAACCAGCGATCACGATGCCCGCGATCGACAGCGACTTCTCACCGAGATCGAACAGGAACGCGGCGATGAAGGGAAACAGGCCCAGCACGCAGCAGCCCTCGATGAACACGGCGGAGTAGCAGTAGCGTGTGTTCGGATTGGCGAAGATGGTGCGGTAGCCCTGCCGCAGGGTTTTCAGATCGGTCTTCGGCGGCGGTGTCAGCGCGGCGCCGCGAAAGCCTGCCGCCACAGCGACCGCCGCAATCAGGCCAAGGACGCCAAGGATCACCAGCACGCCGCGCCAGCCGATGAGATCGCCGATGATCCCACTGGCGGATGCGCCGAGCAGATTGCCGGTCATCGACCCCGCCATCGTGCGTCCGATTGCGACCTGCCGCTTGGCTGGCGCGACGAGGTCGGCGGTAAGGCCGAGCGCGACGGGAAACACGCCGCCGGAGGCGATGCCCGCCAGGATGCGGGTCGCGAACAGGGCCGAGAACGAGGTGGCGAGCGCGCCGAGGATGCAGGCGACGCCGAGCAGCGCGAGGCACAACGTCATCAACCGCGCCTTGCCGAACAGATCGGCGGCCGCGCCGATCGCCGGCTGCACCAGCGCGTAGATCAGGGCAAAGCCGGCCGCGATGCTCGCCGCCGTCGTGATGCTGATCGCAAAATCGTCCGCGACATGCGGCAGGACGGGATCGAGCGCGCGCGTCGACAAGGCGGCCGAGAATCCGGCGAGCGCGATGATGTTGATCGCGGGCGGAAATTTCTGGTCTGCGGACGGCTTGGTCACCGGCTGGTGCATCAGCGCGTGGCGCTCTTTGCAAGGGCGTCGAACGCCATCAGCCTGGCGATCAGCCCCTCGAATTCGCGCAGCGGCACCATGTTGGGACCGTCGGACGGTGCGCTGTCGGGATCGGGATGAGTCTCGATGAAGACACCGGCGACGCCGACCGCCACCGCCGCACGCGCCAGCACCGGCACGAATTCGCGCTCGCCTCCGGAGGAAGCGCCCTTCCCGCCCGGCTGCTGCACCGAATGGGTGGCATCGAAGATGACGGGCGCGCCGGTGGTGCGCGCCATGATCGGCAGCGCGCGCATGTCGGAGACCAGCGTGTTGTAGCCGAAGGAGACGCCGCGCTCGGTGACGAGCACGTTGGGATTGTTGGCGCTGGTGATCTTGCTCACGACGTTCGTCATGTCCCAGGGCGCAAGGAATTGGCCCTTCTTGACGTTGACGACCTTGCCGGTCGCGGCCGCGGCCAGAAGCAGATCGGTCTGCCGGCACAGGAAGGCCGGGATCTGCAACACGTCCACTGCCTGCGCGACCTCGGCGCATTGCGCGGCATCGTGCACGTCGGTCAGCACGGGCAGGCCGAGCGAGGAGCGGATCTCGGCGAAGATCGGCAGCGACTGCGAAAGGCCAAGGCCGCGCGCAGCGGACGCGCTGGTGCGATTGGCCTTGTCGAACGAGGTCTTGTAGACGAGGCCGATGTTCAGCCGCGCCGTGATCTCCTTCAGCGCCGAGGCCACCTCCAGCGCGTGCTGGCGGCTTTCGAGCTGGCAGGGTCCGGCAATGATCGAGATCGGCAGATCGTTGCCGAACTTGACCTTGCCAATGGTGACGACCGGCGCCGCTGATGTCGAAGAGCTCAAGGCAAATCCCTCGTTTCGGCGCGACCATAGCCGCCATCAGGGTCGGATCAACCCCAATCGCCCCGGGCCGTCAGAATATCAGGGTTGCGCCGGGCCTCCCTGCGAGGCCCTTGCGCTGGCGGTCCCTTACTTCACCGCCGAGAAGGCGGTCGGCGTCAGGAGCTGGCTGACGATGTTGCCGACGATCTGGCCGTCCGCTTCGCTTTCGGCGCGGGCCTTCATCCAATCCGGATCGGTCATGAACTTGCCCCACTTCGCCTCGCGGTCGGCGAGCGACTCCCAGGCGAGGAAATAGGTCAGCTCCTGGTTGGATTCGCCGATCAGCGTGGTGAAGAACCCGGCCTGCTTGATGCCGTGCTTCTCCCACAGCTTCAGCGTCACCGTCTCGAACCGCTTCAGCAGCGCCGGCAGGCGGCCCGGCACGCAACGATAGATGCGCATTTCGTAGATCATTCTTGGCTCCTCCCTGAACAGGTCAGGCGGTTATAGCGGCTGGCCAAAGCGCTGTCTTGAGCCCTGCCCGGCCGCCCCTGTGGCGTTTTGTGCATGGCTGAACGACCTCCGGCAACGCACCGCGGCCGGCTTTCGCAATGCTGCCGCAATGATCGGGCCGCTAGAATGGCCCAGTTGTGGTTCAGGTGCCTGCTGCATGCGGATTTTGCTCGTTGAGGATGAGGCGGAGATGGCCGGCGCGCTGGCCTCGGCGCTGAAGCGCTACGACATGGTGGTCGACCATGCCCCGACGCTCGCCGAGGCGGAGGAAGCCATTTCCGCCGACATCCATGCCGCGGTGCTGCTCGACCGCCAGCTCCCTGATGGCGATGGGCTCGCCTTGATCCCGAAGCTTCGCGCGCGCGCCGACGGCGTGCCGATCATCGTCCTCACCGCGCGCGGCGAACTCGCCGATCGCATCGCCGGGCTCGACAGCGGCGCCGATGATTATCTTGCAAAACCGTTCGCGGTCGAGGAGTTGCTCGCACGTTTGCGTGCGGTGCTGCGGCGACCGGCCGGTCTGTCCCCCGACGTCATCCGCGCCGGCCGTCTCGCCTTCGATGTCGGCCATCGCGAAGCCAGCATCGACGGCCAGCCCTTCGAGCTGCCGCGCCGCGAGCTGCTGGTGCTCGAAGCATTGATCCGCCGCATGGGCCGGACCGTACTACGCTCGGCGCTGGAAGAAGCGGTCTATAATTTCGACGACGAGATCCAGTCGAACGCGCTCGACACGCATGTGTCGCGGCTGCGGCGAAAGCTTGCGGATGCCGACGCCGGCATCGAGATCCACGGCATCCGCGGCGTCGGCTATCTCCTCAAGAAGCTGCCATGAGCACGATCAGCGCGCATGACGATCCCTACTGCCTGCGCTCGCGGCTGAGCTGGCGCCTGCTCTCGCTCCAGGCCGCGCTGCTGCTGGCGCTCGTTGCCGTCGTGGTCGGAGCGCTCTGCGCATCGGGCTTCGTGCTCGCCGAACGTGACGAGGACCGCGTCATCGATGTCGTCCAGCGCGCGCTCACGCGAGATGCGGAGACTGGACTGGCGTTGCGGCCGACGTCCGAGTTGAAACAATTGCGCAGCGAGACCCCCGACCTCTGGTTCCTGGTCCGCGACCGGCAGGGTCGTTCGCTCCGTGAAGGCGCAGTGCCGGCCGAGTTCGCCGCGATCGGCGGAGGCCTCGACCAGATCAGCCAGGCGCGGCTCGGCTGGCAGATGCTCGAGGACGATCCGCGCAAGCCGGCGGCGCGGCTGAAACGGGTCGACACCGACGCCGGCAATGTGCAAATCATCACGGCGACGCAAGGACGGCTGGCCGGCACCAAGGCGCTGGTCATGACGTCACTTGCGTTCCTCGGCATCGCCCTGCCCGGCCTGCTGCTGATGGGAACCGCGACGTTCATCGCCACACCGATGATCGTGCAGCGCGCGTTCCGGGGGCTCGATACCACGGCCGACGAGGCGCGGCGCATCGACATCCATCAGCGTGGCGCGCGGCTGTCGGTGGAGCGGATTCCGCTGGAGGTCGTGCCGCTGGTGACCGCGATCAACGACGCGCTGGCGCGGCTGGACCAGGGCTATGCCCGCCACAAGCGCTTCGTCGCCGACGCCGCGCACGAGCTGCGCACGCCGATCGCGATCCTGCACACGCGGCTGGAATCGCTGAGCCCCGGGCCGGACAAGACCCGTCTCTTGGAGGATGCCGCGCGGCTCGCAACGCTCGCCGAGCAATTGCTCGATATCCAGCGGCTCGACCGCTGCGGCCATCCCTTCACCAACGTCAATCTCGCCGCGGTCGCGCAAAGCGTCGCCGCCGACCTCGCTCCGCTGGCGATTGCGGCCGGCTACGAGCTGGCACTCGATGCACCGGAGACGCCGGTCGAGACGATCGGCGATGCAGCGGCGCTGGAGCGCGCGCTGACCAACCTCGTGCAGAACGCGATCCAGCACGGCCCGCGCCGCGGCACGATCGCGATTCGCGTCTTGAAGCCCGCGCGCATCGAGGTCACCGATGAAGGCGCCGGCATTCCGATCGATCAGCGCGAGCAGGTGTTCGAGCCGTTC
>NZ_AKIY01000117.1 GCF_000282615.1 Bradyrhizobium sp. YR681 | reverse complement strand
GGGGGTAGCCGATGGCGAAGGCCATCGGCAAGAAAGCTTCAAGCCCCATGGGTGCAACTCCATGCTGAACCGCGACGCCACGCATGAATTCGCCCGTCAGACATGTTCGTAGACCGTCCGTCCGCCGACAATGGTGCGCACCACGCGGCCTGTAAAGCGGGCCTCGTCGAACGGGGTGTTCTTGCAGGGCGATTTGAGGTCGGCGGGATCGACCACCCAGGGGACGTCAGGATCGATCACGATGACGTCGGCGGGGCTGCCTGCGCGCAGGGTTCCGCCCGGCAGACCCAAGATCTCGGCCGGGCGCGTCGACATGGCCCGGATCAGCGTCTTCAGGTCCAGTTCCTCATTATGCACCAGCCGCAGGCCGGCCGGCAGCATGGTCTCGAGCCCGATGGCGCCGGATGCTGCTTCCGCGAACGGCAGGCGCTTGACCTCGACGTCCTGCGGATTGTGATCGGACATGATGACGTCGACGAGGCCGGAGGCGACGGCGGCGACCAGCGCGCGGCGGTCGTCCTCGGTGCGGAGCGGCGGCGACAGTTTCAGGAAGGACCGGTAGGGGCCGATATCGTTCTCGTTCAGCGCAAGATGATTGATCGAGGCCGAGGCGGTTACGGCGAGGCCGGCGTCACGGGCGCGCTTGAGCACGTCGAGCGAGTCGATGCAGGTCAGCGAGGCCGCGTGATAGCGCCCGCCTGTGAGCGCGACCAGGCGCATGTCGCGCTCCAGCATCACGGCTTCCGCCGCGTTCGGGATGCCCACCAAACCGAGCCGCGAGGCGAACTCGCCTTCGTTCATCACGCCTTCGCCGACGAGATCGGGATCCTCGGTGTAGTGCACGATGAGCGCGTCGAAATCGCGCGCGTAGGTCAGGGCGCGGCGCATCACCTGCGCATTGGTCACGCTCTTGTCGCTGTCGCTGAAGGCGATGGCGCCGGCGGCCTTGAGCAGGCCGAACTCGGTCATTTCCTCGCCATGCATGCCCTTGGTCAGCGCCGCCATCGGCTGGATGTTGACGATCGCGGTGTCGCGGGCGCGGCGCATCACGAAGTCGACCGTCGCCGAATTGTCGACGACGGGCAGGGTGTCGGGCTGGCAGATGATGGTGGTGATACCGCCGGTCGCGGCCGCCTGGCTGGCGCTCGCGAACGTCTCGCGATGGCTGTAGCCGGGCTCGCCGACGAAGGCACGCATGTCGATCAGGCCGGGGGCCACGATCTTGCCGGCGCAGTTGACGACGTCGGTGCCCTCGGGGACGCCGGCCGCGCCGATGCCGCGGCGGGTCTCGCGAATGATGCCGTCGGCAATCAGGACGTCGCCGGGGCCGTCGAAATCCCTGGAGGGATCGACGACGCGGGCGTTGGCGAGCAGGATGGGACGGCGGTCAGTCAGCATGAGCATCACGCGTTCGGCAGATTGCGGGCGAGCGCTTCGAGCACGGCCATGCGTACCGCCACGCCCATCTCGACCTGTTCGCGGATCAGCGACTGCGCGCCGTCGGCAACCGCGGTGTCGATCTCGACGCCACGGTTCATCGGGCCGGGATGCATGACCAGGGCGTCCGGCTTGGCGTAAGCGAGCTTTTTCTGGTCCAGCCCGAAATAGTTGAAATATTCGGAGGTGGACGGCACGAACGAGCCGTTCATGCGCTCGCGCTGGAGCCGCAGCATCATCACGATATCGGCGCCGTTGAGGCCCTCGCGCATGTCGCGCGCGACCTCGACGCCCATCCGCTCGATGCCGGGCGGCAGCAATGTGGTAGGGCCGACCACGCGGACGCGGGCGCCCATCGTATTGAGCAGGATGATGTTGGAGCGGGCGACGCGCGAATGCAGCACGTCGCCGCAGATCGCGACCACCAGCCCCTCGATCCGGCCCTTGTTGCGGCGGATGGTGAGTGCGTCGAGCAGCGCTTGCGTGGGATGCTCGTGGGCGCCGTCGCCGGCATTGATCACGGAACCGTCAACCTTGCGGGCCAGCAGTTCCACCGCGCCCGAGGCGTGATGGCGCATCACCAGAATATCCGGGTGCATCGCGTTGAGCGTCATCGCGGTGTCGACCAGCGTCTCGCCCTTTTTCATGGACGAGGAGGCGACCGACATGTTCATGACGTCGGCACCGAGGCGTTTCCCCGCGAGCTCGAACGAGGACTGGGTCCGGGTGGAGGCCTCGAAGAAGAGGTTCACCTGCGTCCGTCCACGCAGGACGGTGCGCTTCTTGTCAACCTGGCGGTTGAGCTCGACATATTCTTCGGACAGGTCGAGCAGGCCGGTGATGTCGGCCGCGGAAAGGCCCTCGATGCCCAGCAAATGCCGGTGGCCGAGGACGAAGGTCGATTTCGATGTCATTAAAGCGAGAGCTATAGGCGCGGATGGCTGGGGGGGCAAGGGACAATGCCGGGGTGGGGAGTTATCCCCTGATCTGTCGGTGCGGGCTCATCCTGTCCGTCATGCCCGGCTTGTCCCGGGCATCCACGTTCTTCTATCGCATTTAATGCAAAAAGGATGTGGGATGGCCGGGCATAGGCAAGCGGAAGCGACGCCGTCCTTCGGACGGCTATGCCCGGCCATGACGTGGCGGAGATACGTCATGAGATCATTTTTGACTGCGATTGCTGCAGGAGCGATTGCCACATCCGCCCACGCCCAATCGCTGCCGGGCAGCTTCGTCTATTTGCGCGACATCGATCCCAGCATCATCCAGGACATCCGCTACGCCACTTCCAACAATTTCGTTGGCCGTCCGCTCGCCGGCTACGGCGCCGGCGAATGCGTGGTGAAGCGGGAGGTGGGGCTGCGGCTGAAGGCGGTCCAGCAGGAGCTGGCCGCGCAAAACCTCTCGCTCAAGATGTTCGACTGCTACCGGCCGGCGCGGGCCTCGCTCGACATGGTGAGATGGTCGCAAAACGGCCACGAGACCGCCGCCGAGCGGCGTTACAATCCGAAGATCCCGAAGACCGAGCTGTTCCGTCTCGGCTACATCGCGAGCCGCTCGCAGCATTCGACGGGGGCGGCGCTCGATCTCACGCTGGTCGATCTGAAGGCCGACAATTCCGCCAAGTTCGATCCATCGAAAACCTATGCCGACTGCACGGCGCCGGTCGAGGCACGGCTGCCGGAAGGCAGCGTCGATATGGGCACTGGTTACGACTGTACGGATACGAAGGGGCATACCTCTGCACCCTCGCTCACGCCGGACCAGCGCGCCTGGCGCAGGCGGCTGGTGGCTGCGATGGCCAAGCAAGGCTTTGTGAACTATGCGAAGGAGTGGTGGCATTTTTCCCTGCCGGGGGCAGGCGGGGCGGCCTATGATTTCCCGATCCTGCCGCGGCGGAACTGATTCCGGCTGCAAGAAAGCGCTATGACTGAGCCCAGCTTCGCGACCCCCGAGGTCCTAGACCCCCCGCCGCTCACCGTGACTCCTGCGCCGCCGCGGGTCTGGATGTTCTGGGGCACGGCGGTGTGGGGCCTGCTCATCTTTGTCGCGATGTTCCTCGGCCAGGTCGGCGCGATCCTCTATCTGGTCTGGGACCGTGGCGACCCCCTCGACCTGATGTCGATCCAGCGTGTCGGCCGCGAGCCCGCGGCGCTCGCGCTGTCGGTGACCATGGGTCTGCCGGCAACGCTTGCCGCGGTGTGGCTTGCCATTCGCATCAAGGGGGCCTGGTTCGTCGACTACCTCGCGCTATATTGGCCGTCCTGGAAGCAACTCCTGCTCGGCGCGGTCGGGCTCATCCTGATCGTGGTCGCATGGGAGACGATGTCGCGGAGCCTCGGCCGCGAGGCGACGCCGGGCTTCATGACCGATCTGTTGAAATCCGGCCGCGACAAGGGCGCCGCGCTCATGCTGCTGTTCGCATTCAGCGTGGCCGCACCGATGTCGGAAGAGGTGTTGGCGCGCGGCTTCATGTTCCGGGGCTGGTCGGCGAGCTTCCTGCGCGTGCCCGGCGCGATCATCCTGTCGTCGCTGGTATGGACGGCGGTGCATCTCCAATACGATCTGTACTTCCTCGCCGAGGTCTTCTCCATCGGCCTGTGGTTCGGCTACATGCGCTACCGCGCGGGCTCGCTCTGGCTCACGATCGTGCTGCACGCGCTGAACAACATGACCGCGGTGGTGCTGACGATGTGGCTGGGGAGCTGAGGCGCCTGCGGTCTCGATCTTCCAATCGCGTTGTGCCGCGGCAATTGCCCGCCTGACGATCCCCTAGTATGTTCGGGTAGTCCCTACGCCCACCTTCGCTCCGACGTTGTCGGGGAAAGCTTGCATGTCGGACCTCGAAAATGCCGGCCGATCGGCAACAGGCGCGGCGCCGCAGCCTCGCACCTGGGATTTCGCCGAGACGCTGCTCGTCGCCTTGCTTGCCACCCTAGCATTCATGCTCACCGGCGGCGGCGCGCTCAAGTTCCTGGTCTTTCATTTCGGTGGGGGCGAGGCACTGTCTGCGACGGAGCTTCAGGAGGTGTGGTTGCAGGGCCGATGGCAGGGCACCGGCACCATTCTGGGAGCACCGGCCGTCATCCTCGTGCTGTGGATCGCGATCCGCATGGCTCGCAGAGGGTTCTCGGAATATCTGGCCTTGAACTGGCCGAGCGGTGGCGAGATCGTCCGTGCATTGTTCCTGATGGCCATCGTTCTGACGGTCGAGATGGTGCTGCTGTCCATTGCCGGCTCACGCGGATACAAGCCCGGTCCGGATCTCATCGTTCGCGGCTCAGCAGGGATGCTCGCGATGCTGATCGGTAGCTGCATTGTCGCGCCAATCGTCGAGGAGTTCGTCGTCCGCGGCTTCATGTATCGCGGCTGGTCGCAATCGTTCCTGGGGCCAAATGGCGCGATCGTGCTGGCCTCCGCGTTGTGGGCGCTCGGCCACGTGCAATACGACCTGTTCGGGCGCTTCAACGTCTTCCTGGCGGGGCTCGCCTTCGGCCACCTTCGCGCGAGCGGCAATTCAACCTGGCTGGCAGTCATCGCTCACTCTGCGATGAACACGTTTATCTACCTTTCGGTCGGGCCTTACGTTTAGGGCCCGGTGGCCACCAGCGCGATCGCGATCGGCATCGTGATCGCCGCCAAAATCGTTTGCAGCGTGATGATCTGCGCCAGCAGCGGCGCATCGCCCCCCATCTGGCGGGCCAGCACATAGGCGCTCGGCGAGGTCGGCACCGCCGCGCAGATTGCGACGATGGCAAGGCTCTCGCCGGAGAGCCCGAACCACACAGCGAGAACCAGCGCGAGCACGGGCATCAGCACCAGCTTGAACCCTACGCCGAGCGTTGCGCCCATGCTCGGGCGGAGCAGGCCTTTCAGCTGGAGGCCGGCTCCGGTGACGAGCAGGCCGATCGCGAGCGAGGAACGGCTCAGCGCATCGGCGACCTCGTGCCAGATCCTTGGCAGCGGCAGATGGATGACGTTGATGACGAGGCCGATGACGCAGGCCCAGATCAGGGGATTGCGGATCACCGTCATGACGATGGCGCGCGCAGACTGTTTCTCAGGCGATGCATAATGCGCGAGCACGGCGACGCTGAACACGTTGACCAGCGGGATGATCGCGACCATCGCGACGGAGGCCAGCGCCAGCCCGACATCGCCGAACATGTTGGCCGATACCGAGAGCGCGACATAGGTCTGCCAGCGCGTCGCGCCCTGGAAGATCGAGGTGAAGGCGGGGCCGTCGATGTCGAGCCGCGCCAGGGCCGGGCGCAGCGCAAGGCACAGCAGCGACATCGCGAGCGCCGACAGCAGCAGCGCGCCGCCGACGCCGGCGACCGGCACTTTTGTGAGGTCCGCCTTCACCAGCGTCTGGATCAGCAGCATCGGAAACAGCGCGAAATAGGTCAGCCGCTCCAGCCCGTGCCATTGCGTGTCGAGCCGCATCAGGCTGTGGCGGAGCACGACGCCGAGCATGATGAGGACGAAGACCGGCAGCAGCGCCGCGATCACCACGGCCATGGATCAACCCGTCCCCGGGCTTGGGCGGAGATTGGCGAGGCGGTCGAGCGCGCCTTGCAGGATGAAGATCGCGGCGTGCTCGTCGATCACCTCGGCGCGCTTGGCGCGGCTGACATCCATGCCGATCAGCTCGCGCTCGACGGCGGCGGTGGACAGACGCTCGTCCCAGAGGCCGATCGGGAGCGTGGTCAGTCCGGCAAGGTTGCGGGCGAAAGCGCGGGTCGATTGCGCGCGCGGGCCCTCGCTGCCGTCCATGTTGATGGGCAGGCCGAGGACGAAGCCGACGACCTTGCGCTCGGCCGCAATCGCGAGCAGCCGCGCCGCGTCCTGCTTGAATTGCTTGCGCTGGATCGTCTCGACACCGGTTGCCAGTCGCCGGTCCGGATTGGACACGGCAACGCCGATGGTCTTGGTGCCGAGATCAAGGCCGATCAGCCCACCGCGTTCGGGCCAGTGGGTTGCAGCATCGACGAGGGGCAGGATAAGAGCCGGCATGGCGTTAGCGCATATCACGCGTCGCGCCGCGGAGTGAACCCGGAACATGGATGCGCTGACACTATTCGGCCTGTTTGCCGTCACCGCAATGCTGGTCTGCTATGCGATGGAAGACCGTAGCCATTGGTTCGTGCTGCTGTTCGCGATGTCCTGCGCGTTCGGCTCGGCCTACGGCTTCCTGCAAGGCGCCTGGCCGTTCGGCGTAGTCGAGGCGATCTGGGCCGTCGTGGCGCTGCGGCGGTGGTATCTCAGGCCGCGATGACGTCATCCTCACGTTTCAGGCAGGCGGCAAAAGCGGCGAGCGCGCTGTATTGATGGCCGGCGCTGCGCTGGATGAACAGCGTCTCCACGCGCGCGTGCGAGGGGCCCAGCGTGTGGATCGAGACGCTGCCGGTCATCGCGCTGCGCTCGACGACAGCGCGCGGCAGCAGTGTCACGCCCATGTCGGCGGCGACGCAGCCGATCATGCCGTCGAGCGTGCCGAGCTCGAAGCGCGCAGCCGATGGCCAGCCGAACTCGACGAACACCTGTTCGAGCCGCTGGCGATAGGTGCAGCCGGTGCGAAACACCAGCGCGGTCGGACCCGACTCCGGCGTGCCGGCGCGCAACTCGGCGAGCGAGCTCCAGCGCCGCGCGCTGACCAGCACCAGTTCTTCGCGGAAGGCACTGGTCGCGGTGAGGTCGGCATGCGCGATGGGGCCCGCGACGAAGGCGCCGTCGAGCGAGCCTTCGAGCACGCCGGCGACGAGGTCGGCCGTTGTCGCGGTGCGCAGGGAGAGGCGCACCGCCGCGAAGCGGCGGTGGAAATCGGCGAGCAGCGGCGGCAGTCGCACCGCGGCCGTCGTCTCCATCGAGCCGATGGCGAGCGGTCCCTTCGGCTCACCATCGTCGCGCGCGGCGAGCACCGCCTCGCGCGATAACGCGGCCATTCGCTGCGCGTAGGGCAACAGTCTCTTGCCGGCGCCGGTCAGCGTCATGCCACGGCTGTGGCGCTCGAACAGCGGCGTGCCCATCTCCGCCTCCAGCGCCTTCACGCGCTGGGTGACGTTCGATTGCACCGTGTTCAGCTCTTCGGCGGCCCGGGTGATGCCGCCGGTGCGGGCGACGGCGGCAAAGGTCTGGATATCGCTGAGTTCCATGGCCTCGTTTCGCTTTTGTGATGGCAGCGTTCGCAACAATTCATTTTTCGAGAATGCTAGTCGGCCCTAGTCTCACTGTCCAGATCGGGGAGGGGTCATGCCCATGACGACGTCGCTGACGAGGCTGCTGAAGATCAGGCATCCCATCCTGCTGGCGCCGATGGATGTGGTCGCCGGCAGCCGGCTGGTGACGGCGG
>NZ_AKIY01000116.1 GCF_000282615.1 Bradyrhizobium sp. YR681 | reverse complement strand
CGCGCCCGCCGATAGGCTTGCGGATACGGCAGGTTGTCGGCCCGCGTGAGGCCCGGCTTCATCGGGTCGAGCACATCGGCGCCGTTGTAGAGCGCGACCAGCCTGCCCTGCTGCGCCTCCGGCACGTAGAAGCCGGTGTCGGTCATGCCGAGGGACTCGAAGATGCGCGCCTTGAGGAAGGCATCGAGCGATGTGCCGGAGACGACCTCCACGATGCGGCCGAGCACGTCGGTCGCCACCGAATATTCCCACCCTTCGCCGGGATGATAGGACAGCGGCAGATCGGCGAGCTGGTCGATCATGTCGGTCAGCGGCGTCAGCGGATTGAGCACGCGCGCCTCGTTGTAGCCCTTGAACAGCACCGAGCCGGGATCGAAGATGCCGTAGCTGAGGCCGGAGGTGTGGGTCAGAAGCTGGCGGATCGTGATCGGGCTCTTCGCCGGCTCGACGTCGGCAAGGCTTGCCGCGCCCTGCTTCAAGACCTTGCGATTGCCGAGCTGCGGCAGGAATTTCTCGACGGCGTCATCAAGCCCAATACGCCCCTCTTCCATCAGCAGCATGATCGCGCAGGTGACGAAGATCTTGGTGTTGGAAAACGCGCGAAAGATATGATCGGGCCGCAGCGCCGTCTTCGTCTCGCGGTCGGCGAAGCCGACGCATTGCTGGTCGACGACCTCGCGGCCGCGCAGCACCGCCCAGGACGCCCCCGGGATGATCTCCTGGTCGACGTAGCGCTGCATCGCCGTCCGCGCGGCGGAAAAATCGGTCGTCTTGATGTCTGCCTTGGCGTCCATGACGTGCTGCCTCCCTGCATTGGTTGAGATGGATATAGCGACAAATCGGCCGCGGGGAAGCCCACCCTTCCAGGACCGGGTCCGCGCAAGTCACCTCGGCATTTTTGTTTCGCCGCGTGTTCATCAGGGCGCGAGCAACACAACGAAAACCGCTGCAATCCTTGCGGCAAGACCTCGTTAATCGCGCGACCTTTAGCCTCACGGCCATGTTCAGCGTAATCCTGACCTCATCATGGGCACCCCACAATGACCTCGATCTCCGCAGCCTCCACCAATTCTTATTCCCCACTCGACCGCCTTAAGAGCGAGCTCACCAAGGAAGTCTCGGCGGGCACCATCAGCTCGAGCGACGAATCGGCGCTCTCCTCCGCGCTCGACGACATCGATTCCGCGCTCAAGAGCAGTGCATCCAGCTCCAGCTCCTCGTCGCCGCCCTCGTCCGACGAGATGCAGTCCAAGATCGACGACCTCATCGAGAGCGAGGTGTCGAGCGGCAAGCTGACCAGCGACCAGGCCAGCGAACTCAAGAACGTGTTTTCCAGCACATTCTCCGGGGCCAGTGGTGCCGGCGGCCCGCCTCCGCCGCCGGACGACAGCAGCGACTCATCGAGCACCGCCTCGACCTCCTCCACCTCCTCGTCCAGCTCGTCCTCCACCAGCACCGAGGACATGATGAAGGAGTTGCTCGCGATGCTTCAGAGTGCGACCAGCCAGTCGACGTCCTACAGCGCCAGCGGCAGCAACAATGCCTCCGCGTCGAGCGCGCTGCTGGTCGATTACAAGACTTGATCGCACCGGCCCGGTGCGTACCACCGGGCCGTCATCCCTGCTTCATCACCGCTGTGACATGCAGGCGGCGGCGAATGCGCATGCCCTGCCGCTGATAGAGGGCGATCGCGGAGGCGTTGCTCGAAAACACGTGCAGGAACGGAATCTCGCTGCGCGCCTCGATCCGGCGTGCGACCGCCGCAAGCAGCGCCTGTGCGTAGCCGCGTCCGCGATAGTCCGGATGCACGCAGACGGCCGTCATCTCGACGAACTTCCCGGGCTTCATCCGCTCGCCGGTCATCGCGACCAGTTCGCCGCCGGCGCGGATGCCGAGGAACGTGCCGAGTTCATGGGTGCGCAGCGCGAACGGGCCGGGCTTGGTCAACTCCGTCAGCGCCATCATGGCGGGCACGTCGGCGGCGCCCAGCGTGACAATCTCGGCATCGCGAGGCGGACTGTCGGCGGGCGAGCCG
>NZ_AKIY01000115.1 GCF_000282615.1 Bradyrhizobium sp. YR681 | reverse complement strand
GGCGGCGGCAGCCTCTACGGCCTGATCGTGGCGCTGGTCGCGCACCGAAAGGCCGCAGAGACCTTCGTCACCCGCGCGCAGGCCCGCCGTGTGCTGGCGGTGTTCGTGCCGACGCTGCTGTTCTGCCTGGTGACGCAGTTCCTCGGGCTCTATGTCGCGAGCTTTCTGCTGATCGCCGGCTTCATGCGCCTCGTCGGCAAGATCGCGCTGTGGAAGTCGCTGCTCACTGCGTTCCTGTTCACGGCGATCATGTTCGTCACCTTCGACATCGCCTTCGACGTCATCATGCCGAAGGGGCCGCTCGAAGCGGCCTTCGGCCACTAAGGCGAACCTGCGATGGAAGCTCTCGGTCTCCTGCTCCACGGTTTCGCCGTCCTGCTGACGTGGAAGACGCTCGTGCTGATGATGGTCGGGCTGGTGCTCGGCATCTTCGTCGGCGTGCTGCCGGGCCTCGGCGGCCCCAACGGCGTCGCGATCCTGCTGCCGCTGACCTTCACGATGGACCCGACCTCGGCGATCGTGATGCTGTCCTGCATCTATTGGGGTGCGCTGTTCGGCGGCGCGATCACCTCGATCCTGTTCAACATCCCCGGCGAAGCCTGGTCGGTCGCCACCACGTTCGACGGCTATCCGATGGCGCAGCAGGGCAGGGCAGCCGAGGCGCTGACCGCGGCGTTCACGTCCTCCTTCATCGGCTCGCTGGTCGCGGTGCTGCTGATCACCTTCCTCGCACCGATGATCTCGTCCTTTGCGCTGAAGTTCGGCCCGCCGGAGTTCTTTGCGGTTTACCTGCTGACCTTCTGCTCCTTCGTCGGCCTCGGGCGCGAGGCCAAGCACAAGACGGTCATCTCGATGTCGCTGGGGCTGCTGCTGGCCGGCATCGGCATGGACACGGTGTCGGGCAATCTGCGCATGACCTTCGGCTCGTCGGAGCTGCTCCGCGGCATCAACTTCCTCGTCGCCGTCATCGGCCTGTTCGGCATCAGCGAGATCCTGCTGACGATGGAGGAGCGCCTCGCTCTGCGCGGCCATGCGGCGAGCATTTCGCTGCGCGTCGTGCTCGGCGTCTGGAAGGACCTGCCGAAATACTGGGTGACGCTGTTGCGCTCCTCCTTCATCGGCTGCTGGCTCGGCATCACGCCGGGCGGCGCGATCGCGGCCTCCTTCATGGGCTACAATCTGGCCAAGCGCTTTTCGAAGGATCCCGAGAGCTTTGGCAAGGGCCGCATCGAGGGTGTGTTCGCGCCGGAGACGGCGGCGCATGCGTCGGGCACCGCGGCGCTGCTGCCGATGCTGGCGCTCGGCATTCCCGGCTCCGGCACCGCCGCGATCCTGCTCGGCGGGCTGATGGTGTGGGGGCTCAATCCCGGCCCGCTGCTGTTCGTCGAGCACAAGGACTTCGTCTGGGGCCTGATTGCCTCGATGTATCTTGGCAACGTCGTCGGGCTCGTGCTGGTGCTGACGACGGTGCCGATCTTCGCCTCGATCCTGCGTGTGCCGTTCGCGGCAGTCGCGCCGATGATCGTGGTGTCCTGCGCGATCGGCGCCTACGCCATCCAGAATGCGATGTTCGACATCTGGCTGATGCTGGGGTTCGGTGTCGTCGGCTACGTCTTCAAGAAGATCGGCATTCCCCTGGCTCCGTTCACGCTGGCGCTCGTGCTCGGCAACCGCGCCGAGGATGCCTTCCGCCTGTCGATGATCGGCTCCGGGGGGGCCCTGAAGGTGTTCTGGTCGAACGGCCTGGTCGGCTCGATCACAACCCTGGCGATTGTGCTGCTGTTCTGGCCGGTGATCGACGGGATGCTCGCCCGTGTCGGATTGACGCAGAGGTCTAAAGCGTCATCGCGATAGGCCTGAATAGCTTTCTAATTCAATAACATAAGGGGATCATGTCGTTGTAGTCCGACAGGCCACACGCCCCGATTGTTTCGGGTTGTTGCCGGTCCGGCACAGCTCTTGGGTGCCCCCCAGCGTATATTTTGATCACAAAATTGTGCGAAGGGGGAATCTCCATGAAGCGGATCGTGGTTGGAATGGCGGCGGCGATGTCGCTGTTTGCGACGGGTGCACTGGCTGCCGATCTGGCGGCAAAGCCCTACGTCAAGGCGCCGGTCATGGTCGATCCGGTCTGGATCTGGACCGGCTTCTACGTCGGCGTCAACGGTGGCTACAGCTGGGGCCGGTCGCGGTCCGACGCTTCCTTCTTCAACACGGCAACCGGCGCGCCGATCGCGCCTCCGGCCGGGTCCCTCACCAGTGCATCCTTCGACATGAACGGCGGAATCGCCGGCGGCCAGGCTGGTTACAACTGGCAGAGCAACAACTGGGTGTACGGCCTCGAGGGTGACCTTCAGTGGTCGGGCGAGAAGGGCAGCACGGCCTTTACCTGCGCCGGCAGCGCCGTCTTCCCGGTCGCCGGGCCCTGTCTTCCCGGCCTGACGTTCCTTCCGGCCGGCGGTCTGACCAACACGGTTCTGACCATCGACCAGAAGCTCCAGTGGTTCGGCACCGTCCGTGGCCGCGTCGGCATTCTGGCGACCCCGAAGGTGCTGTTCTACGGCACCGGCGGTCTGGCCTTCGGCGAGATCAAGACCACCGGCACGATGACCGGCTTCACCCCCGCGGGCGTGGCGATCGGCTCGGTCGGCTCGACCTCGACGACGCGCGCCGGCTGGACCGCGGGCGTGGGTGTCGAAGGCAAGATCACCCGGAACTGGAGCGCCAAGCTCGAATATCTCTACATGGATCTCGGACGCTTCTCGTCCGGTCCGTTCACGCTAGCGCCCGGCTCGACGGTCGGCGCAAATGTGTCGTCACACTTCACCGACCATATCCTGCGCGCCGGCATCAACTACCAGTTCGATGGCCCGGTGGTCGCCAGATACTGAAACAACAAAGGCGTCAACAAGAAGCAAAGCCCGGCCCTGTGCCGGGCTTTGTCGTTTCTGCCTGGCCTTTCATCGACCGGGCACCGCTGCGATCGCGAGCCCATCGCGCGCTGATCCTCCGATCGACTGACCTTCGATCGCAGGACGCGAGACGAAGAACTCTTCCCTAGTGTCGTGGCGCTGAATCGCTCGTGCATCTCGCGCGCGAGCGTACGGACAACGCGATTTCGAGGGAAGATCGATGACACGAACTTTGCTGGTCGCCACGGCGGTCGCCATGCTGCTCGCACCGCGGGCCTTCGCCGCCGATCTGGCGGTGCCGCACATCTTTACGAAAGCGCCGCCGGTGGCCGTCGATCCCGGCACCAATTGGAGCGGCTTCTATGCCGGCCTCAATATCGGCTACGGCTGGGGCCGCTCGGCAACGACTGCCGATTTCATCGACAGCGGTGGCGGTGCGCTGCTGAGCTCGAGCGCCGGCAAGTTCGCTCTCAACGGCGCCAGCGGCGGCGGACAGATCGGCTACAACTGGCAGCGCGAGATGTTCGTGGTTGGCCTCGAGGCCGATTTCCAGGGCAGCGGCCAGAAAGGCAGTTTTGCCGCGCTCTGTGCCGGCGCACCGGACGGAGTGCAGGACGGCATCTGCACGCCGGGCCATCGCGGCGACAACACGTTCGATCCTGCGCTGCCGGTTACGTTCAATCTCACCCAGAAGCTCGACTGGTTCGGTACCGTCCGCGGCCGGCTCGGCATCGCCGTGACGCCGCGCGTGCTGCTCTACGGCACCGGTGGCCTCGCTTATGGCCGCGTCTCCACCTCGGGCAGCGTGAGCGCGATCAATGTCGGCGGCTTTCCGGGCGCCGACGGCGGCACCTTCACGCCCGTGACGGCGAGCTTCGGCAGCAGCACGACCAAGCTCGGCTGGAGCGCAGGGGCCGGCATCGAAGGCGCCTTCGCCGACAACTGGAGCGCCAGGCTCGAATATCTCTATGTCGATCTCGGAACGGTGTCGGGCTCGCTCGCAACGCCCGTGATCGCGCTCAGCGGCGCACCGCTGGTGGTCGGCTATCGCTCGCACGTCACCGACAACATCCTGCGCTTGGGCGTCAACTATCGCTTCAGCGGCACCTGAGCGGCGGCATCGCGCAAAACGCCTGCGAGACGAAAGCCCGGCGGCAACGCCGGGCTTTCGTTATTTCATCGTGAAACAGTCAGAGCCTGTGACGCTTCCCGCGCTTGTCGCCGACGTTAATCAGCATCAGGATGCAAGCGTAGATAGAGTTCATTGATCTGTTATTTGGAGAGCATCATGGCTGTTGAGCATTATCGAGCCCGGAAAGGCGAAGAGATTTCACACGCGGCCGCTGCTGTAGCTGCCGGAGGCTATACGATCGAAGTTCGGTTCCTGGGCGGGCTGACGCCCAAGCAGAAGACCGCCTTCAAGCTTGCCGCGAACCGCTGGACACACGCGATCGTCGGCGATCTGCCCGATGTCATGGTCGGCGGCGAGAGGATCAACAATCTGCGCATCACCGCGCAGGGCACCGACATCGACGGTCCCGGGAGGATTCTCGGTCAGGCGGGACCGAGCCGCCTGCGTCCGAAAAATGCCGGAGCGGCTGCGTTCCTGCCGGCGACAGGCGACATGCAATTCGATACGGCCGACCTTGCGGCGATGGAGGCGGACGGCACCCTGAACGACGTCATCACGCACGAGATGGGGCACGTGATCGGCATCGGGACGATCTGGACGAACAAGAAATTCTTGAAGGGGGCTCACACCAGCAATCCGACATTCACCGGCCCCAACGCCATGCGCGAATACGGCAAGCTCCGCGGTTCTACGACGCCGCTGCCTGTCCCCGTCGAAAACACGGGCGGGGAGGGGACGGTGGACTCGCATTGGCGCGACACCGTGTTCGGCGCGGAGCTGATGACCGGCTTCGTCAATGAGGGCGGCAATGCGATGAGCCGGGTGACGATCGCCAGCTTGCAGGATCTCGGCTATCAGGTGAACATGGACGCTGCCCAGTCGTATCACCTGCCCGATCATCTCCATATGGCTGAGGCGGGGCTCGTTGCCGCGCATGCCGAGAAGGCAAGAGGCATCGTGCTCCCGCGGATTCCGATCACGTTGCCCGAGGAGAGCCTCGGTACCTGAGAGCCTCGCTACCCAAGAGCCTCGCTACGCAAGAGCTATGGCAGCCAAGTCCACCGCTTTGCCAGGCAGGATTTTGCCTGGCAAAGTTTCTCGCGGAATTCAGGGATGGCAGATCATGGAGGGCATGAAACGGCCGGAAGCGATTGTGCTTCCAGATTCGTCACTGATCCCGTCGGACTGCGTGATCTCGCCGCCACCCAACCAGTTCACCCACGAAGTGGCGGGATCGCAGCCGTTCTATGCCGCGCCGAGCGAACCACCGATCGGGCAGTTCGAGGCGGGAGCCAAGGTCGTGTTGCTCTATCACGACGGCGGAGAGCTTTGTCGCGTCGTCGATGCCGCCGGCCGCTACGTCGGCACGCGCTTCGACGGCTTGCGCAAGATCTAGATGTCGTGCGGGACGCGGCCCGGAACGGTTCTACTGTCGGTTCAACGCAGCGGTAAGGCCGATCCTGTCTGCAAAGTCGCGCCTGGTCTGCGGCTTCAGGTTTCGCCTGATGTGGCTCGGGTCGCGATAGAGAAACTCGCCGTCGAGCGAGACGTCGCAGCCGTCGTCGCGGCACAGTCGGCGGGCAGGGAACACGGTTGCGACGTTAGGGTGCGTCCGCGCGAGCTCCGTGAAGATGTCGTCGACGACGGCAGACCTTTGCAGAAGCGTCCTGGCATCCGTCGAGCCGAGGCCGGCTTCGCAAGGCGCCCGCCAAAGGCCTGCAAGTCTGGCGTGAGCGCACTCCACGACCTGCAGCGGCAACTCCGGCTCGCCGCCAATGAGGATGAATTGACGCCCTGGAATCGAAGTTTGTCCAACGAGCTTCGCCAGTGCCTCACGCATCGCTTCGGCCCCGCGACGCTCGTCGTCGTTGCCGATCCGACGCGGCAGCTCCAGCCAGCTCGAGGTCAGGATGACCTGATCGATCGCGCTGTCCTCGAGCACCGTCATCGCGCCGGCATGGATGCGCTGGCAGCGTTGCGGATAATCCGGATTGCCGATCATGATGATGAAATTGCCGTCGCCGAGAACGGCGGAGCATCCCGCGAACACGAGAAATGAACGATCCGGATCGCGTGAAGCTGCTTCGATGATCGGGGCGATATGCTCGGCATGGCTGTCGCCCCAGATCATCGATTTGTGCCTGGCCGTTTCCCAGGGGGCGCCAAAGACGCAGTAACGGCCGAACTTGTCGATCGTGGCCTCCTTGCACGGCCAGTCCCACATGGTCGTGAGATCGCGCAGCGGCTGCGCCTCGGCCGGAAGACGCTGCGGCAGTCCGTTTGCAGCGGTGATGGAAAACCCGGCCGCCGACATCGCGAGCATGGCGGCGATGCCTACTCCGACGGTTTGAAGCGGCTTCCAGCGCCGGACACGAAACGGCTTCTCGACATAGCGATAGGAGAGCGTTGCGATGAGGACAGAGATAATCGCGAGGATCGCGGCCTCCGTCGTGCCCGGGAGACCGCCGTTGATGTAGATCCGGTACAGCACCCAAATCGGCCAGTGCCACAGATACAGGCTATATGAAATCAGTCCGATCGGCGCGAGCGCGCCCAGGACCTCGCTCGATGTGGTTTGTCCGTTTCGCGGCCAGACGATCAGCGCCGCACCGATGCAGGGATACAGCGCGAACTCGCCGGGAAACTTGGCCGGCGAGATCGTGAATCCGATCCCGATCAGGATCAGGCCGGCGACCGCGGCAATCTCGCCCGCGGCGCGTCTCATCGGCGGCAGGAAGACCAGGAGCGCGCCGATCGCGAGTTCCCATGCGCGCGGCGGCGCAAGATAGAAAGCGCCTTTCGGATCGACGCGAAAATAGACGATGCTGCCTGCGCATACCGCGACGACGATCACGGCCAGGGCTGCTGCCATGAGGCCTCGCGAGCGGCAGAGCGAGAGCCCATACAGCAACACCGGCCAGACGAGATAGAACTGCTCCTCGACCGCGAGCGACCATGTGTGCAGCAACGGCAGGAGGTCGGAGGTCCGGTCGAAGTAGCCGGTATGATCGTAGAAGAAGAAATTCGAGACGCCAAAGGTGGCCATGGCGGCCGTGGTCCCGAGTGTCGTGTAGTCGCCCGGCGAGAGAAGCAGCGCGCCGGCGAGGAGAGAGGCAGCGAGCATCACCAGCAACGCCGGCAGGATGCGGCGGATCCGGCGGTCGTAAAAGCCGATGATCGAAAAGCTGCCCGCCGCGATCTCGGCAGCGAGGGTCTGCGTGATCAGGAAGCCGCTGATCACGAAGAAGACGTCGACGCCGGTGAAGCCGCCGCGTATCGGGGCCCCGTAGTGGAACAGGACGACGGAGAGCACCGCAACGGCCCGCAGCCCGTCGATGTCGGGCCGGTACCACAACTTTTGGGTGACGGTTTGGCGGATATGGAGGTGCATTTTGCCCGGGGATAGCCCAAGCCCGGTGGTGAGACAATCGCAAAGATCGGCGGCGCCGAGCGCCGGTTCGGCCCTCCCTGGCCAGCCGTCGCGGCGCGCAACTCCGCTGCGACAACAGAGCGCCGCGCCGATCGGCCGGTGGCGCGCCACACCGTCCGTTGTTCTCTATTGACGCTGCGGCAAACCTGATAAAGCTGGTGCGTGGAGACTAACTGGGAGGAGTGATAGATGATCGCAGTCGCCTTGGTGGCTTTGGCCTTGATCCCGATGAAGGAGGCCCCGCGTCCGGAGGCCGGGCTGAAGCCGCTCGTCCAGCAGGTTCAGGTCCGGTGCGGCGACGGCTTTGACTACAACTATTCCGACGGCCGCTGCTATCCGAACGGTCATCACCCGCCCGGCGTTTACGACAATCGCGGCGGCTACGGCCGTGGCGGCCAGGCGCGACGCGGCTGCGGCGATGGTTACGACTACAATTATTCGGACGGCCGCTGCTATCCCAACGGCTATCACGCGCCGGGCGCCTACGACAATCGTGGCGGCTATGGCCGCGGCGGCCAGCC
>NZ_AKIY01000114.1 GCF_000282615.1 Bradyrhizobium sp. YR681 | reverse complement strand
GGCAATCCCGGCGGGTTCGTCGGGCCCGCCATGATCGGCTGGATCAAGGACCAGACCGGCAGCTTTGTCGGTGGACTCTATTTCGTCAGCGGCCTGCTGGTTCTCTCGGCCGTCCTGACCCTGCTATTGTCGCGCGCGCAGACCGCGCCCGTCGAACCCGTCCCGCAATCTCACTGATCTCTCAAACGGAGCCTTCCCATGCGCACCCATTCGATCGCAGCCATTCCCGCCGACGGCATCGGCCCCGAGGTGATCTCGGCGGGTGTCCGGGTGCTGGAGGCTCTCGCAAAACGCAGCGGCGACCTCGCCTTCAACGTCAAGACGTTCGACTGGGGCTCGGACTATTACAAGAAGCACGGCGTGATGATGCCGGCGGATGGCCTCGCCGAGCTGAAGAAATTCGACGCGATCTATTTCGGCGCGGTCGGTGCGCCTGACGTGCCCGACCACATCACGCTGTGGGGCCTGCGCCTGCCGATCTGCCAGGGCTTTGACCAGTACGCCAATGTGCGGCCGACAAAAATCCTGCCGGGCGTTGCCTCGCCGCTGCGCAATGTCGGCGTCGGCGATCTCGACTGGGTGATCGTGCGCGAGAACTCGGAAGGCGAATATGCCGGCATGGGCGGCCGCGCCCACAGGGGCCTGCCGGAAGAGGTCGGCACTGAAGTCGCGGTCTTCACCCGCGTCGGCGTGACCCGCATCATGCGTTACGCGTTCCAGCTCGCGCAGTCGCGGCCGCGCAAGTTCCTGACCGTCGTGACCAAGTCGAACGCGCAGCGCCATGGCATGGTGATGTGGGACGAGATCGCGGCCGAAGTCGCGACCGAATTCCCTGACGTGACCTGGGACAAGATGCTGGTCGACGCCATGACCGTGCGCATGACGCTGCATCCGAAGAGCCTCGACACCATCGTGGCAACCAACCTGCACGCCGACATCCTCTCCGACCTCGCCGGCGCGCTGGCGGGAAGCCTCGGCGTGGCGCCGACCGGCAACATCGATCCGCAGCGCCGCTTCCCATCGATGTTCGAGCCGATCCATGGCTCCGCCTTCGACATCACCGGCAAGGGCATCGCCAACCCGGTCGCGACCTTCTGGACCGGCGTGCAGATGCTCGAGCATCTCGGCGAGAAGGATGCCGCGGTGCGGCTGATGACGGCGGTCGAACGCGTCTGCGCGGCCGGCGTCCTGACGCCCGACGTCGGCGGCAAGGCGACGACGAAGGAAGTGACGGACGCCGTGATCGACGCGATCCACGGATCGAATGTGTAGAGGCCGAACGACACCAGGCTCCGGCACGACGCCCCCTTTTGGTTCAAGGGGGCGTCGGCTTTCCCCGGGGGGCGCAGGCCGTTCTAAAATTTTTTGACCTCCCCTCTTGAAACCAAAACGGTGTTTTTTTATTTTTCCGATGCCGCCGAGAGGTGGCGTTCCCGACGCCTGATGGGTCGGGAAAGACTGAGACGGGCACCGGTCGTGTCCGGTGCCGCTCGTATCCATTTTGCTCTTTGGAGGATCTGGCTATGCGCACTTACGACTTCTCTCCCCTGTGGCGTTCGACCATTGGTTTCGACCGCCTTTTCGACCTCGTGGAGACGGCACAGCGTGCCGGCGAGGACAACTATCCCCCCTACAACATCGAACGCGTCAGCGAGGACCGCTACCGGATCGCACTTGCGATCGCCGGCTTTTCGCCTGACGAGATCTCGGTGACGGCCGAGCAGAACGCGGTGATCGTCGAGGGAAACAAGGCCGACAAGGCGGAACGCGAATATCTCTATCGGGGCATTTCCGCGCGGCCGTTCAAGCGGCAGTTCAACCTCGCCGACTATGTCCAGGTGCAGAGCGCGTCGTTCGAGAACGGCCTGCTGAAGATCGAACTGATCCGGGAGATTCCTGAGGCCATGAAGCCGCGGCGAATTGCCATCAACGGCGCGCCATCCGGCACCGTGCATCAGCTCGAGAGCAAGGCCGCCTGATTTCGCTGGTCGGAGACCTGGTGATCCCGCCTGATCGTCGGGCGGGATCGACCACTGCCGTCGACTGCGTAACCCCAATGCGACCCAGAGGTTTTAGCGAAAGGAGAAGGAGGACCTCTCATGATCGATCATGCTGACAACATCATCGACCTGAACGCGATACTGCACCCCGGCTCAGTCTACGATCATCCCCGCGACGTCGTCGCGGATCCGGCGCTGTCGATCGGCGAGAAGCGTGCGATCCTCGCGTCCTGGGCTTCGGACGCTGCCAGCGTTGCCTCAAACCCGGCCCTGAGGGAGCTACCGGGCTCGGACAAGCCCGTCACCATCGACGAGATTCTGGAAGCACTCGCGACGCTGGACCACCATCCGAAGGGGCCTCCGGGCGGCAAGCCGGTGCGCAGGAAATCCATTTTGCGAACCGATCTCGCGGCCTAGGCGACCATCGCCAAACGGGATGACGACGATGATTGATGAAGAGTTGGCCTTGTTGCGCGCACACCGCAACAACATCAGCCGCTATCGGCGGGGG
>NZ_AKIY01000113.1 GCF_000282615.1 Bradyrhizobium sp. YR681 | reverse complement strand
GCCGCCAGCCGCATTGGCCTTGCCGGTCCTAACGGCTCCGGCAAGTCGACATTGCTGCGGCTGATCGCCGGCGTCTATCCGCCGAGCAGCGGCAGCATCTCGATCCAGGGCAACGTCGTGCCCCTGCTCGGCCTCAACGCCGGCGTAAACCTCGACTTCGTGGCGGAGGACAACATCGCGCTGCTGCTGCGGATCAGCGGCCGCAAGCCGACCCGCAGCGTGATCGACGAGATCTGGGCCTTTACCGAGCTCGAGACCCGCATGCAGCGGCTGCCGCTGCGGATGTTCTCCTCGGGCATGCTGATGCGGGTGCTGTTTGCGACCGCCACCGCCTTTCCGGCCGACATCCTCCTGCTCGACGAATGGCTCAGCGTGGTCGACGAGCACTTTGCGGCGAAGGCCCAGGAGCGGCTCTTGAACCTCGTGTCGCAGGCGGCGATCGTGATCATCGCCTCGCACGACCAGCCACTGCTGCGCCGCACCTGCTCCACCATCATCAATCTCGATCACGGCCGCATCGCCTCGACCGTCACGGTCGAGCCACCGGCCCCCCACGCCTTCGAGCTCCGCGAGAAACGTGCATGAAACAGAACATCCTGGTCGTCTCGGAGTCGCTCGGACAACCTAATCACAAACGCGGCATCTTCCACTTCACCCGTGAATTGGCACGTTCGCTCGCGTCGGAAGGTCACGCGCTCACGCTGCTGGTGGAGACCTCGAAGCGCTACCGCAAGCTACGGCGGCGCGAGCGACGCACGAAGCTGTTTCCGGCGAAGTCAAACAACATCGAGCTGCTCGCTCTCTATCGCTTCCTCGACGAAGTCAACGTCAGCGGCCCGGTGATGCTCAGCGGCTCGCGTCGCAGGCTGGACTGGCTCCGCAACAAGGCCGCCATGTTGCTGTCGCGGGACAATATCCTCTGTCTCCTGCGCGCGATCGGCCTGCTGGGTCTGCGCACCCGGCTGATCGAGAACCGGATTGCCGCACTCGAATACATTCCGCCGGATATGCGCCATCTCGAACTGTTCAGCGATTTCCAGCTCGAGCCCGGCTTCTTCAACTATCAGGACTCCTCCGCTTTCTTCCTGCTGCCGCCGCCACGGATCGACGCGCGCGACTATGACGTCATCGTCGTGGACACCCCGACACGCGTCGCGATCAGGCGCAAGCCGAACGCCAAGGTGATCTGCGTCGTCCACGATCTGTTGCCGCTCACCGACCTCAAGCTCAGCGACATCGCCACGCGGCAGTTCCTGGCGCGGATCCGCACCAGCCTGCGTCAGGCCGATGAGCTCGCCTTCGTTTCAAACTATAGCATGATGCGGTTCAGGGAACTGTTGCCGCAATTTGCGCACCTGCCGGCGCGGGTCGTGTATCCCCGCACCCGGTTCGACGCCCCGGATGTCCTGCACCTCCCAGCCCCGTCGGGGCGTCCGGGGCGGCCGAGCTTCGTCGTCATCGTCTCCAACGAGCCGCGCAAGAACGTCGCCACCGTCATCCGCGCCTTCCGCGGCGTGCCGCAGGCCGATCTCGTCGTGATCGGCCATGCCGGCGAGACCAGCCGGATGCGCAATCCGCCGCCGAACGTCCGCTTCGCCGGCTATATCGACGAGCATGAGAAGGCAGCCCTGATCGCGGAGGCGCACGGCCTGATCATGCCGAGCTTCGCCGAAGGCTTTGGCGTGCCGATCATCGAGGCGCTGGCGGCGAATACACCGGTGCTGTGCTCCGATATCGCTGTCTTCCGCGAGGTCGCGGGCGAGCTCGCCGACTATTTCGATCCGTTCTCGACCGAGGCGATCGCAGCTTCCATCATCCGCGTGCTGACGCGGCAGGAGGAATGGCGCGGCAAGATCCGCGCGCGGCGCCACGAGCTTGCCGATCGCTTCGGTTACGAAACCCAGGCCCGCGACTTCCTTGGGCGCGAGATGCCCAGGGAACGGCTGGTCGCAGCGCGATAGATGTCATTCCTCATGATTGCTGAACCCGCGGCGTGGTCCGCTCCATCCGGTTGGCAGGTGCTGCGCAGCCGATGGCCGAGCTTGAGCAATTCGGCCGCGCTGATCGGGGCGGCGGACGCGCTCGTCGTCCTGATCGCAGCGTCGCTGCCCTGGTCGACCACGGCGCCTTCGATCTTCGGCGGGCTCTGGCTGCTCGCGGTGACGCCAACCATCGACTGGCGCGGCTACGCGCGCGAGCTGATGCGGCCCGCGTTCGCCCTGCCGTTCGCTCTCCTGCTGCTCGCCCTCCTCGGCACGCTGTGGTCGGACGGCGATTGGGCCAACCGGCTGCATGCGATCAAGCCGGTCGCAAAGCTCGTGCTGATTCCGCCGCTGCTCCATCATTTCAGCCGGTCGGAGCGCGGTATCTGGGTTTGCTTTGCCTTTCTGGCCTCCTGCGCGCTGCTTGCCGTCTTCTCCTGGATCGTGCTGCTCAATCCCGCCTGGAAGATCGCCGCGACGGCGTCGGCCGGCGTTCCCGTCAAGAACTACATCGACCAGAGCCAGGAATTCACGCTCTGCGCCCTTGCGCTCGCCCTGCCTGCGCTCACCTTCTGGCGCAGCGGACGCGCGATTGCGGCAGTTGCGTGCCTGGCATTGATCCTGCTGTTCGCCACCAGCATGGTGTTCGTCGCCTCGAGCCGCACGGCCCTGCTCTGCATCCCGATCCTGCTGGCGTTGTTCGCCTGGAAACATCTCGGCCGGCGGGCGACGCTGGTCCTGCTCGCGGGCACGGTCGCCGCGAGCGCGCTGGCCTGGACGGCGTCGCCCTATCTGCGCCAGCGCATCACCGACATCGCCGTCGAATACCGCCACGGCCATGAGGACATCAGCCGTGCTTCGACCGCCCAGCGCCTGACCTATTGGCGCAAGTCGCTTCACGCCTTTGGTGAGGCCCCGCTGATCGGCCATGGCACCGGCTCGATCAAGCGGCAATTCGAGCGCGCCGCCACCGGCGGCAGCAGCCTCGATGCGGAGATCGTCAGCAACCCGCACAACCAGACCCTCAACGTCGCGGTGCAATGGGGCCTCTTCGGCGTCATCCTGCTCTACGCGATGTGGATCGCGCAGCTTCGCCTGTTCACCGGCGAAGGCCTTGCCGCCTGGATCGGCCTCGTGGTCATCGTGCAGAACATCGCGAGCTCGCTGCTCAACTCGCATCTGTTCGATTTCCACGAAGGCTGGATGTATGCGCTCGGCGTCGGTGTCGCCGGCGGCATGGCGCTGAGGGCCAAAGCTGGCACCCAGTCCTGACTACTGGCCGCGCTCGTGGCCGACCTCACCGGTGATGACGTCGCCGAACAGCTCCCAGGCCTGCCCATTGAAGCGCATCAGCTGCATCTGCTCGATCGGGAAGTAATCGTCCGGTGAGGTGTTGACCATGATGCCCGGCAGCATCAGGTCGGTGTGAAAATCCTTCAGATTCGCGGCCTGCTTCATGACGTTGTCGCGCGTGAGATTGTCGCCACACTGCTTCAACACCTGCGCCATCGCCTCGGCCTGCACGTAGCCATAGACGTTGTTGGCGTTGGCCTTGTCGCCATCAGGGTAATATTTGTCCATGAATTCGCGCCATTTCACCACCGCCGGGTCCTTGTCCCAGGTCGGGTCGGTCGGATCCTTCAGATAGACGGTCGAGATGATGTCCCTGGAATAGTCGAGCCCGGCGGGCTTGAGCACCGAGGCGACCGAAGTCGCGGTGTTCGCGAGGAAGAATTTCGGCTTCCAGCCGAGCTCGCCGACCTTCCGGATTGCCTGCGCCGAGCCTTTCGGCGCGGCCCATGAGAAGAAGATGTCCGCGCCGGAATCATGCAAGGCCACGATCTGCGAATCGATCGAGGGGTCGCTGACCTCGTAGGACTTGTCGGCGATGATCATGTTGGCCTTGTCGCCGAGCCCGTCCTTCAGGCCCTTGAACTGGTCCTTGCCGGCGTCGTCGTTCTGCCAGAGCACCGCGATCTTGCCGTTCGGAAAATTGTCGCGAATGTACTTTGCGTAGATCCGCCCCTCGCTCTGGTAGTTCGGCTGAAAACCCATGGTCCAGGGGAAATTCTTGGGGTCACCAAATTTGGTGCCGCCGGAGGCGACGAAGAGCTGCGGCACCTTCTTCGCATTCATGTACTTCATGATCGCCGAGTTCGAGGGCGTGCCGAGCGGCTGGAAGATCAGCAGCACCTCGTCGCTCTCGACCAGCTTGCGCGCCTGCTCGATCGCTTTCGGCGGCGAATAGGCATCGTCATAGCTGATGAAGTTGACCTTGCGCCCGTTGATGCCGCCCTGGTCGTTGATCATCTTGAAGAAGGCGGCCTCGGTCTTGCCGATCACGCCATAGGACGAGGCAGGCCCGCTATAGGGCATGATGTTGCCGATCTTGATGTCGGTATCGCTGGCGCCGGGGTCGTATTTCTTCTGCGCGAGGGCCGGTGCGGTGACGAGCATTCCGGCAGCAAGCATGGCGAGGGCAGCAAGGTTGTTGCGACGACCCGGCATCGTTCTCTCCCCTGTATTTTGTAGTCTTGTTTTGCCGAGAGTGTCGCAAGGCGGTGTGCGGCTGGCAAGCGCTTCGATTTTCCGCGCGGTGAAACGACAGCTCCGGAACTTACGCGCCGCACCGCAGCAGATTCAGGACGCGCCCGTCGATCACGAGCAGCGCGCTGCCGATGACGACGGCGCCCACGATCTCGCGCATGGAGATCGGCTCACCCAGCACCAGCCATCCCAGCAGGATGGCGGTGACGGGAATGAGCAACGTCACCAGCATCACGTTGGTCGCACCCGAGCGCCGGATGATCTGAAAGAAGACGATGTAAGCGAGCGCCGTCGACAATCCGGCGAGGCCAAGCACGGCAAACCAGGTCGCAGGACCCGGGATCGGCAGATGCCATGGCCGCTCCACCACACCGGCGACGACCGCCATCATCACCGTGGACGCCATCAGTTGAAACGTCGCTGTCCCCAGCGGGGCGGAGTCCTTCAACAGCCGCCGCGCAGCGAGTGCTGCAAAGCCATAGCTGAATGCACCACCGAGACAGAGCAGGATGCCGAGCCCCTGCCCGGTCCGCGTCTCGGCACCCCACCCTCGCAGAACGATCACGCCGAGAAGCCCCAGCGCCACGCCGGCCACACGCCGCATCTGCAGGGCTTGTTCGCCCGCCGCCGCCATCACCATCACCGTGAACAGCGGCGTGGTCGCATTGAGGATCGACGCCAGTCCGCTCGGAATGAAGGTCTGGCCGATCACGATCAGTGAAAACGGAATGACGTTGTTGAGCAATCCGATCGCGACGAACGGCTTCCAGCCCGCCATGCCCTTGGGGAGGCCGATCCCCTGCATCCGGAGCAATGGCAGAAGCATCGCCGCCCCGAGCGCGACGCGCAGGAAGACCAGCGTCAGCGGCGGCAATTCCCGCAATGCCGCTCCGTTGAAGAAGAACGATCCGCCCCAGAGCACCGAAAGCACAGCGAGCAGCGACCAGTCTCGCGCGTCGATCCGGTTGTCGTTCGGGGGCATGGGTTTCACCTCGGCAATCGAGTCTGCCGCCTAGACTGATGCTAGGGGCTGAGCCACCCGATTTCCGACATGACGATACAAATCGCGGCAGCGCCGATGAATGCGCGGTCTCAGCGCAACTGGCCGTGCAGCTAGGACGGCTTCTTCGGCCGCGACACCAGCTCGATCATCCTGCCTTCATCGTCATCCGGCATCGCGGCCTTCGCCTGCGCGTAGGACTCGACCGCGGCGCGCGCGACCAGCGGCTTGTCCGCCAGCAGGCTTTCGGCGAGCTTCAGGGCATAAGCGGCATCCTTGTGCCGCAGCGCCGCCGTAAATGTGGCGCCGCTGAAGTCGCGGGCGACCATGCGCCTGGAGTGGCGCTGCACCTGCGGGCTTGCGGCAACGCCGGCCTGGATCGATTCCAGCACCAGGTTCATGTCGAGCCCGGCCTGCTCGGCGATCGCGAGGCCCTCGGCGAGGCCGGCGATCTGGATCGCGCCCATCAGGTTGTTGATGAGCTTGTAGACGGTGCCGGAGCCGACAGCGCCGAAATGGCGGATGGTCGAGCCGATCGGCACCAGATAAGGCCGCGCGCGTTCGAGGTCGGCGCTATCTGCGCCAGCGAGCAGTGTCAGCTTTCCCGCGGCTGCCGCATCCGGCAATCCCGTCACGGGACAGTCGATATAGATCAGCCCGCGCGCGTTGAGCTCGCGGCCCATCTCGCGGGCGTGGTCATAAGAGACGGTGGAGCATTCGATCGCGATCGTGCCTGATTTCGCCGTCTTGGCCGCACCTTGCGGCCCGAGCCAGACGGCACGGGAGGCTTCGTCGTCGGCGACCATGGTCACGACCGCGTCGGCATCGATCGCGGCGTCCTCGGGCGAGGTCGCCCAATGGGCGCCGCGCGCGATCAGATCTTCGGCCTTGGCCTTGCTGCGATTCCACAGCGTCACCGTGAAGCCGGCATCGAGATAACGGCCGGCCATGCCATGGCCCATCCGTCCAAGCCCGATGAAGGCGACGCGGGACATCAGTCGACGTCCTCGATGTCGGCGCCGGGGGTGCCGAAGGCGCGCTGCGCCAGCGTCGCGGCCATGAAGTCGTCGAGCTCGCCGTTGAGCACGCCCGAGGTGTCGGAGGTCTGCACGCCCGTGCGCAGGTCCTTCACCATCTGGTAGGGCTGCAGCACGTAGGAGCGGATCTGGTGGCCCCAGCCGATATCGGTCTTGGCGGCCTGGTCGGCGGCGGCTTTCTCCTCGCGCTTCTTCAGCTCGATCTCGTAGAGACGCGCGCGCAGCATGTCCCAGGCCTGCGCCCGGTTCTTGTGCTGGGAGCGGCCGGCCTGACAGACCACGGCCACGCCTGTCGGAATATGCGTCAGGCGCACCGCGGATTCGGTCTTGTTGACGTGCTGACCGCCGGCGCCGCCCGAGCGCATCGTGTCGACGCGGACGTCGGCTTCCTTGATGTCGATCTTGATGCTGTCGTCGATGACCGGAAACACCTGCACGCTCGAGAACGAGGTGTGCCGCCGCGCGTTGGAATCAAACGGCGAGATGCGCACCAGCCTGTGCACGCCAGCCTCCGTCTTCAGCCAGCCATAGGCGTTGTGGCCGGAGACCTGGATGGTCGCCGACTTGATGCCGGCCTCTTCACCCTCGGACTCTTCGAGGAATTCGACCTTGAAGCCGTGCGTCTCGGCCCAGCGCGTGTACATGCGCAACAGCATCTGCGCCCAGTCCTGGCTCTCGGTGCCGCCGGCGCCGGCATGGACTTCGAGATAGGAATCGAAGCGATCGGCTTCGCCCGAGAGCAGCGCCTCGAGCTCGCGCCGGGCGACCTCCTTCTTCAGGGTCTTCAGCGCGGCTTCGGCTTCCGCCACGACGCCGGCATCGCCCTCGGCCTCGCCGAGCTCGATCATGCCGATGTCGTCCTCGAGCTCCTGCTCGACCTTGCCGATGCCGGACAGCGAATCCTCAAGCGAGGTGCGCTCCTGCATCAGCTTCTGGGCCTTCTGGGGATCGTTCCAGAGGTTGGGATCTTCTGCGAGCTTGTTCAGCTCAGCGAGGCGCGCCGTCGATTTCTCGACGTCAAAGATGCCTCCTCAGCAGCCCGACTGACTGCTTGATCTCTTCTACCAACCGTTCGATTTCGGCGCGCATGTCGTTCTCTGATCTCGCGGAATTGCTCCGCGTGTAATGGAGATTGCGGATGTAGCGGCGGCGGCTGCAAAGCGCAACCGCCCGAACCGCGATCGTCCGTCTTATACGCTAGTACAGCCCGCCGGTGCCCGGCCGCATGAAGAAGCCGGAATCCGGCTGTTGCTGCTGCGACGCCGGCACGCCGCCGCGCCCGTCGGCATCGGCGACGCCGATGACCGAGTAATTGTCCGGCGGCGCCGTGCCCGGCTTGAAGGCCTCCAGGATGGTTCCGCCGGTCTCGCCGGGGCCGGCGCGCATGCCGGTCTTGGCGACGACGCGGACCAGCTTGATGCCGGCCGGCACCTTGAACGGAACCGCGGGCTTGTCGGCGAGCGCGAGCTTGAGGAAATCGCGCGCGATCGGCGCAGCCAGATGGCCGCCGGTCGCAGCGTTGCCTTTGCCGAGCGCGCGCGGCTTGTCGTAGCCCATATAGATGGCGACGGCGACGTCGGGCGAGAAGCCGACGAACCAGGCGTCCTTGGCCTCGTTGGTGGTGCCGGTCTTGCCGGCGATCGGCTTGCCGACCTCCTTGACCACCGTCGCGGTACCGGCCTGCACGACGCCTTCCATCAGCTCGGTGATCTGGTAGGCGGTCATGGAATCCAGCACCTGCTCGCGACGGTCGATCAGCTGCGGCTCGGCCTGGTTCTTCCAGCCGCCGGGCGCATCGCAGCCGCGGCATTCGCGCTGGTCGTGCTTGAAGATGGTGCGGCCGTAGCGGTCCTGGATACGGTCGATCAGGGTCGGCTTCACGCGGCGGCCGCCATTGGCGAGCATCGAATAGGCCGTCACCATGCGCATCGCCGTCGTCTCGCCGGCGCCGAGCGCGTAGGACAGATAGTTCGGCAGCTCGTCATAGACGCCGAAGCGGCGGGCATATTCGCCGATCAAGGGCATGCCGATGTCCTGCGCGAGGCGCACCGTCACGGTGTTGAGCGACTGCCGCAGCGCATTGCGCAGCGTTACCGGTCCCTGGAACTTGCCCGAGGAGAAGTTTTCCGGCCGCCACACGCCGGCGCCCTGGCCCTGGTCGATTTCGATCGGCGCGTCCAGCACCACGGTCGACGGCGTGTAGCCGTTGTCGAGCGCGGCCGAATAGACGATCGGCTTGAACGACGAGCCCGGCTGCCGGTAGGCCTGCGTGGCGCGGTTGAACTGGCTCTGGTCGAACGAGAAGCCACCGACCATCGCGAGCACGCGCCCGGTCCAGGGATCCATCGCCACCATCGCGCCGGACACTTCGGGAATCTGGCGCAGACGGTACTGGCCTTCGACCGGCTGTCCTTCCTTGGAGTAGAGCGGATCGGCATAGATCACGTCGCCAGGCTGCAGCACCTGCGAGACAGATGTCGGGGTCTTGCCCTTGGCGTTGCCCTGGGCCGCCCTCGCCCAGCGCACACCGTCAGCCGTGATGAGGCCGGTCTCACGCTGCTTGCTGATGGCGCCGCCAAGTTCGCGACTCGGCTGGAAGCCGATGCGTGCGGACTGGTCGCTGGTCTCCAGCACCACCGCCATGCGCCACGGCGAGATGTCGGAGAGCGACTTGATCTCGGCGAGCTTGACGCCCCAATCGCCCGAAATATCGAGCTTGCTCATGGCGCCGCGGTAGCCTTGCTGCTCGTCATAATTCACGAGGCCGGCGACCATGGCCTTGCGCGCCATGACCTGGATCTTCGGATCGAGCGTGGTGCGGACGGAGAGACCGCCTTCGTAGAGCTTCTTCTCGCCGTAGCGCTCGAAGATGTCGCGGCGGACTTCCTCGGCGAAATACTCGCCGGCGAAGGTGTGGGCGCCGCCCGAACGGTTGGTGACGGCCAGCGGCTCCTTGCGGGCCTTGTCGGCGTCGGCCTGCTTGATCCAGCCGTTCTCCAGCAGACGGTCGATGACGTAGTTGCGACGCTCGATGGCGCGGTCGCGGTTGCGGACCGGATGCAGCGTCGCGGGCATCTTCGGCAGCGCGGCCAGATAGGACGCTTCCGCCACCGTCAGCTCGTTCACCGACTTGTCGAAATAGACCAGCGAGGCGGCCGCGATGCCGTAGGCGCCGAGGCCCAGATAGATCTCGTTCAGGTACAGCTCGAGGATCTTGTCCTTCGAGTAGGTCTTCTCGATCCGCATCGCCAGCAAGGCTTCCTTGATCTTGCGGGCGAAGGAGACCTCGTTGGTCAGAAGGAAGTTCTTGGCGACCTGCTGGGTGATCGTGGAGGCGCCCTGCGGACGGCGGTTGGAGCCGTAGTTCTGGATGTAGACCACGCCGGCACGCGCCATGCCGGTGTAGTCGATGCCGCCATGTTCGTAGAAATTCTTGTCCTCGGCCGCGAGGAACGCGTTGATCACGAGCTTGGGCACTGCCTGGATCGGCAAATAAAGCCGCCGCTCCTTGGCGTATTCGCCGAGCAGCGAGCCGTCGACCGCGTGCACGCGGGTCATCACCGGCGGCTCGTAATCCTGAAGCTGAGAGTAATCAGGCAAGTCCTTGGAGAAATGCCAGATCAGGCCTGCTATGGCCCCGACACCGACAAGGAACACCACTGTTCCCGCGGCGAACAGGAAGCCCATGAACCGCACCAGCAAGCGCATTATGTGTTTATCCGTTCAAACTCTGGATCAGCCCAGTATCAGCCCCATCGGACCCAAGCACTGGCACCTCAAACTGGCGCCAACCTCACGTCACGAACTCACCGGCCTACGCAATCACATCAAGGCCGGGCCTAACGACGCTCGCCGAGCGGGATTCTCTCCGATTCCGGAACCCCCTGCGGCGTTTTTATAAATCGCCCGCTGTGGCCAAACTAGGGCTTTTGCGGCGGGATGGAAAAACCCTTCTTCAATTTGACGAACCGGCGGTCGTCGCCAGCCGTTTGGCCAGGAACCCGTCGATCGCCTGCGCCATCGAGCCCACCGCCTTGGACCGCCAGCCTTCCGAAACCAGATGCTCGAGGTCGCCCTTGTTGGAGACATAGCCGATCTCGACCAGCACCGATGGCACATCAGGCGCCTTCAGCACCCGGAAACCGGCCGATTTCAGGGGGTGCTTGTGCATCCGCACGGTCGACTTCATTTCGCCCATCAGCAAATGCGCAAAACGATTTGAAAACGTGCGGGTTTCCCGCTGTGTCAGGTCGATCAGGATGTCGGCGACGTCTGTCGGCTCCTCCGCCAGATTGAAGCCGGCGATCGCGTCCGCGCGGTTTTCGGCGTCCGCCAGGCGCTGGGCCTCGGCGTCGGAGGCCTTGTCGGACAGCGTATAGATGGTGGCGCCCTGCGCGTCGCCCTCGGCCTTCGGCAGCGCATCGGCATGAATCGAAACAAACAGCGCGGCCTTGAGGTTGCGCGCGATCTTGGTCCTGTCGTTGAGCGGGATGAAGGTGTCGTCGTCCCGCGTCATCACCACGCGGTATTTGCCGGCCTTTTCCAGCCGGTCGCGCAACGCCCGGCCAAAGGCCAGCACCAGGTTCTTCTCGCTCTCCCCGCTCGATTGCGTGCCGTTGTCGATGCCGCCATGGCCGGGATCGATCACGACCACCGGGCGGCCGTCAGCTTTCTGTGGCCCGGAATCCGCAGCTGCGGCCGCCGGAACCGTCGCGGGCGGCGCCTCGGCGATCGCGGGCCGCAATTCGGGACGATTTTCCTGAGCCAGCGTCGGCGCGAAAGCCGCGCGATCGACCTCCTCCAGCTCGAGCACCAGCCGGGCCGGCTGGCCGTTGGCCGCCTCCAGCACGTAGGAATTGGCGATCTTGGCGGGACCCGTCAGGTCGAACACGATTCGGGAGCCGCCAGGCATGACCAGCCCGTAGCGGAAGGCTTTGACCAGTCCCCGTCCGCCGCCACCTGTCCCTGCGGGCAGCCGAAAATTAAGCTGGGGGACGTCGACCACCACGCGATATGGCTCGGCCAGGGTGACGGCACGGAAAGTGATGGTTTGATCGAGGTCCAGAATGAAGCGGGTCTGCTTGCCATCGCCCGCCAGCCGGGCGGCGGAGGCAATTGGAAAATTCGCTACTGCAACAGAGGGTTGCGGCTGACTTTCCGCGGCCTTCAGGCGCGAGGAATCAGCACACGGCAGTGCCGCGACGCATAGCAGCGCGCATCCCAGCAAGACCCTTTGATGTGTGCGGCTCGCCACCGATTCCGTGCCTCCGAGCAGCTTTTTTAACGCAATAGAACCACAGGGTTAATCGATCCTTAATGACAGGCGCGCGAAACTCGGCGACTGTGACCGCCGTGCGACGCTCCTTGCACGGATGGTCCATTCCACGTATGTACGGAGTGCTGACGGCCGATATTTCCGGTTGTGTCGCATTCAGCCTCCCGGTGCAGCGCCGGAACTCCCAAGGTTTGGGAATTCCAGCGTTTTCCGTTCCCCTCTAAGACCAGCGCGGTGCGCGGCAGCGAGGTGGAACGGGGCAAGTACTGGCGGCGGACGGTCCCCGGTTACCGCAACGTGTCCGGGACTGTTCTGACAGCGGCGTAACCTTTTGCCCGGTCCCTTAATCCCAGGGGAGCGGTTCGTAATCCCAAGGCGAGCGCGCTCGCGCCATGCCTGGCCAACAGCAACTGATTGAGGGGCGGCCCCGCCGCCCAATGTTTCATACGGGCCGACGCTTGATGCGCCAGACTGTGCCGACGAATTCTGAAGGACCATTCGCGACGCTGCGGAGTGATAATCCCGCGCGCCGCCATGGTCCTGAAGCTTCCGGTTCGGCAAGGCGCGAGAGACGGCGTTTCGGCCTTCCCCTCACCCCCGAATCAGGTGGACCGTCGCGTCACCCGGCGGCGCGATACGCGCCCACGGTGAATCGCGCCCGCCGCCGCCAAGAGTTAAGACATGCCCAACAAGATGTTGATCGATGCCACCCACCCGGAGGAGACCCGGGTTGTCGTGGTCCGCGGCAATCGCGTCGAAGAGTTTGATTTCGAGACCGCGCAACGCAAGCAACTGCGCGGGAATATCTACCTCGCCAAGGTCACGAGGGTCGAACCCTCGCTCCAGGCCGCCTTCGTCGAATATGGCGGCAACCGC
>NZ_AKIY01000112.1 GCF_000282615.1 Bradyrhizobium sp. YR681 | reverse complement strand
CCCCGCCATGGCCCGCGCCCCAGCCATAGCGGCTGGCGATGAAGGTGATCAGCGGCAGGCCGACGGCGGCTGCGAGCGACCAGCCAAGGAAGATATACGCGATCGTGCTGCCGCGCCGCTCCACCGGGACGATCAGCGCCGCCGTGCCGGCTGCCTGCGGTGTGTAGAGCGCTCCGACCGCGAGCATCACCAGGCGGATGACGAGGAGGCTCGTGTAGTCGGGCGCAAAGGCCGAGGCGAGATTGCCCAGCGCAAGCACCGCGAGCGTCGTGGCAAGCAGCGTTCGCCGTTCGATGCGGCTGGTGAGCCAGGCCGTCAGCGGCGAGCCGATGCACAGCACCACCGCGCCGAAGGTAATCAGCAGCCCGGCCGCATGGATGCTGATGCCGAGCCCCGCCGACAATTCCGGCAGCATGCCCGCCGGTGCCAGCACCGAACAGCCGGTGACGAGATTGCCGAGCATCAGGGCGGTTGGCGTGAAACGGCCGGTGGGGCGTGGATTTTCCATGCAAATGCATGTAGAGCAGGCCCGCGGTCGGTTAAAGGGCGCGGAGCGAAATAGTTGGCGCACCGTCCCGGGTTTTGCGCGCCACTTTCTTGGAAATGACGGATTGCGCAGGCCGAATCGCCTGATATATCGCTCGTTCCCGCTTACCTGCGCTCGTTCGCAGGAGTGAGCTTCAGGAGAAAAGCAATGACCGACCAGAACAAGTCCGAATCCGGCTTCCAATACTCCCTCAGCAATCTGAAGCCCGTGAACCCCGCCGCCAAAGTCACCCTCACCTTCCCCGACGGTGCCCGGCGCGAATACGACAAAAGCATCACCGGTCTCGAGATCGCCAAGGGCATTTCGCCCTCGCTGGCCAAGCGCACCGTGGCGATGGCGCTCGACGGCGTCGTCTCCGATCTCGACGACGCAATCGAAGCCGATGCCAAGATCGAGCTGATCAACCGCGACGATCCGCGCGCGCTCGAATTGATCCGCCATGATTGCGCGCACGTGCTCGCCGAAGCCGTGCAGGCGCTGTGGCCGGGCACCCAGGTCACCATCGGTCCCGTGATCGAGAACGGCTTCTACTACGACTTCTTCCGCAACGAGCCATTCACGCCGGAAGACTTTGCCGCGATCGAGAAGAAGATGCGCGAGATCATCGCGCGCGACAAACCGTTCACGAAAGAGGTTTGGGATCGCGAGAAGACAAAGCAGGTGTTCCGCGACAAGGGCGAGGCCTTCAAGGTCGAGCTGGTCGACGCCATTCCCGGCAACGAGCCGATCAAGATCTACTACCAGGGCGACTGGTTCGATCTGTGCCGCGGCCCGCACATGACCTCGACCGGCAAGGTCGGCAACGCCTTCAAGCTGATGAAGGTGGCCGGCGCCTATTGGCGCGGCGACAGCAACAACCCGATGCTGACGCGAATCTACGGCACCGCCTTCGCCAAGCAGGAGGACCTCGACGCCTACCTCAAGCAGATCGAGGAAGCCGAGAAGCGCGACCATCGCAAGCTCGGGCGCGAGCTCGACCTCTTCCACTTCCAGGAGGAGGGTCCGGGCGTCGTGTTCTGGCACCCGAAGGGCTGGACCATCTTCCAGCAGCTGATCGCCTATATGCGTCGGCGCCTCGCCGGTGACTACAACGAGGTCAACGCGCCGCAGATCCTCGACAAGGTGCTGTGGGAGACCTCGGGCCATTGGGGCTGGTATCGCGAGAACATGTTCGCGGCGCAGTCGGCCGGCGACGAAGCCGAGGACAAGCGCTGGTTCGCGCTCAAGCCGATGAACTGCCCCGGCCACGTGCAGATCTTCAAGCACGGCCTGAAGAGCTACCGCGACCTCCCCCTGCGCCTCGCCGAGTTCGGCGTGGTGCATCGCTACGAGCCGTCCGGCGCCATGCACGGGTTGATGCGCGTGCGCGGCTTCACCCAGGACGACGCGCACGTGTTCTGCATGGAGGACCAGCTCGCCGACGAGTGCCTCAAGATCAACGATTTGATCCTGTCGACCTATGCGGACTTCGGCTTCACCGGCGATCTCACGGTGAAGCTGTCGACCCGGCCGGAGAAACGCGTCGGCACCGATGCGATGTGGGATCACGCCGAGCGCGTGATGGCGACCGTGCTGAGCCAGATCCAGGCGCAGAACAACCACATCAAGACCGAGATCAACCCCGGCGAAGGCGCGTTCTACGGGCCGAAGTTCGAATACGTGCTGCGCGACGCCATCGGCCGCGACTGGCAGTGCGGCACCACGCAGGTCGACTTCAACCTGCCGGAACGGTTCGGCGCGTTCTACATCGACCATGACAGCGGCAAGAAGGCGCCGGTGATGGTGCACCGCGCGATCTGCGGCTCGATGGAGCGCTTCATCGGCATCCTGATCGAGCACTATGCCGGCAACTTCCCGCTCTGGCTCTCGCCGGTGCAGGTGGTGGTGACCACCATCACCTCGGAAGCCGACGAATATGCCAAGCAGGTGCTGGAGCAGGTCCGGCGCGCGGGGCTCCGGGCCGAGATCGACCTGCGCAACGAGAAGATCAACTACAAGGTCCGCGAGCACTCGCTGGCCAAGATCCCGGCACTGCTCGTGTGCGGCAAGAAGGAGGCCGAGACGCATTCGGTCTCGGTCCGCCGGCTCGGCAGCGACGGCCAGAAGGTGATGACGACCGCGGAGGCGATCGCCGCACTGGTGGACGAGGCAACCCCGCCGGATGTCCGGCGGGCGCGCGACGCGGCCTGATGGCGTTCAAGCGGCTCTATCTTGCCCGATTTTGATGAGGGACTCGGCGGGAATGCCGAGCCCCTCATGCAGCCGTCGGATCATGCTGAGCGTCAATTCACGCCGCCGATTGAGCACTTCGTGAACCCGGTTTCGACTGCCGATAAAGGGAATCAGATCTCTCGGCTGCAGGCCGCTCTGTTCCATATGATACTTGATCGCCTCGACCGGATCCGGAAGATCGAGCCGATAGTGCTTACGCTCCCACGCCTCTACCAGCGTCACGAGCACATCCAGCCGATCGCCCTCCGGCGAGTTCCGGCGCGCGCTCATCAACGTCTCGATCTCCTTGAGGACGCGGCGATAATCCCGGTTGGACTTGATTGGCGCGATTTCCATCACCGACCTTCTAAACAGTTTGAGCATCGATTGCGTCGTACTGCCGATGTGTTCCGACAAAACGGATATAGACCACGCGATATGGATAGTTGATCCAGACCACGACGCGAATTTTGTTGCCGGCGACGTTGAAGACGACGCGGCCGTCCCTGAGGATACTAGCGGATCGGATGTCTCTCTTGACGTCCGCGGGCTTCGCCCAATCGGCCTGCTTCACCTGCCGAAACCAGGCCATCAGGGGCTCGCGGGCATCGGAGACCTCGCCGGCCCGATCGAGAAACGCCTTGATCGTGCTAAGCGCTATGATCCTCATCCAATTCATCTTAGCATAGTCCCAACCTGGGACCATAGCTTTCTGGCCAGCTGCCAGCAGACCTCATAATACCTCTAAAATCCCTTCCATTCGTCTTCTGCCAGGCTTATGTCCGGCAACAACAGCAAGCCACAAGGACGCCCCCGTGCCCGATGCCATCGAACTCCTGAAGACCCGCCGCTCGGTCAAGCCGCGCGAAATGACCGGGCCCGGCCCTTCCCCGGCCGAGCTCGACACCATCCTCACCATCGGTGCCCGCGTGCCTGATCACGGCAAGCTCGCGCCGTGGCGCTTCATCGTTTTCGAGGGCGACGCGCGGATGCGCGCCGGCGAGGTGATCGCCAGGGTCTTCGCCCGCAAGAATCCCGGTGCGCCCGCCGCCGACGTCGAGACCGAGCGCAAGCGTCTCATGGACGCGCCGCTGGTGATCGGCATCGTCAGCTTCACCAGGCCGCATCCCAAGGTGCCGGCCTTCGAGCAGGAATTGTCGGCCGGCGCGAGCGTGATGAACATTGTCACGGCCGCGACCGCGCTCGGTTACGGTGCCTGCTGGCTGACCGGCTGGTTCTCGTTCGATCGCGACGTGCTGGATGGCCTTGGCCTCAAGCCGGACGAGAAACTCGCCGGCCTCGTCCATATCGGCACGCCGACCAAGCCGAGCGAGGACCGTCCGCGACCGTTCCTTTCGGAAATCGTGACGCGATTTTAATCGAAGGCGTGTTGACGCCTCTGATGTCTTGCGGCTTTGTTCCCGGCGAGGGAGGAAGCCCGGATGAAGCGTCGTGAATTTCTGGTCGGAGCCGCGCTGCTCGCCGGCTCCATGACACGGAGCCGGGCCGCCGATATCCCTGCCCCGTCGTCCGACGGCCTCGATCGCATCACCGCGTATTTTGACAACGAGGTGGGAAGCGGCCGGCTGCCCGGCGCGGTGGTTCTGGTCCAGCAACACGGCAAGCCGGTCTACCTCAAGACGTTTGGCGTGCGCGACACCAGGACCGGCCTTGCCATGGCGCCGGACACGATCTTCGCCATCCATTCGATGACCAAGCCGATCACCTGCCTCGGCGCGATGATGCTGATCGACGAGGGCAAGCTCGCGCTCACCGATCCCGCATCGAAATACGTCCCGCTGTTTGCCGACACCAAGGTGGGCGTTGAGCGCGACGGCAGCGCGAAGCTCGAGCTCGAGCCGCCGATCCGCCCCGTCAACATCGAGGATCTGCTGCGGCACACCTCCGGCATCAGCTACGACTATATCGGCGCCCCCTGGGTGATGCAGGTTTACGAGGCCGCCAATATTTTCGAGGCGCCCTTCAACAACCGGCAATTCGCCGACCGCATCGCCCGCCTGCCGCTGACGCGCCAGCCCGGGACGCTGTGGCGCTACGGCCATTCCACCGACGTGCTCGGCGCAATCATCGAGATCATCTCGGGACAGACGCTGTACGAATTTCTCAAGCAGCGCATTTTCGATCCGCTCGGAATGAGCAGCACCAAATTCGTGCTGAAAACTCCGGAGGAGCGCGCACGGATGGCACGACCGCTGCCGAGCGACCCGATCCTGCTCGCCGGCGAACGCGACCGCCTCTCCCATCCCGAATGGGAATCCGGCGGCGGCGGGCTGCTCTCGACCATCACCGACTATCAACGCTTCTCCCAGATGCTGCTCAATGGCGGCGAGTTCGAGGGCAAGCGCTACCTCAGCCCTGCCGCGTTCAAGGCGATGACGACCGATCACATCGGCCCCGGCTCCGGTGTGGGGCGCGACTATTTCTATTTCCCGGGCGACGGTTTTGGCTATGGCTACGGCATCGGTGTGCGCACCGATCCCGGCAATGCCAGGCCGCCGCCGGCCGGCTCGATCGGCGAGTTGAAGTGGGACAGCGGCAGCGGCACCTATTTCGGCGTCGATCCCAAGCTCGACATGATCTACCTCCTGATGCAGCAGACCCAGAACGAGCGCAGCCGCATCACGCCCGCCTTCAAGGAACTGGTCTACGGCTGCTACCCGGAAGGCCTACGCCGCCCGTGAGGGACGCTGGCCGAAATCGGCCAGCAGCTTTGCGATCTCGGCGGCGGGCCGCGCCGCGCTGAACAAAAAGCCCTGCACCTCGTTGCAGCCTTCGGCGCGCAGCCAGTCGAGCTGATCCTCGGTCTCGACGCCTTCAGCGGTCGTGGTGATGTTGAGACTGCGGCCGAGACCGGAGATCGCGCGCACGATCGCGACGCAATCGGGCCGCTGCGCCAGATCTTTCACAAACGAGCGGTCGATCTTGATCTTGTCGAACGGGAAGCTGCGCAGATAGCTGAGGCTGGAATAGCCGGTGCCGAAATCATCCATGGAGATGCTGACGCCGAGCTCGCGCAGCTGATGCAGGATCGCGAGATTGGCGTCGGTCTCGGCGAGGAAAATCGACTCGGTAATCTCGAGCTCGAGCCGCTTCGGCGACAGGCCGGACTGCGCCAAGGCCGAGATCACGACCTGGACCAGGTTGCGGCTGCGGAATTGCGCCGGCGACAGATTGACCGCGACCTTGACGTCGACAGGCCATTTCACGGCTTCGCTGCAGGCTTCGCGCAGCACCCACTCACCGAGCTGGGTGATCAGGCCGATGTCCTCGGCGACCGGAATGAACTCCGCCGGCGAGATCATGCCCTTGTCGGGATGACGCCAGCGCAACAGCGACTCGAATCCGGAGATGCGGTCGGAGGCGATCGACACCAGCGGCTGGTAGTGCAGCTCGAACTCGCCATTGGCAAAGGCGCGGCGCAGATCGAGCTCCATGTCGCGGCGCTTCTGCGCCTGGAGATCCATCTCGCGCTCGAAGAAATGGTGCACGCCGCCGCCGTCGGACTTCGCCCGGTACAGCGCCATGTCGGCGTTGCGCATCAACTCCTCCGGCGTCACGCCGTCGCCGGGCGACAGCGCGATGCCGATGCTGGCGCCGATCACCATCTCCTGGCCGTCGATTTCGTAGGGCGCGCGCAACATGTCGATCAGCAAGGTCGCGCAGCCGCTGGCTTCGTTCGGCGAGACGTCGGCGGCCAGGATCACGGCGAACTCGTCGCCGCCGAGACGTGCGGCGAGATTGGCGCCGCGGACCGCCGTGGACAAGCGCCCGGCGACCTCCTTCAGCAGGCGGTCACCGACCGGATGCCCGAAGGAATCGTTGATGTTCTTGAACAGGTCGAGATCGATGTAGAGCACGCCGACCCGCTTTCCCACGGCCTGGTCGAGCGCCTGCTTCAACCGCTCCTGGAAATATTCGCGGTTGGGCAGGTCGGTCAGCCCGTCATGGTGCGCCATGTGGGCGATACGCGCCTCGGCCTTGCGGCGCTCGGTGATGTCGACCACCGCCACCAGATAGCCGTCGCGGTCGTCGAAGGCGACGCGTCGGCCGAAGGTGAGCACCTCGATCTCGCTGCCGTCGGCGCGCAAATGCCGCCAGTTGCGCGAGGAATGATAGGTGTCGCCGACGCGCTCCAGCGCCTCGGCGTGGCTGTCCCACTCGTCCTCGGGCCAGATCTCGTGCAGCTTCATGCGCAGGAACGTGGCGCGGCTGTAGCCGTAATGCTGGACGGCGGCATCGTTGACGCCAAGGAACTCTTTGGTCTGCGCGTCGAACACCCACATCGGCATCGGATTGTTGTCGAACAGCAGGCGGAACGAGGCGTCGCGCCGCTTCAACGCGGTGACGTCGGAGATCGTCAGCGAGACCACGTCGGCGAAGGCGGTGGCGCTGAACCGGAGATGACGGCCGTCATGCTCGATCTCGAGCTGCTCGCCGCGGCCGCCGGAGACGGTCTTGAGCAGGAATCGGATGATCTCGGGCGAAGCGAGCAAGGTGTCGCCCTCGCCGATCCGGCGCCACAACAGGCCCGCGCTTGCGGTCTTCAGCAGCATCGCGGCGCTGGCATTGTGATGCACGACCTGGAGGTCGAACGGCTCGCCGCCGGCATCGCGCAATGTCGCCAGCGAGATCACCGCGTCGTCGGTCGATGAGAAGATCGCATCGAGCAGATTGTATTGCGTGCCGCGCTCGTTGATGTAGGCGCCGACCAGCGTCGTCCCCCAGCGCGAGGACGTCGGCAAGGCCAGCACGTCGTAGGTCCGGACCATGCCGTCGCGGACGCAATGCGCGCTCGCCTGATGCGGCCGTCCGTTATTGAGGGCGTTCGCCACCGCTTCCGACAGCGCGGTCGCGCAATCCGGCGACAGCTCGGCAACCGGAATGTCCCAGCGCTCCTCGCCGAGCCATTTCTGCACGTAGCGTCCGCTGCGCGACAATTCGAGCGCACCGTCATTCTTCAGCAGCGCGATGTGATCGGCGAGCCGGCCGAGACTG
>NZ_AKIY01000111.1 GCF_000282615.1 Bradyrhizobium sp. YR681 | reverse complement strand
CGTAGCAACCATTAAAGGCTATGCGGCTTTTTCGGTCCATGGCGTTCCGCGCTGTACGACAGTATTGGCATAGATCAGGAGCTTCCGGGCGCAGGCGATGAGTGCTGCGTTGTGGGCTTTGCCCTTTGCCATGAGGCGGGCATAGAGCGCGATCAGAGCGTTGTTCCAACGGAAAGCCGCCGGAAGGGCCGCGGCGAACAGGGAGCGCCGCAGGCGGCTGCGGCCTCCGGCGATTTTGCGCTGTCCGCGGTGTTGTCCGCTATCTGCATCGAAGGGAGCCAGCCCGGCCAAGGCTGCGACTTCCTCACGACTGACGCGACCGAGCTCCGGCATGCGGATGACGATCGCCAGCGCCGTGCGCTCGCCGATGCCGGGAATGCTCAGCACCAGTTTGAGCCGCTTGGCCAGATCGTCATAGGCGCGAAGGCGCTTGGCAATGTCGCGCATCTGCGTCGACCTGCGTGCCTTCAGCCTGGCGATGTCGCCGTTGACGAGGCGTCGTAATGCAGGCTCGTCGATGTGCTCAAGCCGGGTCTTGAAGCGCCTAATGTCCTCCTCGATCTGCTCGAGGAAGGTCAGATAGTCGGCCAATTCAGTCAATCGCGGATCCGGCGCGACCTCCGGAGGATCGAGCGCTGCGGCACAAGCCGCAATCAAAATCGCGTCGAGCGCATCGTTCTTAGCCCGGCGTAAATGGACCTGACCGAACGCCTTGACCTGAAGCGGCTGCAGCACCAGCACGGTAAAGCCGGCCGACCGCAAATGCTCCGCCACGCCACGCTCATAGCCGCCAGTCGCCTCGATCCCGACCCGCGTGACGCCGGCCTTGGCCAGGCTTGCTGCCAGAGCACGCCAGCCCGGTAGAGCATTGGCGACCTGCCAGCGTTCGGTTCGACCGTGAACCGCGATGTCGAGCTTGGCCTTGGACGTATCGATCCCAGCCGTCGTTATGCTAGTCTGTGTCATCTTCGTCGACCCTGCCTTGTGAAGCGAACCAAGTTGTTCCGGCAACCATCCGGGTCCGATGAAGGTGCTGACGCGATCACGCTACGGGGCAGCCACAAACTGCTCTGGGTGGGCTCGATCCGATCGCCAGCGGCCTGTCGCGGGGTGCAAACCGCGGCAGGCCATTCCTCACGGAACAGGTCAAAGATAACCGATCGCGCTATTACAAGGGTGGGCAAAG
>NZ_AKIY01000110.1 GCF_000282615.1 Bradyrhizobium sp. YR681 | reverse complement strand
GGCTCGCGCCAGCCACACGCGCCGCGGTCAATCATTGGGGCCTCGAAGTGCTCTGCCAGGAGCCTTCGGAATTCTCACCGGTGCTGACCGCGGTGCTGATGCCGCCCGGCCATGATGCCGACCAGTTCCGCAAAGTCGTGCTCGAGAACTACAACATGTCGCTCGGCTCGGGCCTGTCGAAGGTTGCAGGAAAGGTATTCCGCATCGGTCATCTCGGCGAATGCAATGCGCTGACGCTGCTCGGCGCGCTCACCGGCGTGGAGATGGGCCTGTCGGTTGCCGGCGTGCCGCACCGCTCCGGCGGCGTCGACGTCGCGATGAAGCTGTTGGAGCAGCGCCCGCAGGGCAATGCATCGCCGCATCTGAAGGTGGTCGGCACCTAGATCGCGCGGGAGACGCGGACGGCAATCATAAAAAAGCAATCAGGGAGGGTGGAGATGGGTATCAGGTTCAAGGCGACGCACGTCGTGCTGGCGATGCTCTGCGCGATGTATTTCATCACCTATGTCGACCGGGTGAACATCGGCACCGCGGCGAGCGAGATCCAGAAAGAGCTGGGTCTCTCCAATACCCAGCTCGGCCTCGTCTTCTCCGCCTTCGCCTATCCCTACCTGCTGTTCCAGGTAATCGGCGGCTGGGTCGGCGATCGTTTCGGGCCGCGCAAGACGCTGTTCTGGTGCGGCATGATCTGGGCGGCGGCGACCATCATGACCGGCTTCGCCAACGGTCTCTTCGCGCTGTTCATCGCGCGCTTCGCACTTGGCTTCGGCGAGGGCGCGACATTCCCGACCGCGACGCGCGCGATGCAATACTGGACGCCGGCCAACCGACGCGGCTTCGCGCAAGGGCTGACCCATTCCTTCGCCCGCCTTGGCAATGCCGTGACGCCGCCGGTGGTCGCGCTGCTGATCCCGTGGCTGACCTGGCGCGGCGCGTTCGTCGTGCTCGGCTTCGTCAGCCTGATCTGGGGCGTGGTCTGGGTCTGGTACTTCCGCAACGAGCCGAAGGAGCACGCCTCCATCACCGAGGCCGAGCTCGCGACGCTGCCGCCGCGCCCGACCGGCGAGCGGCCGCGTGTGCCGTGGGGCCCATTGCTCGGCCGGATGTGGCCGGTGACGCTGACCTATTTCTGCTACGGCTGGTGCCTGTGGCTGTACCTGAACTGGCTGCCGCTGTTCTTCAAGAACAACTACAGTCTCGACATCAAGAACTCGGCGCTGTTCGCCTCCGGCGTCTTCTTCGCCGGCGTGGTCGGCGACAGCGTCGGTGGGGTGCTGTCGGACAAGATCCTCGACCGCACCGGCAACGTCCGCCTGGCGCGGCTGAGCGTCACCGTAACAGGGTTTACGGGGGCGCTGCTCTCGCTGTTTCCGATCCTGTTCGTCCACGACATCACCATCGTCGCGCTGTGCCTGTCGGCCGGCTTCTTCTGCGCCGAGCTCGTGATCGGCCCGATGTGGTCGATCCCGATGGACATCGCCCCGAAATATTCGGGCACCGCCTCGGGCCTCATGAACACCGGGTCGGCCTTCGCCGCCATCGTCTCCCCGCTGGTCGCGGGCTTCGTGATCGATGCGACCGGCAATTGGTACCTGCCGTTCCTGATGTCGATGGGGCTGCTGCTGCTGGGCGGCTTTTCCGCCTTCCTGATGCACCCCGAGCGCCCATTTACGGAGGCCGAGGAGCGCCTGCCGGCCGGCAAGGTGGTGGCCGCGGAATAGGGGGAGGCGGAGGTCCGCCGCCCATGCATGGGAGACGCCTTTAGGAGAGGGGACAAGCCGGTCAAATGGTGCTATTCGGCGGCCATCAAAATCAAGGCAAGACCGGGAAGGACGCCGATGACCGTGCATACTGGAAGGCATTTCCTACAGATTCCAGGACCGACCAACGTGCCCGACCGCGTGCTGCGGGCGATGGACATGCCGACGCTGGACCATCGCGGTCCGGAGTTCGCCGAGCTTGGCTTTGGCGTGCTCGCCGCGATGCAGCGCGTGTTCCGGACCAAGCAGCCCGTGATCATCTTCCCCTCGTCCGGTACCGGCGCCTGGGAAGCGGCGATGGTCAACGTGTTCGCGCCCGGCGACAAGGTCCTGATGTGCGAGACCGGCCAGTTCGCCGTGCTGTGGCGCGGCATCGCCGAAAAATTCAGGATCGACGTCGATTTCATCCCGAGCGACTGGCGCCATGGCGCCGACCTCGCCGAGATCGAGAAGCGCCTTGCCGCCGACAAGCAGCACGCGATCAAGGCCGTCTGTGTCGTGCACAACGAGACTTCGACCGGCTGCGTGACGGCACCGCTGGAGGTGCGCAAGCTGCTCGATCGCGTCAAGCATCCGGCGCTCTTGATGGTCGACACCATCTCCGGCCTCGGCTCCATGGAATACGAGCACGATGCCTGGGGCATCGACGTCTCGGTCGCTGGCTCCCAGAAGGGCCTGATGCTGCCGCCCGGTCTCAGCTTCAACGCCGTTTCGGAGAAGGCACTCGCCGTCGCCAAGGCCAACCCCGGCATGCGCTCCTATTGGGACTGGCAGGAAGTCATCAACTTCAACAAGCTCGGCACCTTCCCCTACACCCCCGCCACCAATCTGCTCTACGGCCTGCGCGAAGCGGTGAAGATGCTGGAAGAGGAGGGGCTGGAGAACGTCTGGGCCCGCCACAAGCGCCACAGCGCGGCGACGCGTGCTGCAACCAAGGTCTGGGGGCTGGAGACGCAGTGCGCCGATCCTGCCGCGCACTCGCCGGCGCTGACCGGCGTGCGCGTGCCTGATGGCCACGACGCCGACGCCTTCCGCAAGGTGGTGCTGGAAAACTTCGACATGTCGCTCGGCACCGGCCTGAACAAGGTCAAGGGCAAGGTGTTCCGCATCGGCCATATCGGCCATTTCAACGATCTGATGCTGATGGGCACGCTCGCCGGCGTCGAGATGGGCCTGGATCTTGCAAAGATTCCGCACCGGAGCGGCGGCGTGTTGGCGGCCATGGACGTCCTGAAGGGACGCGACGTGGTGCCGATGGCCAAGGCCCAGGTGGCTTAAGGGCTCAGGTGGCCTGAACTTAACTTGGAAAGTGAGCGCGCGATGAACGCACCGACGACGACCAACGAAGACCTGCTCTACTCCGTCACGGACGGCATCGCGCGGATCACCTTCAACCGCCCCCAGGCGCGCAACGCCATGACCTTCGCCATGTATGACCGCATGGCGGAGATCTGTACCGAGATCAACGCCGACCGTTCAATCAAGGCGCTGATCCTGACCGGCGCCGGCGACAAGGCGTTCGCCTCCGGCACCGACATTTCCCAGTTCCGCGCCTTCAAGACCGCGCAGGACGCGCTCGACTACGAGGCCCGCATCGACCGCGTGCTCGGCACGCTCGAACAGTGCCGCGTGCCCGTGATCGCGGCGATCGCAGGGGCCTGCACCGGCGGCGGCGCCGGCATTGCCGCCTGCTGCGACCTCCGCATCGGCACCGAGACGACGCGGATCGGCTTTCCGATCGCGCGCACGCTCGGCAATTGCCTGTCGATGTCCAACATCAGCCGTGTCGTCTCGCTGGTCGGTCCCGCGCGGACCAAGGATATGATCTTCAAGGCGCGCCTGGTCGAGGCGCAGGAAGCGCTGGCGCTTGGCCTGCTCACCGAAATCGTCCCTGATGTGGAGACGCTGCAGCGCCGTGCGGACGAGACCGCAAAGCTCGTCGCGAGCCACGCGCCGCTCACGCTGGAAGCCACCAAGGAAGCCGTGCGCCGCATTCGCCGCACGCTGTCGCGCGAAGAGGGCGAGGATCTGATCCTCAAGGCCTATATGAGCGAAGACTTCCGCGAAGGCATGGACGCCTTCCTCAACAAGCGCGCGCCGGTCTGGAAGGGCAAGTAGCGCACAGTCCTGGCTTTTCGCGCCGGACAGGCGCGAAAAGCCAAAGCGATTGCTGACGTCGATCGTCAGCCGGTCAGCGCAGCTCCTATTGTCACAAATTTTTCAAGCAGTTCCGTTGTTCGGAACCGCGATTGCGCGTGCGCGCGTCTGCGCGTTCACGTTGACGGCACGACGAGCTCAGGCATAAGATCGCAAAGGTTGCATTCCACCGTCTCGTTTTTCGAGGCAGCGGGGCGGCCGTGTGATTTTGAGTCGAGTTGAATTGAGCGACGTGAATTATGTGAAGCGTTCCGGCCGATCGTGCCGCAACCTGATGTCATTGAACTGAAATTAAACTGAGGACGTAGCGACGTAGTTTCGACGACGCGAGCCGCGCCAGAATTTCATTGCTGCTGACCATCCCGATGCCAGGCACGGCCTTGCGAACACGCCAAGATCTCTAAGCCAAGATCTCTAATCCAAGACCTTTAGCCGACACTGACCAGTCAACACTGTCGAGTCACGTCTGATTTCTCAGACCGATTAGTCACGTCGCCGCGCCCTCATGCGGCGGCGCCTTCATGGCAACGCAGGCAGGGATTTTTCCATGACCAACCATACGCCGGTTTTCACCTCGTCATCCGCGACGGGCAGCTTCACCGAATTCGCCAATCTCAACGATTCAACCACGCTGCGCACGCTGTCGGGAACGATGAGTTTCAAGGACAGCGACAAGACCGACACCCACACCACGACCGCGACGCTGCATTCCGCGGTGGTGTCGGGCGGAACGGTCGTCCCTGCTGCCTCGCTTGCGCATTTCCAGGCCGCGATGCAATCGCAGATCCTGAGCGATTCAAACGGCAACGGTCAGCTCAAATGGAGTTTTAGCGACCAGGACCAGGATTTCGATTTCCTCGCCAAGAACCAGACGCTGGTCCTGACCTATGACGTCAAGGTCGCCGACAACCACGGCGGCTTCGCGATCCAGACCGTCAAGATCACGGTCACCGGCACCGACGACAAGCCTGTCATCAACATGACGACGGCGGCGACCGTCACCGAGCAGACCAACCAGACGCTGTCGCTCTCGCCCGACACGGTTCATGTCGCGCTCAACTTCACCGACGACGACCTCGCCAACACCGGCCACACCGCGACCGTGATCGGCGTCTCCGCCTCCGGCGCTACCGCGGGCCTGCTGCCGGGGTCGTGGGGCGATGCCGAGCTGATGTCGTTCTACCACGTCGACAACGTCGTCAAGACGTCGGGCTCCTCGAGCGGCACCATCAACACCACCTTCTCGGCCCCCGATCTTGCCTTCGACTATCTTGCGGCGGGCCAGCACCTCGACATCACCTACACAATCCAACTCGACGACCATGCCGGCGGGGTTTCGACGCAGACGGTCACGGTGACGGTGGTCGGCACCAACGACAAGCCGATCTACCTGTCGTGTCCGGAATCGGCCGCGCTGGTCGAGGATCAGAACCTCGACTCCTCCGGCAATCTCCACGCCAGCGACAACCTCGTCTTCACCGATATCGATCTCGCCGACGCGCATACCGTCTCGACGACGGTCACCGCGACCCGCTCGGGCGGCGGCGCGATACCCCTGACCAATGCGCAATTGCTGGCCGCGTTCGGCACCTCGCTCCAGGATTCGACCGGCCATCTGATCGGCGAGGTCGACTGGAATTTCGCCTTCCCGAATGCCTCGGCCAATTTCCTCAATGGCGGCGAGACGCTCAAGCTCGTCTATCACGTTGCGGTCGACGACGGCCACGGCGGCTCCACCACTCAGGACGTCACCATCACGATCCTCGGCACCAATCATCCGGTCGTGATCACGAGCGGCCCGGAATCCTCCACCGTCGTCGAGCAGGATGCGACCACGGGCTCGTCAGCGCCCGATACGACGCCGACCACACCGGCCGGCACGCTCGCTTTCACCGACCAGGACACCAGCGACACGCATAGCGTGACGGTGACGCTGAATTCGAGCTCCGGGCCGACGCCGCCGGCGGCGACGCAGGCCGATCTCGCCGCCGCGCTGACGACGGTGCTGCACGATTCCACGGGCACCGGCAGCGGCAGCATCGACTGGAATTTTGCGATTCCCGACCAGGACCTCGATTACCTCGCCGCCAACGAGACGCTGACGGTGAACTACAACGTCAAGATCGCCGACGGCTCGACCAGCTCAACGCAGGTCGTCTCCGTCGTCATCACCGGCGCCAATGACGCTGTTGCGATGACCGGTGCACCGGGATCGGCCTCGCTGTCGGAGCAGGCCGGCGTGACCGGGTCGAATGCGATGGACACGACGAGCCCGCTGCCGACGGGATCGCTGAGCTTCGACGACGTCGATCTGTCGGACGTCCACTCCGTCAGCGTCGTTCTGAACTCTGCGGTGTGGTCGTTCGACCCGAGCTTCGTGCCGTCGGACACGCTGGCGGACCTCCAGAATGCGCTCACCACGGCCTTGCACGATTCGACCGGCGCCGGCACGGGCAGCATCGACTGGACCTTCTCGATCCGGGACGGCGATCTCGACTTCCTCAGCCCCGGCGAGACGCTCACGGTGCAATATGACGTCATCGTCGCCGACGGCAGCACGAGCTCGACCCAGACAGTGACGGTCACGATCAACGGCGCCTCGGATCCGCTGCTGGTGACCCCGGTCACGGTGGAGACGTCCGACACCGCGGTGCCCGACACCGGCACCGTGCTCGCCAGTGGCGCGATCTCCGACGTGAGCCATCCGATCGACCTGTCGACGTCGCGCACCATCTCGGAGGTGAATGGCAGCGCCGCCAATGTCGGCACGATGGTCGCCGGCGCCCATGGCTCGCTCCTGCTCAATTCGGACGGCAGCTATGCCTATTACGCTGACGCCTCGGTCGATCCGCTCCAGGCCGGCGACAATGTCAGCGACGTCTTCAACTTCACCGTCGACGACGGCCAGGGCCATCAGGCTACGACAACGCTGACCTTCAACGTGGCAGGCGCCAACGACTACCCGATCATCACGGCGGCCAATGTGAGCGGATCGGTCACCGAGGATGCCGGTCCGACCTCGATCGTCAACGGCGATTTCGAGACTGGCAATCTGGCCGGTTGGAGCGTCAGCGGGTCGCATATTCATGTCGTGCAATATGAGCTCGGTGGCAGCTTCGGACATTATTCGGTGCAGCTTTCCCCGACCGACTCCGACGAGACGCTGTCCCAGGCCATCGCGACCGCGCCTGGCCAGCACTATTTCCTCAGCTTCGACCTCATCGGCGATCCCGAGCAGGCCAGCACGCCGTTCGCGGTGACCTGGGACAGCGTCACGCTGATGTCGATCGGCGTCGCGCCGGGCATTCATCACTACGCGTTCGAGGTGACCGGCGATCCGCTGCTGTCCACCTCGACACTGGAATTCACCTACAACAACTTCACGGACGGCATGATCCTCGACTCCGTCAATGTCAGCCCGGCGACGGGTCCTGCGACCGAGTCCACTTCGGGCTCGTTCTCGTTCTCCGACCCTGAGACGACCGACATTCACACGGTCAGCTTCGTGCCGGCAGACAGCTCCTATGTGGGCACGTTCTCGCTCGATCCGGTCAGCGAGTCCGGCGGGACGGGATCGGTCGGCTGGCATTTCACGGTGAACAATGCCGACATCCAGTTCCTGGCGCAGGGGCAGGCGCTGACCCAGGACTATTTCGTCACGGTCGACGACGGACATGGCGGCACCGTCATTCAGGATGTCACCGTCACCGTCAACGGCACCAACGACGCGCCGACCGCGGTGGGGGAGACGGTGGTTACCGACGCAGGTGCCGGCGGCTCGGTGGCCATTGCCGCCTGGGCTTTGGCGCTGAACGACACCGACCCCGACACCACGGACGGCCACTCGCTCGGCGCCGTCACATCGAGCTCCGGCGGCAGTGCCGGGGCCGCCTTCGGCTTTGCCTTCTTCACCGATGACGCAACAGCCGGCGGCTCGTTCGACTACACCGCCTCCGATGGGATGACGAATTCGTCGAATACCGCGACCGCGACCGTCATCAACAACGCCGCCAGCGCCTCGGTGCTGAACGGGACCGGCGGCGACGACGTCATCGTCGCCACCAACGGGACCGAAGCCTTGAACGGCGGTGGCGGCAATGATGTCCTGATCGGGACGGCGGCCGGCCATGTCATGACCGGCGGCAGCGGCAACGACACCTTTGCGTTCCTTCAGCCGCCGACGGCGCCCAGCCAGATCATGGACTTCAACACCACCACCGAGCATGATCGCATCGCCATCTCGGCAAGCAGTTTTGGCGGCGGCCTGACGTCCGGCATGGACGTGACGTCGATCTTCGAGACCTCGGCCGACAACACCTTCTCCGGTGCGGCCGAATTCCACTTCGATACGGGCAACCAGACGCTCTATTTCAGCGCGGATGGCACGCAAGGTTCGGCTGTCGCGGTCGCCGTCGTCCAGGCCGGCGTGGTGATCAACCCGCACGACATCCTGCTGGTGTAGCCGACCGGCGCAGCCGCGTTGCGAGCAGGCGCGGGCTCCGCAAGGGGCCCGCGCCTTTTTGCGGGGCGGCCGCGCTTGCAATCCATCTCATTCCAAAGTCATAAGCGGTGCGACGCCGGCCCGGCTTGAACTGATCGGCGTTCGCCCGCACAATGCAGTCCGCTCGACATCGCGAATTGCCAATCCAAACAAGAACATAGGGAAGATGCGCGTGAGACATGGAATGAAGGCCGCAGTGACGCTGGCGGCCGTGCTTTGCGGCACGCCGGCTTTTGCCGGCTGGGAGCCGGCAAAACCCGTCGAGATCGTGGTGGCGGCGGGCGCGGGCGGCGCCTCCGACCAGATGGCGCGGATGATGCAGGCCGCGATCCAGAAGAACAATCTTATGAAGCAGCCGATCGTGGTCTCGCTGAAGGGCGGCGCGTCGGGCGCGGAAGCGCTGATGTACATGAAGTCCAGCGAGGGCGATCCGAACAAGGTGCTGATCGCCTATTCGCTGATCTACATGCTGCCGCTGTCGGCGAAGATCCCGTTCAACTGGCGTGAGCTGACCCCGGTCTCGGTGATCGCGCTCGACCAGTTCGTGCTGTGGGACAACAGCGCCGGCCCCAAGACGGTCAAGGAATTCGTCGAGGCTGCGAAAGCGTCGGGCTCGCCGTTCAAGATGGGCGGCACCGGCTCCAAGCGCGAGGACCACGTGCTGACCGTGTTCCTCGAGCAGAAGACCGGCGCAAAATTCTCCTATCTGCCGTACAAGTCCGGCGGCGAGGCCGCGACCCAGCTCGTCGGCAACCACACCGAATCCAACGTCAACAATCCCAGCGAAAATCTCGAGGTCTGGCGCGCCGGCCAGGTACGTCCGCTCTGCGTGTTCGACAAGGAGCGCATCTCGTACACGACCAAGGTCACGGACACGCAGTCCTGGGCCGACATCCCGACCTGCAAGGAGGAGGGCGTCGACGTCCAGTACCTGATGCTGCGTGCCATGTTCCTGCCCGGCAAGGTCACGGCCGAGCAGCAGGCATTCTACGTCGAGCTGTTCCACAAGGTGACGCAGACCGCCGAGTACAAGGACTATATGGAGAAGCAGGCATTGAAGCCGATCTTCCTCACCGGCAAGGACATGGTGCAATTCCTCGAGGAGGACGACGCCGTCAACAAGTCGCTGATGACGGAAGCCGGTTTCGTCGCGAAGTAGCCGTCTCTCCTCCCCCTCGCCCCGTTCTTGCGGGGAGAGGGTTGGGGTGAGGGGCTCTCTCCACGAGTCGAGCCCGTGGAGAGAGCCCCTCACCGGCGCTTCGCGCCGACCTCTCCCCGCACGAACGGGGCGAGGTGAACAATTCCCAGCCTTGCATCCCAGCCTTGCATCAGAGCTCATGTCCCAAACCGATCTTGAAATCGTCGTCGACGATCCGACCGCGCCTGAAGACGACTCGCCCTCCGTCGTCTCCTCCGGGGCGGTCGAGATCGTCGTCTGTCTCCTCCTGTTCGCGCTGGCCGCCATCCTCGGCTACGACAATTGGCGCACGGGTGCCTCCTGGGATTCGACAGGGCCCGAGCCCGGCTATTTCCCGTTCTATCTCTCCATCATCCTCGGCGGCGGCAGCCTCTACGGCC
>NZ_AKIY01000109.1 GCF_000282615.1 Bradyrhizobium sp. YR681 | reverse complement strand
CGGCAGCCGCCACGGCCCGGCGGCGCCGAACTGGAGCCATGCCGAGGACGCGCCGGGCCCGCCATTGAACAGGAACGTCACGGGGCGCGTTGCGCGGTCGGCACCGCCGAGCTCGTAGGAGGTATAGGCGATGTCGGCGAGCGGCTCGCCCTTGCCGTCGAATACGCGGATCGAACCGGCGGTCGCGGCGAAGTTGAGCGTGCGGCCGGGCAGATCGATCGTCTGTTTCGTGGTCGAATCCGACGGGAGACGGTGCGGTTCAGCGGTCGACGATACAGCCGACGGCGCGCTTTGGGCGGCACTGCCACGCCCGCCCTTCTGTCCAGCCGGCGCTGTCGTCTCGGAGCGCGGCGGATCCTCCGCGCGCGCGAATCCCGCGACTACGAAAGCCGACACCGCCAGCACCAGGGCCGTGCAACGGAGCGCCGGCAAGCTCACGATCATGACCATCCTCCCTGCCCGGCTGTGAGAGCCGGCGAGGCCCAAACGCTAGCCCGGAATTGCGACGGTTTGGGGAAACATTGGCCCGATGGCGGCCGGGACGGCCGATCGGGCTGCAAACACCCCCGGTTTCGTCCTGATATCGGCAGTCGTCCGTTTGCCTTGAAGGGCGGTCATCCTCGACAATCGAGGTCCGGGTCTATAGACGAGCCCGGCGGAACTTATCTCCAGCCAGCGGCCCTGCCCGGAAGTCATGACCAAGCCAGCGCGATACGACCGGATCGCCTTCGTCGCCAGCCCGAGCAGCGAGGCGCAGGCCGCCTTCGGCCAGCTCACCCGGGACCATGGCAATTGCGCCCCTGAGGAAGCCGACGTCGTCGTCGCGCTCGGCGGCGACGGGCTCATGCTCCAGACGCTGCACCAGCACATGCACACGGGAAAGCCGATCTACGGCATGCACCGCGGCACGGTCGGCTTCCTGATGAACGAGTACTCGACGGTCGATCTTCGTTCCCGCCTGGAAGCAGCGCATGAATCCGAGATCAACCCACTGCTGATGCGCGCGACCGACGTCAACGACCGCGTCCACCTGCATCACGCCATCAACGAGGTCGCGCTGTTCCGGCAGACCTACCAGGCCGCACGCCTGCGGATCCTGATCGACGAGCGCGAGCGCATGCCCGAGCTGATCGCCGATGGCATCATGGTGGCGACGCCGGCCGGCTCGACCGCCTACAATCTGTCGGCGCAGGGCCCGATCCTGCCGATCAACGCCGCCCTGCTGGCGCTGACGCCGATCAGCGCCTTCCGGCCGCGCCGCTGGCGCGGCGCGCTGCTGCCGAACACGGCCTATGTCGTGATCGAGGTGCTGGAGGGCGACAAGCGGCCCGTGGCGGCGGTCGCCGACCATGACGAGGTGCGCGACGTCCGCCGCGTCGAGGTGCTGTCGGACAAGACCATCTCGATGCGCATGCTGTTCGACCCCGGCCACAGCCTGGAAGAGCGCATTTTGCGCGAGCAGTTCGGCTCCTGAACCGCCTCCGGGGCCCCCGGTCTCAACCCTTCGTTAACCGCCGGCGCGATATGGTTAACGAAAGTTGACCGCTCTGGCCCAGGCGTCATGTTCCGCATCGATTTCAACAAGCTGCGCTTCCTCGTCTGCGACGACAATCCGCACATGCGCCGCATCCTGCGGACGCTGCTGCATTCCTTCGGCGCGCGCGAGGTCTACGAAGCCGAGGACGGCGCCACGGCGCTGGAAATGTACAGCCATTACGTCCCTGATATCGTCATCACCGACTGGGCGATGCCGATCTTCGACGGGCTCGAGCTCGCGCAGATGATCCGGCAGCCGGAATCGAAGGGCAACCCCTACGCGCCGATCATCATGCTGACCGGCCATTCCGAGAAGCGCCGCGTCACCGTCGCGCGCGATGCCGGCGTCACCGAATTCCTGGCCAAGCCGATCTCGGCCAAGGGCCTCTACCAGCGCATCCTCAACGTGGTCGCCAGTCCCCGGCCCTTCATCAAGACCAAGACCTATTTCGGTCCGGACCGGCGCCGCAACACCAACTCCGCCTATATGGGCCCCGAACGCCGTGTCGGCGAAAAGCACGAGGTGCTGCAACAGCCCTCGCTGCTCGACAAGGCGCGGTCCTCCATCTAGCGCAACGTCTCCAGCGAGGCAGGTATCATGGCGAAGAACAGCGCAAGAGACATCGAGGTCACGGCCTTCGCCACACATCAGATCATCACGCAGCCCAACCCGCTGCGCAAAGTTCTGCGCCGTGTCGACGAAAAGGACATGGACGATCCGATCGGCCGCGCCGAGCAGGCGCTGGCGGGCCTCTCCGGCGAGTTCAAGGACTGGATGACCACCGAGGTCAATCGGCTGTCGGCCGCCTACGTTGCCATCCGCCATGACGGTTTCACCAAGGACCGACGCGACGAGCTGTTCCGCGCCGCGCATGACATCAAGGGCGACGCTGCGACGTTCGGCTATCCGGACGCGGCGGGAGTTGCTGAAAGCCTGTGCCGTGTCATCGAGCATGCGCCCGACCTCGAAAGGGTGCCGGCCGAGCTGTTCACGCACCACATCAACGCGATCCTCGCCATCGTGCACGAAAACACCAAGCTCGACCGTATCAGCGTCTCCGCCGAGCTCAGCCGGCGCCTGCGCAAGGTCGCCGACGATTATCTCGCCGACGTCAATCGCGACCGCCCCGAGCATCTCGAGGTAATCCTCGCGCCGAGCATCGCGCCGGCGGAGTAAGGCCCCGCCTCTCTCCATCCGTACAATGAGTATCGTAGGGTGGGCAAAGCGGAGCGTGCCCACCATCTGTCGCTATCATTGATGGATGGTGGGCACGGCGCTTTGCGCCTTTGCCCACCCTACGGCATCCCGTCACGCCGCAATCAGATCATCGTAAATCGGATCAACCGCGTCGTCCGCGATCAGCTCGTCGCAGAACAGCCGCGCCTCTTCGCGCGCGGACTCGGTGGCGAAGCGGCGGAGCAGGACCATCAGCGGCTCGGTAGCCCCGCGGTCGGTCTCGCAATGGGTGAGGACGCGCTCGACCATGCGCCGGCGCAGTCGTGCCGCGCCGTCGTCGCTGTCGACAAAGCCCTGCTCGTGGCAGGCGTCGAGCGCCACCTGGAACGCCGCAAACGTCGCCTCGGGCAGCCCGGCGCGGCGAAGCAGCGCGTGCAGGCTGTTGCCGCCGCGCTCGTGCAGCAGCGCGGAGACCCGCGCCAGCGGCAGGTCGGCGAGTTCAGCCAGTGCGGCATCGAACAGATCGAGATTGCTCGAGAGCAGCGCACGCAGGATCAGCCCTGCGGTCAGCTGGCCGGTGACGCGCAGATGATGCACCAGGCCCTGCATGTCCTCGCCGCGCGAGCGCGCCGCGATGTTGACGGTGGAGCGGTCGCGCGCCTCGATCGTCACGCGCTCGGCACGGTCGGCGCTCAGCCAGTTCCGCGCCACGACGAATTGCGCCAGGGTCTCGGAGAGCTTGGCCACCAGCGCCGCGCGCGTTGCCGACGGCAGATCCTCCAGCACCAGCATCGCCTCGCGGATCGCGGCGAGATGGCCGTGGCGCTCGACGATGCGATTCCAGGAGAACGGCGCAAGCTCGGCGTGCGGATTTTCGATCAGCTCGAGTGCCGCGGCCGCGCAGCCGACTTCGGCGATGGCGGCGCAGACCGAGACCGGCAGCGCGATGCGGCGCGCCACCGCGCATTGCACCTCGTCATTGCCGGTCGCGACGATGTCGACGAGGTCGGCATCGATCAGCAGCGGGGAATGCTCCAGCACGGGCAGCGCGACGGTCGGCTGGTCCGCCGACAGCGCCCGCACGATGGCAGCCGGCGCATCCGTGCTGCGTGCAAACGCCTCGGCCATCGCCTGCCGCACCAGCGGCGAGGCATCGTCGAGCAGCATCAGCAGCGCGCCTTCGGCGGCGACGCGGTCGTCATGGGAAAGGTCCGAGATCAGCCAAGCCCGGGCGAGCGCCCGTGTCGCCTCGGCCCGCTCGCCGGCGGGCGCGGTCCTGATCCAATTGATGAACTGCCGAACAATCATGCTGCTTCCGGCTACACAACAAACGAAAATGGTGACGGCTCGTCACCTGCAACACAAAATAAACCACGACGCTTAACAAAGCGTTCACCATAACTGGCTGGTTTTATTGATGATTTGTTAATAGAGCAAAGACGCCTATGCGGCGCGGATCTCGACTAGCTCGAGAACGTGCCGCTGCGATCGCTGAAGAGATCAAGCGGCTGCGGCGGCCGCACATCGGGCGAGGCCGACGCGACGGAGGCCGCGGGTGCGGCCGAGGTGAGCGAGGCGTTGTTGCCCCACAATTTCTGCACCGTGGTCGAGACCGGCTGCGTGGTGTCGCCCGGCTGATAGATCGAACGGAAGGCCGGCGTGGTCGGCGCATTGTCCGCGACCGTCGTTGACGACGTCGCGCTCACCGGCGTCACGCCATTCGTATTGGGGAAAGTCTGGAGATAGGCGGCGGTGTTGATCATCGGCGCAGCCGGTTGCACGCCGTTGGCGCTGGCCACCTGCGTCGTCGAAGGCGTATCGCCATACATCGCCATTGCACCGCGGGTCGTCTTCGAATTTGCCGCGCTGGCGTAGCGCGCGTCCAGCACCGAATAGACCTCGGAGACGCTGCGGGCGCGGCCGTCCCTGGCGTAGAAGATCGAGCGGTTGGCCGAGGCTGCGTTGGGAAACAGCCGCGCGCCGACCGCTTGCGGATTGTCCTCGGCATTGGCGATCAGCTTGGCCGCGCCGCCGACGCCCATGAAATGCGCCATATAAAGTTCGCTGTCGCTCGGCCTGCGGCCGAGCAGACCGGTGAGCTTGAAACTGTTCGACTGCGTCAACGCCGCGGCCATGCTGGATGCGGCTTCCGGATCGTCGCGCAGCTTCATGATCGACCGCTTCATGGCGGGATCGTCGACGGTGTAGCTGCCCGACGAGGTCCTGGTGATGGCGTCGGCGTAATTGCCGTAGCCAAGCTGCGTCCCCGCCTCCTTCACCGTGCCGAGCCAGGTCTGGTCGATAAACTGGTAGAGCCCGTGCGCGGAAGACGTGGTCGCCCCCGCCGTCGGATCGAAATCCGATTCCATCTTGGCGGTTGTCAGCATGTACTGGAAGCTGACGCCGGTCCGGCTCGAGACCTGCTTGATCGCACCGGCGACGCGTGCCCGCGACGGATCGAGACCCGCCGTCTGAGAGGCACTGGAATTGTCGACCGACATGCTGAAGTGCCCGCCCCGTGCGGCGTTGAGCGGCGCCGGCAATTCGGACGCCCTGTCGTTTCAACGTGGGACAGGTATGGTTAATGCGAGGTTAATCTGGCGGTGGGGCCCCTCCCGGAGTCATCCCGGGGCGCACAGGTGCGGGCGGAAGGCTACTTGTTGTAGACGTCGCTGGGATCAAACAGCCGCTCGGCATCGGTGAAGACCAGCTTCGCACCTCCGCCCTCGGCTTCGACCTTGCGGTAGAAACACGACCGCCGCCCGGTGTGGCAGGCCGCGCCGATCTGCTCGACGCGAAGCCAGACCGCGTCCTGGTCGCAATCGGTGCGGATCTCGACCACGCGCTGGGTCTGACCCGAGGTCTCACCCTTTCGCCACAAGGCATTGCGCGAGCGGCTGAAGTACCAGGCCTCGCCGGTCGCAATCGTCTTGCGCAATGCCTCGTCATTCATGTGCGCAACCATCAGCACGTCCCCGGTGGCTACGTCGGTCGCGACGCAAGTGACAAGGCCCGCGGCGTCGAACTTGGGGAGGAAGGCGAGGCCTTCCTCGATCTCATGGGAATGACCGGACACAGCGTCCTCGCTTGCGCGTTCGCGAGGTCAGCGCTGCAGGCCTCGCACCAGGGACAGGAAACGGGCCTGCTCCGCCGGATTGTCGCGGAACATGCCGGTGAAGCGGCTGGTGAAGGTGGAGGCACCATGCTTGGCGACGCCACGCACCGACATGCAGGTGTGCTCGGCCTCGATCAGCACCGCAACGCCGCGCGGTTTCAGGATCTCGTCGATGGCGGCGGCGATCTGCGCCGTCAGGTGCTCCTGGGTCTGGAGCCGGCGGGCAAAGATGTCGGTGAGGCGGGCGAGCTTGGACAGGCCGACGACGCGCTCCACCGGCGTGTAGGCGATGTGCGCCTTGCCGTAGAACGGCATCATGTGATGCTCGCACTGCGAGGTGAACTCGATGTCGCGCACCAGCACGAAGTCGTCATAGCCGGCGGTCTCGCCGAAGGTCCGATCGAGCACCTCGGCCGGGCACTGGTGGTAGCCCTGATAGAGTTCGTCGAAGGCCTCGACCACGCGGCGGGGCGTGTCGAGCAGGCCCTCGCGCTCGGTGTTCTCGCCGATATAGGCAAGCAGCGTCTTCACCGCCTGTTCGGCTTCTGCGCGCGCCGGGCGCGGCTGGTCGGCACGGACGGCAGCCGCGAGGAATTCGGCAGGATCGAGCTCGGCCGGGCGGCTCTCGGGCGGCTTGTTGGGGCGGATCGGCTTGATCGTAGCGTCCATGTCTACTCCGTTCGACGGCCTTGCGGCCGGAGTGTCACCGGCAGACGGGGCGGCAAGCCGCCGGACGCCTGAAGAGAACAATTTTGACGAAAAAGGCCCTTCGGTCATCACGCCGGCAGCGCAGATCTGAACCGCTGCCGCCGCACCGCTGGACTGTTTTTTCGCCAGTTCCGCCCCTATATAGGACCGTGGACGGCGCCCGCCAAGGCCGATCCGCTGCGGAAGTGCTGGACTCCATCACATGCTGAACGACATTTACAACAAGCGGATCATCGAGCTGGCCGGGAATATTCCGCGCCTTGGGCGGTTGCCAGACCCCGATGCCACCGCCACCGCCCACTCCAAACTATGCGGCTCGACCGTCAAGGTCGATCTCAAGATGGAGGGCGACACCGTCACCGACTTCGCCCATGACGTGAAGGCCTGTGCGCTGGGCCAGGCCTCTTCATCCATCATGGCAAGTCACGTGGTCGGCTCGACTGCGAGCGAACTCCGCGAGTTACGCGAAACCGTTCGCAAGATGCTGAAAGAGAATGGCACGCCTCCCGAAGGCAAGTGGGAGGACATCAAGCTCCTCGAGCCGGTCCGCGACTACAAGGCACGCCACGCCTCGACGCTCCTGACCTTCGATGCCGTGGTCGATGCCATCGGCCAGATCGAAGCCAAGTCCAAGCTGCCCGCCACGGCGCAGGGTTAGCCCATCTCCGCTGAAGTCAATCGGCGGCGCGCGAAGACCTACTTCTGCGCGCCCGCGCTCGGCGCAGCTCCGGTCGGCACCACGGCTTCCGCCGTCTTGGTCGACTTGGCCGGTTGCTCCGGTTCCGCGCCGAACCTCGCCTGCGTCTTCGGCGCCAGCTCCGCCATGGCAGGCGCCGCAATGTCCACATGCGGCAGCACGTCAGCCACGAGATCCGTCGTCACGAGATTGGTGAGCTTCAGCTCGCCGGGATCGAGTTCGTGCAAGTCTTCCCAGGGCGGAACGCTGAGCGCGAGCGACAGCAGATCGCCGGCGCCGCCCATATCAAAGGTGTATTTGGCGAGCCGGCCGATATCGCGCTCCACGATCATCAGATCCTGCGCGCTGTAGCTCGCCGCCTTGGCATCGTCGGCCCGATCGCCCATCCAGATCTGGTGGACACGGACATGGGCGGCATCAGGCACGTAACGCTTCTTGCCGGCCAGCAGCAGAAACACGCACATGGATTCGCAATAGGCTTCGGATGCAACCGCCGGACGGGCCGACTGGCCGCCGCGGTTCTGAACGCTGATGCCGACGGTGGTCAGGAGTCCGAGGTTACGGAAGCGCCGGCCCAGCGTGATGGCGTCGTTGACGGAACCGCCACTGGAATCGAGCACCACGGTGGCCCCGCCAATTTGGCGTCCGCGCGCAAACTCCTCGAAATCCTTGGGCGTATCGGCGGTGATGATGCCGACCGCGCTGACCCAGCCGCGGCAGTTCGGCTCGCAAGCGATCCAGTTGAACTTCATCGGCAGCTTGCGCTCTTCGAGCGCGTTCCCCGCTCGGGCGGATGAGCCGAAGGTCGCGACGGCGCCAGCCAACACGACTCCACAAGCGGCGGTTCCCACCAGCAACCAGCCGCGAAGATTGAGCGACTTCAGAAGTTTCAAACTGGTCCCTTCCCCAAGCCCCAAGGCAGTTCAGGTAAGCCCCGTTCCGACGTTCCGATGAGTCTCACATGAACGTCACAAAAATGGTATCCGGGGGAATACAGATCGTCCATAGGTACTTGCTGCACTGCTCCCAAAAAGCACGCAAAATATGGCGCGCAAACAACAGCTTGCTGTTCCCTGCGTTGGAACCGCGCAACACTTCGCCTAAGGTCGCAGCACCGCGCACATGAAGCACTCAGCCTGCGAGCATTGTTCCAGTCCGGTCGAGGGCGCGCTTCGCCTCCCGCGCAGATTCGGTCGCGCGCTGATCTGGCTGTACCGCCATACGCTCTCGCCGCTGGTCGGTTACAATTGCCGGCACCTCCCGACCTGCTCCGTCTACGGAGATGAGGCGATCGAACGGTTCGGGCTTTGGGCCGGCGGCTGGATGACGCTGGCGCGGCTGCTTCGCTGCAATCCGTTCGGCACATCGGGTATCGACAATGTGCCCCTCGCCGCACCGCAAAACGCGCGCTGGTACCTGCCATGGCGTTATGCCCGCTGGCGCGGAGTCAACGCGTCGTAGCTATGTATGCTGCAGTGCTTTGCGCATCGCTGACCTGAGCGGAACCGGAATTTTCTCCTCGTGTTGTTTTGATGCTCCGCAGGGAGGAAACAACAATGCGCTGGAAAATCAGCCCTCACTTTCACTTCAGACCGGGTCTGCATCCAAGATTCAGTTCGAGGGGGCACGACCCACGAACCATCGACATGCTCGCGATCATCGCCCTGCTCGCACTCGTGCTCGGCTCCGGCTGGTATCTGGCGACGAGCCAGGCCACGCCGCCGAGCACGACGGCGTTCGTCGAGCCCAGCCAGAGCGTGCACTGGTAGTTCAGAGGTCCAGCACCAGCCGCTCGGCATCCGATCCGGCGACGCAGACCATGAGATAACGTTCGCGCTCGTACGGCGACAGGATGCGGTCGCGGTGTACGGGCTTGCCTTCGATCCATCCCACCTTGCAGGCGCCGCAGATGCCGCCGCAGCACGAGGCTGCAATCTCGATCCCGCCTTCCTGCAACGCGGCCAGCATGGTCTGGCCGGCGCGCACCTGGATCTCCGCGCCCGAGCGGGCCAGTGACAGCGTGAACGGCTTCGCATCGGGATCGATGACCGGCGGCGGTGCCACGAAGCGCTCAATATGAACATGAGCAGCGGGCCATGCCGCCGTCACCCGCTCGAAATCGTCAGCCATGCCTTCCGGGCCGCAGCAGGCAACCAGCGTGTCCCCTCCGCCCTCCCCGACGAGCGCCGCTAGATCAGGGCGTCCGGTCCGGGACGTCCGATGCACGACGATACGCCCCTGTTCGATCAGCGCGCCGAGATGGTCGGCAAGCGGCACCTCCTCACGCACGATCAGATGCAGCTTGTAGTCGGCCTGCCCGGTTCGTTCGAGATGCCGCGCCATCGACAGGAACGGCGTGACGCCGATGCCGCCGGCGACGAAAACGTAACGCGCGATGCGCGCATCCGGATCGAGCCCGCCGCGCGGCAGCGAGACGCCGATGACGGTGCCGATATCGATCTCGTCGTGAAGCGCACGCGAGCCGCCACGTCCGTCCGCCTCGCGTTTGACCGCGATGACATAGCGGCTGTTGTCCGCGGGCTCGTTGCACAGCGAGTAAGTGCGCACCAGCCCGTTCGGCAGATGCAGGTCGATATGCGCGCCGGGCTTGAACGGCGGCAATTCCCAGGCGTCGGGATCGGCCAGCGTGAACAGCTTTATGCCGGCTCCCGCCGCCTCGATGCCGGTGACGACCGTCTTGACCGTCGTGATCGGGCGCGCCTTCATGCGGCGTTCCGCACGGTGTCGCCGACCTTGACGATGCCGCCTTGCAGGATCCTGCAGTTGAGGCCCGAGCGGTTGATCAGCGGATCGAAGATCGCCTTGCCGGTGATCTCCTCGATATGCCGGCACGGCACCGACAGTCGCGTCGCTTCCAGCAGAGTCTCGCCCAGCCAGAAGCGGCGGCCGACCAGATGGTTGAGCGGCACGCCCTCGACGGTGACGTTGCGCCGATGCTCTTCCGGACCCAGCACGATACCAGCGTCGCGCTTGAGCGCGACCAGCGTCTCGAGCTCGAACAGGGTGACCTGCCGCCCCTCTTCGGGCTTGTGCGAGTAAAAGCCCTCTTCGTTGCCGATCATGTAGCGATCACCCTCGATCCCCCGGCCGGCGACGAGGTTGATCGATTCCGCGGCGCGCATCGGCAGGAACGCGCGCGGAGCCAGATGAAGGAAGCGCACCACGCCGGTCCAGCCGAGCTGTGCTGCGCCCTGCGCCGGGCCGGTGCTGATAGTATCGAGCATGACAATTTCCCCTTGAGGAGCGATGGCGCGCCACCGCCGGCAGCGCGCCATGGGATCGGGTTAGTGGGATCAGGCCAGTTCCTTGTTCGCCATCTCCGGCGCGAAACTGGTCGCGGTCGCGGTGATGGCGGCGCAGGCAATCAGCAGCAGCGAGACCGGCCACGTGGCGCCCCCGCTCCATGCCATCAGAGAGGCCGCGATCAGTGGCGTCAACCCGCCGCTGATGGCTGCACCAACCTGAAACCCGAGCGAGGCGCCGCTGTAGCGCAGCCGCGCGGAGAACAGCTCGGAGTACCAGGGCGCGCCGATCCCGAACATCACCATCTGGCCGAAGGTGATCGCGACCACGATGGTGCAGATGACGATGGTGGGATCGCGGGTGTTCAGCAGCCAGAACAGCGGGAAGGCAAACAGCGCCGAGAACAGGCAGCTCGCATAGAACATCGTCTTGCGGCCGACGATGTCGGACAGCCAGCCGAACAAGGGAATGGCGAACAGTGCGACCAGCGATGCGGCAAACGCGCCGTTCAGCACCACCGTGCGCGACAGGCCGAGATTGGCCGTGGCGTAGGACATCACGAATACGCCGCCGATGCTGGCATAAGCGATCTCGGAGATCTTGAGCCCGACCGCCGTGAAAAACGGCCGGCGGTGGTGCTTGAAGATCTCCACCAGCGGCATCTTCGCAACGTCCTTCTTGGCCTGGACCTGACGGAAGGCTGCGGTCTCCTCCATGTTGAGGCGGATATAGAGGCCGACGCCGACCAGCAGGATCGAGAGCAGGAACGGAATGCGCCAGCCGTAGGTCATGAAGTCGCTCTCCGGCAGGCTCGCCACCAGCGCGAACATGCCGATCGCGGCGAGATTGCCGATGGGATTGCCGACCTGCACCATGCTGCCGAGCAGCCCGCGGCGGTGTGTCGGGCAGTTCTCCACCACCATCAGCACGGCCCCGCCCCATTCGCCGCCGAGGCCGATGCCCTGGAGGAAACGGAGGCCGATCAGCAGCACCGGCGCGGCGATGCCGATCTGCTGGTAGGTCGGCAGCAGGCCGATCAGGAAAGTGCCGATCCCCATCACCATGATGGTGATCGCGAGCATCGCCTTGCGGCCGACCCGGTCGCCGTAGTGACCGAAGATCGCAGCACCCAGCGGCCGTGCCAGAAATCCCACGGCATAGGTGCCGAAGGCGGCGATGGTGGCGAGCGTCGGATTGCCGGCGGCGAAGAAGACCTTGTTGAACACCAGAGCGGTCGCCGTGCCGTAGATGAGGAAGTCGTACCATTCGACCGCGGTGCCGATCACGCTCGACCACACGATCCGTCGCAAGCTCGCCGCCTCGTCCGGCGCTACGTTCAGGGTTACGTCGTCTGCTACGGTCATCGATCTCTCCAAAAGGTACCGGCGCCTGGGAAAAGCAGTTGGTTCGGTCCGCGGAGCCCATCGGCAGCCGCGACGGTAAAATCGATCATGTTTACTATTGGAAATCAACGCCACGGAACGCGGCAATTGCCGAGGATCGCGGCAGAATGCGTCGATTGCACTAATTTTCGGCCATTTTGTGCGATATACCAGCAAACATGCTCACATTATCTGCGGCCCTGCTCGATATTTCCGCGCGTTAGTTTTCCTTTGGAATACAATCGCGCTCAGCCGAAACCGGCAGCGCGCGGCGCCGGGCTGGCAGTTCGGCGGCATCTGTTGCAAAAGGAGCAACAGAAGATCGGGAGACTCATGCGTGCTTGACGTCAGCAAAGCGACAGCAGTCGGGGCCAACATCCGCCAGGCGCGGATTGCCAAGGGCCTGACGCTGGACCAGCTTGCCAGGCAGAGCGATCTCACGCGCGGCTACATCTCGCTGGTCGAGCGCAACCTCAAGATCCCCTCGCTGGCGGCGCTGCTGCGGATGGCTGCGGCGCTCGAAGTCAATGTCGCAAATTTCTTCGACCCGAACGCCGAGCCCGCGCCACGCTACACCCTGTTTCGCCGCGAGGGCGGCAACGTGCCGCTGTTCCAGGACACCTTTGGCGTGGTGCCGCTGGCAACCGGCCGCACCCGCAAGATGATGGAGCCCTTCCTCCTCAGCCCGCCGCACAAATCGGCAACGCGCGCCTCGCATGCGGGCGAGGAGTTGCTGTTCGTCATCAACGGCAAGATCGCGATCAAGCTCGACGGCGAGGAGTTGACGCTTGGCAAGGGCGACTGCCTGTATTTTTCAGGCGAGACCCCGCACGAAGTCAGGAGCCTCGGCCGGCAGAAGGCGGAGGTCCTGGTCGTCGTGGCCCAGAGCTCTTGACGCCGGCCCTCCCCGGATCGCCTAGCGGAACCAGTAGAAGCGTCCGGGCGGCGGCGAGATCGGCTCGGGCGGACGCGGCCGCTTCGGACGGGGCTTTGGCGGCGGCTCGGCGGATGAGGTTGTCTCCGCGGCCGGCGCGGTCTCGCTTCCCGGCACCTTCACCGACAGCAGTAAATTCGACTCATGCATGCGCCAGCGATAGCCGACGCCGAAGTCGATCGGCTGCGCGCGCGTGAACAGTTCGGCGTAGCGTTCCTGATAGCGGCCGGGGAATTCCCCGATCGGGCCGAGATAGCGGCCGAACGGGAAGAACCGCCATTGCCGCGCATTGTAGTTCGCAAGCGGAATGCCGGAATCGTCCTGGACGATGGTCGCGCTGTTGGCGAGCAGCCAGTCACGCGCGACGGTGAAGTTGCCGGAGTGCAGCAAATAGGACGCGCTCTTGATCAGGCTGTTGCCGGGGCCGAGCGTCTCGCAGAACTTGAGGAAACCCGCGGCACGGGCGCCGGGATTGGAGAGATCCGTCGAGAAATAATACAGCGTCCGCGCTTCACCGTCCGGGCCTGCAAAGGTAATGCGGACGCCGCGCGTCGCGTTCGGTCCCGGATTGTCGTTGCCGACATGCATCCCGCCCTTGTCGTCGAGCGCGACCATCTCGACATTGCGGATGGTCTTGCCGGAGCGGACCAGGAAGACATAGAGGATCGGCAAGGTGCCGTTGACCTGGTTGGCGTGCAGGTCGACCTTCATCTGCTTGGTGATGAAGAAGGAGAAGCTCAGGATCGAGCCGAGCGAGCGCTCGACATTGTAGAGCGCGGCACCGACCGAGCCGCGCGGCAGACGTGTCAGATCGGGCACGGCACCGACCGGCTCCAGCGCACCGAGCACATAGGTGCTGGCCTTCGCATAAAAGGCATTGGCGTAGAGGAAATCCGGACCGCTGAACAAATAGAACATGGTCGGCCGGGGCGCCGCCAGATTGACGTCGGCCCAGTTGCGGATCTTGGAGATCTGCCGCTGCTCGAGCTGGGCGAAGGCGCCGTCGAAGAATTTTGCGTGGCGCTGCCAGCCCGGGTCCTTGGTGAGCGGCGTCAAGGGCGAGTCCGCGGAGGGCTGCATGCCCGCGAGGAAGCGGGCGGTGTCGTCGAAGGTCGCGTCGGCGGCGTGCGCTGACGCAACGGCCGCAGCCAGCAGGGCAACAGCGGCGGCCGCAATTCTGAAGGCTCGAAACATGTCTATTCGCGATTGTGTGAGGTGCCAGCGGCGACCGGCCGCCCGCGGAAAACAGCATAAATCAACAGGCCCGACAGCATGACGAGCATCCCCGACAGCGACTGAACCAGCCGCTCGGTCAAAAGGTAGTACATCATGAAGCCGGTCACGAGCAGGAAAACGAGCGGCGTGAACGGGTATCCCCAGGCGCGATAGGGCCTGGGCAAATCCGGATCGGTGATGCGCAGCTTGATGACGCCGGCAACCGTGAAGAACGAGCAGAACAAAAGCGCGAACTGGATGAAGTCGAGCACCGCCTCGAAGCTGCGCGTGAACAGCAGCAGATTGGCGACCGCGAGCTGAAACAGGATGGCATAGGCCGGCGCGCCGCTCACCGATCGCTTCGAGAACACGCGCAAGGCCGGGATATCTTCCCCCATCGTCATCATCACGCGCGGTCCGATCCACATCATCGCGCTGATCGAGGAGATCAGGCCGAAGCAGATCATCGCGCCGACGATCCGGCCACCGAGGCTGCCGAAGATGGCGGTGCCGGCAACGCTGGCGACGTCGAGCTGGCCGGCCAACGCACTGACCGGCGTCGAATGGAGAAACACCGCATTCAGCGCGACGTACAGCACAAGCACGATCAGCGTGCCCGCGAGCAGCGCGCGCGGCAGGTCGCGCTGCGGCATGTTCATCTCGCCAATGATGTAGGTCGCGGCATTCCAGCCCGAGAACGAGTACATCACGAAGACAAGGCCGATCGCGAAAGGCGCGCTGACGATATGTGCGATATCGCCCGGCTGCGGCGTGAAGGCGATCGGCTGCGGCACGCCGACGACGAAGCCCGCAACCAGGAAAGCCACGATCAGCACGACCTTCAGAAGGGTCGAGATCAGCTGGAAGGTCGAGGAATGCCTGACGCCGGTCAGTTGCACGATCGAGACCAGCCACACGACGCCGATCGCGAGCGGGATCGGCGGCACCCCGGGATAGACCGATTTGGCGTATTCGCCGAACGCCATGGCAGCGAGTGCGACCGGCGCGGCAAACCCCACCGTCGCCGAGACCCAGCCGGCGAGAAAGCCGAAGGCCGGATGATAGGCGCGGCCGAGGAAATTGTACTCCCCGCTCGAGCGCGGAAACATCGCGCCCAGTTCGCTATAGGAAAACACCCCGCACAGCGCGACGATGCCGCCGACGGTCCACAGCAACAGGATCGAGAAGCCGGAGGGGATGTCCTTGACCTGAAAGCCGAGGCTGGTGAAGACCCCCACCCCGATCATGTCGGCAACGACGATGGCGGTCGCGACCAGGACGGAGATCCCAGACCCGCTTCCGGTCAGCCGGCTGGTCCACGGCGCGGGTCCCGCATCAGATGCCGTCATCGGGGTCCTTAAACCTCAGGCGTCACGCCTCGTGGGACACATCGTGCAGTTTGGTCCAGTCAATTCAAGCAGGGTTAACAAGGGTTAAATGAGGCGACTGAAATAGGTACTTCAACACCTCTTATGCACGATCCTGGGCAATAAACCTACGCAAACACCGGAGAATCCCGCTTCCGTCCCCCACAATCACGACACGATTGCGTGGTCTTTTTAAGCGTTCCGGATGTGGGGAAGTTTCTCCGGACGCTTAACGTCGCCTAAACGCCAGTCGGCTCAATTATTTCCAAGAATGCCGATGGACGTGACTTGGATCGTGACTTGGGGTCATGGGTGGATGGTCGGGGCCGTTCCGAAACTGAGAGCTGACATGCGTGCCGACCGGTCGATGTCCGGTGCGCGCGGTCGTGCGCTCCGGATCGGCCTGATCTCAGCCTTGGTGCCGCTGTCCTTGACGCTGGTTCAATGCGGCAAGGCGCCCGATCCGGCGGCGCTCGCGGCGAACTCGCAAGCCAATGTCCAGGTCGTCGCCAAAACCAGCCCGCAAGCCGCCAGACAGCAGGTCGCAAGCGGCGACACGTTCGAGGATCGCTTCCCCGCCCCGCAGTTCAAGGAGCGCTTCCCCTCGGCGAGCGAGGGTTTCCTGCAAAGGCAGATGTCGGACTTCTCGCCCAAGCGCGCCGTGCAGCAGCAGCCGGAGCAGGCCCCTTACAAGGTCGCTTCGCTCGCGCCGCAAGTCCCCTACCAGCGTCCGCCGCGCGAAGACCTGACGACGCTCGTCAGCATGAAATCGTCGGCCTTCCCCTATTTCGGCAACAACCCCGCCTCCGACGCCCCCTTCCTCAACATCGCCAAGGGCGACCGCCGTGGCCACCGCAGCTATTCGGGGCGGGTATTCTGGCAGGACGAGACCTACAATGACAGCCGCGTGCTGATGCACGTGCCCGAGCATTTCGACGTCCGCAAGCCGGGCGTCATCGTGGTGTTCTTCCATGGCAATGGCGCGACGCTCGAGCGCGACGTCCGCGACCGCCAGCTGGTGCCGCAGCAGATTACCGATTCCGGCGCCAATGCCGTGCTCCTCGCCCCGCAGATGGCGGTCGATGCCGCCGATTCCAGCGCCGGCAAATTCTGGCAGGCAGGCGGCTTCAAGCGCTTCATGGATGAATCGGCGAGCCACCTCGCCCGCGTCACCGGCGATCCCAACAGCGCTCGCGCTTTCGCCAACATGCCGATCGTGATCGTCGGCTACAGCGGCGGCTTCCTGCCGACCGCCTGGAGCCTTGAAGTCGGCGGCATCAGCGACCGCGTCCGCGGCGTCGTGCTGCTCGACGCCGTCTATGGCGAGATGGACAAGTTCGCCTCCTGGATCGAGAGCCACCGCTCCGGCTTCTTCGTCAGCTCCTACACCCGCTACACCGCCCGCCGCGACCGCGAGCTGATCAGCATGCTCAGGCAAAAGGGCATCAGCGTCTCCGAGGACATGGACGGGCCGCTTCGCCCCGGCAGTGTGGTGTTCGTGGAAACAGGCGACGGCATCACGCATCGTGACTACGTCAACCGCGCGTGGACGCAGTATCCGCTCAAGGACGTGCTGGTGAAGATGGCGGCGACGCCCGCGCTGGCGCTGACACGCGTCGCCGCATCGAACCGCTAGCTCCGATATTGCGCCAGCCGGTATTTGACCGCGCCCCCTGCAATTATCTCAGGCTTTGATCAAAATGTGATGTTGATGGCCGACATCCCCGGGCGCCACCGGATTGTTTCCGCTGGCAACGATCATAGTTTGCCGGCCAAGCTGCAATTGGAATTCTGCGGGGACAAGTCGTGCGTCAAGGATTGTACAAGGTCGACTTCCACACGGTTCACGGGACCGGATGTGGCGTCGTCTATGTGATGGACGGCAAAATGCGCGGCGGCAATTCCGCCTTCGCCTTCATCGGCTCCTGCACGGGCGACGGCGACAGCATCAAGGTCAAGATCTCGACCCAGCGTTACAACGATGACCCGTCCTTCAAGGCGCTGTTCGGCATCGACCGGATCACGCTGACGCTCACGGGCCGTGAGGACGGCGACACGGCGGAGTTCGAAGGCACCGCCCTGCAAGTGCCGGGCGTTGCCTTCAGGGCCGTGCTGAGCCGGATCAGCGACTGAGCGCCAACCGGCAGCGCCTGATCAGCTTCAAGTCTTGGGCAGCTTCGGAATGCTCTCGGCAAAACCGTTGAAGCAGGCCAGCCGCTCGTCCTCTTCCTTGAGGAAACGGCAATCGGCGTAGCCCTTGGCCTTCGCCGGTTTCGGCTTCGGCGTCGGCGGAATGATCGCGTCGTAACAATTGAGGCGATCCTTGGTGCCGTCATCGACATCGAGGCAGGCCTGGAGCCGCGCTGCGATCGATTGCGGCTTGCCCTTCGGTGCCGGAGTGGCCGCGGCCGCCGCCTTGGTCCCTTTGGGCTTGACCTGCACCAGCGGCTTGTCCCCCACCATCGGTGGCTTGTCGGTTTGCGCAAACGCGGAGGCTGAATAGAGCACCGCGGCAACCGCCAGAATCATCCTCATTTCAGTCAACTCTCTTTGGTCCCCATGCCTCGCCTTCTAGCGCTCTGACGCGCCATTTGCCAAGCGCCTTGCGCACAGGAAAACGCTCCCTTCAGGCGGTCGCGGCTGCCGGCCGGGGCCGGGTCAGGAGCACCAGGACCAGCGCCACGACGACAAAGCCGACCGCGACGAAGCCGAGCGGATGCAAGAGCTCGCGGGCGAACAGCAATCCGCCGATCGCGGAGCCGACCGCCTGGCCGATATAGAGCACGGAGGTGTTGAGCGCGACGGTCGCCGGCGCCAGCGGCGGGGCGGCCGCGACCAGC
>NZ_AKIY01000108.1 GCF_000282615.1 Bradyrhizobium sp. YR681 | reverse complement strand
GCCTGCCGCAGCCTTTGCCGGCATCGTCGGCACCGGCCTTGCGATCGCCGCGACCCGCAATGCCTACGCCTATGACGACGGGCCTTATTATGGCGGTCCTGCCTATTCCAGCGCCCCGACCTATTATTATGAAGGCGGTGGCCCCTATTACGGGCCGGGCCCGAACTATCAGTATCAGCGCTACGGCGGGACGGCCCCGTCGGAGCTCTGCGGCCAGGGCTATCACACCAACTGCTACTAGCTCCGGCTACCGAAGGTTGACCAAAACAGGCCGCCGCACTTGCCGCGTCGGCCTGTTTTCTGCTTTTATTGTCGCGCGTTAACGCGTCCGCCATTGGTTTAGAGTAGTTTTTGAGTACCATGAGTGATTCGCTTGAGCGGCTATATCTGGCTGTGCTCGCGGCCAGAGATCTTGATCCGGCAACATCGCGTACGGCCCGGCTGTTTCAGCGCGGTCCCTCCAAAATGGCAAAGAAGCTCGCCGAAGAGGCCATCGAAGTCGTCATCGATGCGGTCAATGGCGACACCGATGCCGTGATCCGGGAGAGCGCCGACCTGCTCTACAATCTCACCGTGCTCTGGGCCTCGGCCGGCGTGCGCCCCGAGGACGTCTGGCGCGAGATGACGCGGCGGGAAGACATGCTCGGCATCGCCGAGAAGCTGCCGAAGTCGCAGATGAAACTGCCTAAAGTCGCGTCACCGCGCGTGGCCGCCAGGCGGCCAATTGTCGCGCTCGAGGGCCGCACGGCGCGCAAGCGCCACTAAACGAGCGGCGCCGAAAGCGTCACAAAACGCTCAAAAACTCGCGATGGACAAATCCGCCCCATGGTGCTTCATCGCGGCGCCATGCTGAAACGTATTTACGACTGGTGCATCGACGCCGCCCACAAGCCTTACGCGCTCTGGATCATGGGAGCCGTGGCTTTCGCAGAAAGCTCCTTCTTTCCGGTCCCGCCGGATGTGATGCTGATCCCGATGTCGCTGGCGCGCCCGCAGCGCGCCTGGGTCTATGCCGCGATCTGCACCGTCACCTCGGTGCTCGGCGGCCTCCTGGGCTATGCGATCGGTGCGCTGCTGTTCGATTCGGTCGGCCACTGGCTAATCCAGGTCTACGGCCTCGGCGACAAGGTCGACGCCTTCCGCGCCTCCTATGCCGAGTGGGGCGCGGTGATCATCCTGCTCAAGGGGCTGACGCCGATCCCCTACAAGCTCGTCACCATCACCTCGGGCTTTGCCGGTTACAATCTCGTCCTGTTCATCCTGTGCTCGATCGTGGCGCGCGGCGGACGCTTCTTCATCGTCGCGATCCTGCTCAACCGCTATGGCGACTGGATCCGCGTCAAGATCGAGAAGCATCTCGGCCTCGTGGTGGCGGTCGGCGCCGCCGTGCTGGTGCTGGGCTTCGTTGTGGCGATCAAGCTGATCTGAACCTCCACGCTTTGCCGCTGCGCCGGCTTCGGCTACGGTTGCCGTCATGATGGTTCGATCCGGCAATCCGGCAGTGCGGCTCGGGACGCTGATGCCAGCAGTGCTGCTGATCCTGCTTGGTGCCGGCGGGACGGCGTGGCCGCAATCTCCGCCGCCGGCGCTCGGCCTCCAGGAGCAGGGGCCGAAGGTCGCGCCGCCGCCCTCGACACAAGCTCCGTCCACGAGCGAGGAAAATCCGGGGCTGATCAACGAAATGGGCAAGCTGTTCGAAAAGCTGCCCTCGATCCTGCCGCCGATCAAAAGCCCCAGCGAGACCATGAACGATCTGTCGCGGCTGGCCAAGCCCTCGACCATGGTGTCGGGGCGCGTGGCCTGCCCGGCCTCGTCCAACGGCGCGCCCGATTGCAAGCAGGCCGCCGACCAGCTCTGCCAGGGCAAGGGCTACAAGGAAGGCAAGAGCCTGAATGCCGACTCCGCCGAGAAATGCTCGGCCAAGGTTCTCATCCCGGGCAGGCAACGCAAACCGGACGATTGCCGCACCGATACTTTCGTGACCAGCGCGCTGTGCCAGAACTGACGTGATGGCACAGCGCGCATGCAACAAGGAGCGCCCATGAGCCGTACGGAGCAGGATTTCCTCGGACAGCGTGAGATCGCCGACGACATCTATTACGGCGTCCAGACCATCCGGGGTAAGGAGAACTTCCACATCACCGGCATTCCGATGAACCAGGAGCCTTACTTCGTGAAGGCGCTGGGTTACGTGAAGAAGGCCGCGGCGATGGCCAACCGTGACCTCGGAGCGATCGACGCCAAGGTCGCCGACGCGATCATCCTCGGCTGCGACCGCGTCATTGCCGGCGACATGATGGATCAGTTCGTCACCGACTTCATCCAGGGCGGAGCCGGCACCTCCACCAACATGAACGCCAACGAGGTGATCGCCAATCTCGCGCTGGAATCGCTCGGCTTCAACAAGGGCGACTACCAGCACGTCAGCCCCAACGACCACGTCAATTACGGCCAGTCCACCAACGACACCTATCCGACCGCGTTTCGGCTCGCGCTGATCCTGCGGCTCGAGAGCTACATGACGGCGCTGCGCCAGCTCCAGGAGGCGTTCTTCACCAAGGGCCGCGAGTTCGACCGCGTGCTGAAGATGGGCCGTACGCATCTCCAGGACGCCGTGCCGATGTCGCTCGGCGCCGAATTCCGGGGATGGGGCACCACCATGGGCGAGGAGGTCGACCGCATCTCCGAGGCGCGCGCGCTGCTGCGCGAGATCAATCTCGGCGCCACCGCGATCGGCACCTCCGTCACGGCTGCGGTCGGCTATCCCAAGCTCGCGGTCCGGCACCTCAGTGCGCTGACCGGTGTCGACTTCATTCTCGCCGGCGATCTGGTCGAGGCGACCTCGGACACCGGCGCCTATGTGCAGCTCTCCGGCGTGCTGAAGCGCACCGCGAGCAAGCTGACGAAAATCTGCAACGACATCCGCCTGCTGGCGTCGGGCCCGCGCGCCGGCTTCAACGAGATCAACCTGCCGCAGCTCCAGCCGGGCTCCTCGATCATGCCGGGCAAGGTCAACCCTGTGATTCCCGAGGTCGTCAACCAGACCAGTTTCCTCGTCATCGGCCTCGACACCACGGTGACGCTGGCCGCCTCCGCCGGCCAGCTCCAGCTCAACGTGATGGAGCCGGTGATCTCGTTCGCGCTGTTTTTCTCGATCCGCACCATGGAGCGCGCGGTCAACAGCCTGCGCGAGAATTGCGTCGTCGGCATCACCGCCAACGAGGAGCACACCCGCAACATGGTGCTGAACTCGCTCGGCATCGTCACCGTGTTGAAGCCGCTGCTCGGCTACAAGCAATGCGCCGAGATCGCGCGCGAGGGCTACAAGAGCGGCAAGTCGCTGCACCAGATCGTTGTTGTCGAGCGCAAGCTGCTGACGCAGGAGAAATGGGACGAGATGTTCTCGTTCGAGCGGCTGATCAATCCGGATCTGCTTGGGTAGGTGTTCGCGAGCCCCAGCTCTCGCAATGACGGAGAGGGCGGACAGGCAGGAATTCCGCGGCTTGGAATTGCGGGTGCGGCATCCGCCCCGGCGTCAAAACGCAATACTTGACAGTGGAAAGATTGCCTTGTTGGTATGAAACCCAACCTTCGATTTGGCCGCCTTGAGAGGATCGCTCCGCAATGTCCATGCCTGCCTTGTTCAAAGGGCGTCTGTCGATCCCCGTGATCGGTTCGCCGCTCTTCATCATCTCGGTGCCCGATCTGGTGATCGCGCAGTGCAAGGCGGGTGTGGTCGGCTCGTTTCCGTCGCTGAACGCGCGGCCGCCGGAGCTGCTCGACGAATGGCTGGCGCGGATCACCGAGGAGCTCGCGGCCTATGACCGCGCCCATCCCGACAAGCCGTCGGCGCCGTTCGCGGTCAACCAGATCGTGCACAAGTCGAACAACCGGCTCGACCACGACATGCAGCTCTGCGCCAAGTACAAGGTGCCGATGATCATCTCCTCGCTCGGCGCGCGCGAGGAGCTGAACCAGGCGGTGCACGGCTGGGGCGGCATCGTCTTCCACGACGTGATCAACCAGAAGTTCGCGCACAAGGCGATCGAGAAGGGCGCCGACGGCCTGATCCTGGTCGCGGCCGGCGCCGGCGGCCATGCCGGCACCATCTCGCCGCTCGCCTTCGTTGCCGAGACCCGCAAATGGTTCGACGGCCCGATCGCGCTGTCGGGCGCCATCGGCAATGGCAAGGCGATCCGCGCCGCACGCATTCTCGGCGCCGACTTCGCCTATATCGGCTCCGCCTTCATCGCCACCAAGGAAGCCAACGCGGTCGAGAAGTACAAGGAGATGATCGCGGGCTCGACGGCCGACGACATCGTCTATTCTAACCTCTTTACCGGCGTGCACGGCAATTACCTGAAGCCGTCGATTCTTGCCGCCGGCATGGATCCGGAAAACCTGCCGACCTCCGATCCCTCCAAGATGAACTTCGGCACCGACGCCTCCGGCGAGCGCGCCAAGCCGAAGGCCTGGAAGGAGATCTGGGGCTCCGGCCAGGGCATCGGCAGCGTCGACGGCATCCTCCCCGCCGCCGAGCTGATCGCGCGCTTCAAGAAGGAATACGACGAGGCGATCGATCCGCCGTTGTGAGTCTTTATCGTCCCGCACCTCTCGCATTTGTCGTCCCGGGGCGCGCGAAGCGCGAGCCCGGGACCCATAACCCCAGGGAGTGGTTTGGCGAAGACTCGTGGCTACTAGTTTCGCGCCACAACTTCTCCCTGGGGGTATGGGTCCCCGCCTGCGCGGGGACGACACTTTTTTCTGAACTCCGATTGTGCGCCAGAGAGAACCCATGACCGCCATCTACCGCGTCGACGGCAACAGCGTCATCACCAGTCCTGATGCCGCCGGTCCCTGGGACCGACGGATGCAGCATGGTTCGGCGCCGGCCTCGCTGGTGACGTGGGCGGCCGAGCGCATTCCGACACCGGTGCCGATGAACATCGCGCGCGTCACGATCGACCTGATGCGCCCCGTTCCGGTGGCGCCGCTCGCGATCGAGAGCCAGGTCCTGCGCGAGGGCCGCAAGATCCAGCTCTGCGAAGTCAAGCTGCTCGCCGATGGCGTGCAGGTCGTCGGTGCCACCGTGCTGAAGATCAAGGCCAAGGCGCAGACACTGCCTGACGACGTCAAGGAGTTGCCGGTGACGCTGCCCCCGCCCGAGGACTCGCTGTTGGAGGACGGTCACGCCGCCACCAGTCCGTTCGTGCGGTCGGTTTCGATGCGCGCGGCGCGCGGCCGCTTCGGCCGGGCCGGAGCCGGTGCGATCTGGTTTCGCGTGGACCATCCCCTGATCGAAGGCGAGGCAATCTCGCAGGCGATGCGCGCCGTGGTCGCCGCCGATTTCTCCAACGGCACCGCCTCGACGCTCGACTTCCGCGCCTGGACCTACATCAACGCCGACCTCACCGTGAGCTTTGCGCGCCAGCCGATCGGCGAGTGGATTTTGCTCGATGGTGAATCCTGGATCGGCCCCGATGGCGCGGGTCTTGCGATGTCGCGGCTCGCGGACCGGCAGGGCTATTTTGGCCGCGCGGTGCAGAGCCTCGTCATCGAGAAGCGATAGGACCGTCGGATCCCGTTCCTGGGTTAACCGGTCACACTTCGACCGCTGTTGGTCCGGCGTATGTTCCGCCTTTTCCCCCGGGCCGGCCCTTTCCCTGTCCGCTGTGCATAGGTGCGCTCCGGGTGAGCGCGGAACTGATTGTTCCATTGCTGGTTCTATTGCCGGTAGAGGGAAAAATGAGTTCGGTTGAAGAATTTACAGGCAAAGCTCAAACGGGAATCTGGGGCTTGGACAACATCCTGTCCGGGGGGTTGTCGCGCGGACATGTGTTTCTCGTGGAAGGCGCGCCTGGGACGGGAAAGACGACCGTCGCGTTGCAGTTCCTGCTTGAAGGTATCAAGGCAGGCGAAAGATGCCTGTACATCACCCTGTCGGAGACGGAACGCGAACTGCGCGATGGTGCCGCTTCGCATGGCTGGGTTCTGGACGACGGATTGACGGTTTTCGAGTTGCTGCCGCCGGAGAGCCTGCTCGATTCCGAGCAGCAGCAGAGCCTGTTGTACTCGTCCGATCTCGAGCTTGGAGAGACGACGAAGCAGATTTTCGAGGCAGTCGATCGGGTCAAGCCGCACCGCGTCGTGCTCGACAGCCTCTCCGAGATCCGGCTTCTTGCCCAGAGTTCATTGCGATATCGCCGGCAAATCCTGGCCATCAAGCACTATTTCTCCCGGTTCAATACGACCGTGATGCTGCTCGACGATCTCACGGCCGATGTCGCCGACAAGACCGTCCACAGCGTCGCGCACGCGGTTTTTCGGTTGGAGGAGCTTGCTCCCGCTTACGGCGCCGAGCGACGCCGCGTGCGCGTGATCAAGTACCGAGGAACGAAATTCCGCGGCGGCTATCACGATGCGACCATCACGACGGGCGGCCTCAACGTCTTTCCACGGCTGGTGGCTTCTGAGCACCGCGCCAGTCTGCAGCGCCGCAGGTTTTCCAGCGGCATCGCCGAACTCGACCAGCTCTTGGGCGGCGGCGTCGAAACGGGCTCGAGCACGCTCATTCTCGGGCCCTCGGGGACAGGCAAATCTCTTATCGCAATCGTGTTTGCCGTCGCAGCGGTGGCGCGGGGCGAGAAGGCCGCACTGTTCGTGTTCGATGAAGAATTGGGCCTGCTCTTCGCGCGGATGAAGGGTATTGGAATCGATCTCGACGCGATGTGCAGGGATGGCAGCCTCGTGGTCGAGCAGGTCGATGCAGCCGAGCTCTCGCCCGGGGAATTCGCCCACATGGTCCGCAAGCAGGTGAACGAGCACGGGATCGAGGCCGTCGTGATTGACAGCCTGAATGGCTACCAGGCGGCCATGCCCGAGGAAAATTCTCTCATCCTGCACATGCACGAGCTGCTGCAGTACCTCAACCGCCGCGGGGCCGCGACGTTCATGACGGTGGCTCAACACGGTCTCGTCGGTGACATGAAGGCGCCCGTCGACGTGACTTATCTTGCCGATACCGTGATCCTGTTGCGTTATTTCGAGGCGCTGGGCAGCGTCCGGCGCGCCGTCTCCGTCATCAAGAAACGGATGGGCCTGCACGAATCCACGATCCGGGAATACCGCATCAGCGATCACGGTCTCACCATCGGGGAGCCCTTGGAAGAGTTTCAAGGTGTGTTGCGCGGCGTGCCCGTCTATGTCGGTGAAGGAAGGCCCCTCCTGCAGGAGCCCGGTGCGTGAGACCGGGCGAATCGTCCGAGCGGGCCTTGGTGTTTGCGCCGACGGGCCGCGACGCGTCCGTGGCCGCCAGCCTGATCAGGGAAGCAGGATTCTATGCGGATGCCTGCGCCGACCTCGAGGCGCTCGTCCGCGAGATGGCGGCCGGCGCGGGGCTCGCGATCATCGCCAACGAAGCCGTGAAAACCGCCGACCTGCGCAAGCTGGTGCGATGGTTGAATGAGCAGCCCTCCTGGTCCGACTTTCCGATCGTTCTGCTGACGCGCCAAGGCGGTGGTCCGGAGCGCAATCCCGACGCCATGCGGCTCGCACTGGCACTGGGAAACGTTACCTTCATCGAGCGTCCGTTTCATCCCACCACGCTTGTCAGCGTCGTGGGATCCGCCATCAGGGGCCGCCGCCGTCAATATCAGTCGCGCGCCATTCTGGAGAATCTCACGGAGAGTGAAAGCCTTCTGCAAACGGCGCTGAGGGCGGGACGGCTGGGAACGCTCGAATTGCAGCTGCCGTCGTTGGTGCTCCACGCCTCCAATACCTGCAAGCTGTTCTTCGGTCGCCGGCCCGAGCAGGAATTCTCCTATCAGGACCTGCTTGCCTCCGTGCATCCGGACGATCGGATCAGACGGCAGGATGTGTTCGACCGGGCCGTGTCCAGCGGCGGGGATTACAGCATCGAATACAGAAATATCTGGCCTGACGGGTCCCAGCACTGGGTCGAGGTGCGGGCTCGCGCCGTTCTGCGGCCCGATGGCAGTGTCCGATCGATGGTGGGGGTGTGCTCCGATATCACATCGCGCAAAGTCGCGGAGATCGAGCGCGAGACCTTGCTGGCACAGCTTGCAGCGGAGCGCACGGCGCTTGCAGAACTCACTTCCACGCTCGAGCAGCGCGTTGAGCAGCGCACCGCAGACCTGATGAGGGAGGTCGCTGCGCGCGAGAAAGCGCAGGACCAATTGCGACAGGCCCAGAAGATGGAGACAATCGGTCAATTGACCGGCGGCGTCGCGCACGACTTCAACAATCTGTTGATGGCCGTCATGGGCAATCTCGATCTGCTGCGCAAGCGTATACCGGACGACCCGCGCCTGCGCCGGCTGATCGATGGCGCATTGCAGGGAGCGGAACGAGGCGCCTCGTTGACGCAACGCCTGCTGGCGTTCGCCCGCCAGCAGGACCTGCGGGCGGAAGCGGTCGATCTCGGCACGTTGATCAGGGGGATGAGCGATCTGCTCGAGCGCTCGCTCGGTCCCCGGGTCGAGCTGCGTCTGGACGTTCCGGATCGCGTGCCACCCGCACGGGTCGATTCCAACCAGCTTGAACTCGCGATCTTGAACCTCGCCATCAACGCGCGCGATGCGATGCCTGACGGAGGTTCGATCGAAATCCGCATCCGGGAGGATCAGACGAGCGAAGAGGCGCGGCTGCCGCCGGGTCGCTATCTGGCGCTATCCGTGATCGACAACGGGGAGGGCATGTCTCCCGAGACGTTGAAGCGCGCCGTGGAGCCGTTCTTTTCCTCGAAGCCGCTGGGGAAAGGAACCGGACTTGGCCTCTCGATGGTGCATGGTCTTGCCGTGCAGCTCGGCGGTGCCCTTCAGCTCTCCAGCAAGGTCGGTATCGGCACCACGGCGACCCTGATCCTTCCGGTCGCGACCCAGCTTCCGAAAGCGGAGGCACCGATGCCCGTGCATCGGCAGGGCGG
>NZ_AKIY01000107.1 GCF_000282615.1 Bradyrhizobium sp. YR681 | reverse complement strand
GCTGGTGGCCGCCGCAACAAGCGCGCCGGCGATGCTGATGCCGATGCCGGCAAGCCACCATTCAGGCTGAAGCGTGAGCTGCCCCGGGATCTGGGCGCCATAGAGCCCGCGCAGCGAAGCCGCGACGTCGGGGAGCAGTGCAGCCGCGATGAAATAGCCGCAGACCAGCCCGATCAGTCCTGCGACCAGCGCCAGCGCCACCAGCTCGATCACCAGCACCGTGTTGACCAGCCGCGCCGAGGCGCCACAGGCCCGCAAGGTCCGCAGCATCGGCAGCCGCTGCTCGAAGGCAAGGCCCACGGCCGAATTGACGATGAAGAGGCCGACGAAGAACGACAGCAGGCCGAACGCGGTGAGGTTGAGATGGAAGCTGTCGGTGAGGCGCTCCAGCTCGGTCTCCGCAGTCGGCTCGACCCGCTGCAGCTGATCGCCGACAACGCTTTGAAGCGGCGCAGGCTTGCCCTTCGGCTTGCCGATCAGCAGGCGGGACACCTGGTCCGGCTTGTTCAGCAGAAGCTGCGCCACGCCGATATCGACCACCAGCACGCCGGGCACGAGCTGCGGCAGCACGCGCAGCGGCGGCAGCTTTGCGCCGCTGCTGATCGGCGGCGCAGCGCCTTCCTGCTCCTGCAAATCGGTCAGCGTCTCCCGCGCCACCAGCGTCTGGCCGGGCGGCGCGACAAAGCTGCTCAAATCCGAGGCACCGAGGCGCGGGGCGTTGCCGACATCCGCCGGCATCGTCACCGGCTCGATCCCGAGCAGCCGCACCGACCGGCCGTTCACCTGGACGCGACCCTCCAGCACCGGCGAGACCGGCCAGCCGGCGCGGCGGAGCTTTACGAACAGGTCCTGCGAAAAAGTCGCGGCATCAGGCGCAGCCAGCATCGCCGTGCGCGCGCCGCCAAAGGTCGCCGCGGCGCGGTCATAGGCGCTGCGGGCCTGCTGGTTGATCGCCTGTACGCCGCTCCACAGCGCGGTTGCCGCGATCAGCCCGATCAGGAGCGTCGCGAACTGCATCCTGTGCCGCCGCCAATGGCTCAGGAGCACCGCGAGCACCCACAGCGCGCGCCTCATGCGATCCGCCCCGCATGCAAGGTGAGATGCCGGTCGAGCGTGCCGGCCAGATGCAGGCTGTGCGTCACCATCAGGAAGCCGCAGCCGGTGCGCGCGACGAGGTCGCGCGTCAGCGCCAGCACGTCCTCGGCGGTGGCTTCATCGAGATTGCCGGTCGGCTCGTCCGCGAGCAGCAACGACGGTTTCGTCGCCAGCGCCCGGCCGATTGCGACCCGTTGCTGCTGGCCGCCCGATAATTGCTCTGGATAACGCTTCAGCAGGTCGCCGAGCCCGAGCCGCTCGGTCAGCTCCTTGGACCAGGCCGCATCATGCCGGCCGGCGATCCGCGCCTGGAAGACCAGATTGTCCGCGACCGACAGGCTGGGGATCAGGTTGAACTGCTGGAACACGAGGCCGATCCGGTCACGGCGCAAGCCAGCGCGCCCCGCGTCGGAGAGTTTGGTGACCTCAGTGTCCCCCAGCCGGATCGATCCGCCGTCGGCAGCATCGAGCCCCGCGATCAGGTGCAGCAGCGTGCTCTTGCCGCTGCCGGATTCACCGGTCAGCGCGACGCGTTCGCCAGCCCGGAGGTCGAGGTCGACGCCGCGCAGCACATGGACCGGCTCGCCGGCCGAGGCAAAGGTTTTCGAGAGGGTTCGGATATTTAGCAAGACTCAATCGCGCCACACGGAATTAACGGAAATGCTGCGTAGCACACTTACTGCGGAAATGCCGGGGTTGCGTTGGCTCCGAAGCCGTTGTTAGCTGCCGGGACGGCCAAATCAAAAAAGTGCCGACAAGAAGACATACGGGGAGAATGATGAGCGCTCAGGGAACGCCGTCCGCAGCGGCTACGACGGCAGGGATCAAGGCAACGCCAAAGGGCGCCTGGACCGTTACTTTTCTCCTCTTTCTCTTCATGGTCGTGAATTTTGCGGACAAGATCGTCGTCGGTCTCGCCGGCGTGCCGATCATGACCGACATGAAGCTCGACGCCGAGCAATTCGGGCTGCTGGGCTCCTCGTTCTTCTTTCTGTTCTCGATCTCTGCGATCGTGGTCGGCTTCATCGTCAACAAGGTGCCGACGCGCTGGGTGCTGCTGACCTTGGCGGTGATCTGGGCGCTGGCGCAGTTCCCGATGGTCGGCACGGTCTCCTTCACCACGCTGCTGATCTGCCGCATCGTGCTCGGGGCGGGCGAAGGCCCGGCCTTCTCGGTCGCCGCGCACGCGATCTACAAATGGTTCCCCGACGAGAAGCGCACGCTGCCGACCGCGATCCTGTCACAGGGCTCGGCCTTCGGCGTCATCCTCGCCGTTCCCGCGCTGAACTGGGTCATCGTCAACCACTCCTGGCACTACGCCTTCGGTGCGCTCGGAATCGTCGGCCTGATGTGGGTTTGCGCCTGGCTGACCTTCGGCAAGGAAGGCCCGCTCGAGGACACCCAGACTCTCGCTGCCAATGAGCCGAAAATCCCCTACATCCAGCTCCTGACCTCGCGCACCTTCCTCGGCTGCGTGATCGCGACCTTCGGCGCCTATTGGGCGCTGTCGCTCGGCCTCACCTGGTTCACGCCGTTCATCGTCAAGGGCCTCGGCTTCTCGCAGAGCCAGGCCGGCTTCGTCTCGATCCTGCCCTGGGTGTTCGGCGCGACAATCGTCATCCTCACGGGCTGGATCTCGCAGGTCATGATGGCGCGGGGCTACACCACGCGCATCTCGCGCGGCGTGCTCGGCTCGGTGCCGCTGATCCTCGGCGGCCTGATCCTGGCCACGATGCCGCATGTCACGGGCGCGGGCCTCCAGATCGCGGCCCTCGTCGTCGGCTCCGGTCTCTGCGGCGCGATCTACGTGGTCTGCCCGCCCATGCTCGGCGAGTTTACGCCGGCCTCGCAGCGCGGCGCGGTCATCGCGATCTACGGCGCGCTCTACACGCTCTCGGGCATCATTGCCCCGAACGTGATGGGCACCGTGATCCAGCGCGCCGGCAACATGGTCGACGGCTACCTGACCGGCTTCACCATCAACGCGGTGGTGATGGTCGGCTCCGGCGTCATCGGCCTGCTGCTGCTGTGGCCGAACACGGAGAAGGCCAGGCTGAGCCGCGGCGCGGCTCCGCAGGGAGCGCCGCTGAAGGGCGCGGTGTCGCCGACGTAAGGGGGCGCTACCAACCCCAACGACAGCTGTCGTCCCGGGGCGCGCGAAGCGCGAGCCCGGGACCCATAACCCCAGGGAGCGGTTTGTGGCGAAGCTGGCAACTCCGAGTCTTCGCAAAACGATTGCTGCGGCGTATGGGTCCCCGCCTGCGCGGGGACGACAGCAGGGATGAGGCGCGGCCTTCGCGCCTCTCCCAACTCGCTCAATGCATCCCCTGCGCGCCCCGGATCAACTTCCCCGGCCGCCGTCCCGTCGCCCCGCCGTGCCGTCGCGTCACCACGCCCGACACGATCGTTGCCTCATAGCCGTCGACATCCTGCAACAGCCGCCGCCCGCCCACGGGCAGATCGTAATGCACCTTCGGCGGATGCAGATGCAGGCGGTCATAGTCGATCACGTTGACGTCCGCCTTGTAGCCGGGCGCGATCAGCCCGCGATCGGTGAGACCGACCGACAGCGCGGTCTTGCGCGACTGCGCGGCGACCACGAACGGGATCGTCAGCTTCTCGCCGCGGGTGCGGTCACGCGTCCAGTGCGTCAGCAGATAGGTCGGGAAGCTCGCATCGCAGATGATGCCGCAATGCGCGCCGCCGTCGGACAGGCCCGGCACCGATTGCGGGTCGATCAGCATCTCGCGCGTCGCGTCGAGATTGCCGTCGGCATAGTTGAGGAAGGGCACGTAGAGCATGCCCTTGCCGTCGTCCGACAGCATCGCGTCATAAGCGAGCTCTTCCGGCTGGCGGCCCTGCCTGCGCGCCTGCGGGCCCAGCGCGTTTTCCGGCGGCTGCTCGTAGTCGGGGGGATCGCCGAGCAGGAACATCTTGTCGTAATTGGGCCGGAAGAACAGCGGATCGTCCGTCGCGGTCGCCGTCTCGGAAAGGATCGCCTTGCGCACATCGCTTTGGTGCAGCCGCGCCAGCCGCTCTTTCAGCGGCAGATGCGCGATGGCCTTGTAGCTCGGATGGGTCTGGAACGGATTGCGCGACAGCTCCAGTCCGAGCAGCAGGCCGACGGGGCGCGCCGCGATCTGCGCTGTGATGGAGAGGCCGCGCTTCGCAGCCGCATTGATCTCGCCCAGCGTTTGGCGCCAGCGGTCTGGCGCCTTGTCGTTCTGCGTGATCGAGAACGAGATCGGGCACTTCGTGCTGTCTGCCACCCGCAGCATCATCGGCAGATCTTCGTGGAGCGTGGAGAGATCCAGCACGAATTGCAGCACGCTGCGGCCCTGACTGTGCATCGCCCCGGCAATCGCGGTGAGTTCGTCCTCGCCCGCCTTCAGCGTCGGCGTGTAATCGCCGGTCGAGGTGCGGTGGTTGAGCGTGCGCGAGGTCGAGAAGCCGAGCGCGCCTGAGCGCACCGCCTCGCCCGCGAGCTTGGCCATCGCGGCGTTGTCCTCGGCCGTCGAGGGATCGCGGCGCGCGCCGCGCTCGCCCATGACATAGACCCGCAGCGCCGCATGCGGCAGCTGCGCGCCGACATCGATGTCGAAGTCACGCTTCGACAGCCAGTTCATGTAGTCCGGAAAGCTCTCCCACGCCCATGGAATGCCGGCGCTCAACACAGGCTCGGGAATGTCCTCGACGCCTTCCATCAGCTGGATCAAGCGGGTGTGGTCGGCGGGCTTGCATGGTGCAAAGCCGACGCCGCAATTGCCCATGATCGCGGTGGTGACGCCGTTCTGCGAGGACGGCGTGATGTCCTGGCTCCAGGTGACCTGGCCGTCGTAATGGGTGTGAACGTCGACGAAGCCCGGCGTCACGAGTTTTCCGCGCGCGTCGATTTCCTCGGCGCCCTTGGCGGAAACTTTTCCGACCTCGCTGATCCTGCCGCCGGTGATGGCGACGTCAGCCTCGAACAGCTCGCCGCCGCTTCCGTCCGCGACAGTGCCGCCGCGGATCACGAGATCAGGGGTGCTCATGGTGTTTCTTCCCGCTTTGTTGTTTTGCTTTTCTCTATCCGTCGTCCCGGACAAGCGCAGCGAAGCGGAGCGCAGATCCGGGACCCATAACCACAGGGAGACGTTTGGCGAAGAGCCGGAGTGACCAGTCTTGCGCTACGACTCCTCCCTGGGGTTATGGGTCCCCGCGTTCGCGGGGACGACAGTTGAATTCGTAGTGATACCGACGGCTCAAGCCTTGGCCGGCTTCCGCTCCGTGAACGGCGACAGCACCACGGTGGCCAGCATGAAGATCACGGAGGCGCCGAACACCCAGTGCGGCGCGCTCTGGTCCATGATCCAGCCGAACAGCAGCGGTGAGACAATGCCGCCGAGATTGAAGCCGGTCGAGACGATGCCGAAGGCGCGCCCCGCGGCGCCCGCAGGCGCGGCGTTGCGAACCAGCATGTCGCGCGAGGGCGCGATCACGCCGGAGAGGAAGCCTGCGGTCGCCATCGTGGCGGTGAGCGCCCAGCCCGGCAACGTCACCAGCGCGATCAGCAGCACGATCATCGCGTTCGCGGCGAAGCAGGCCGCGGCGACATAGCCGTGGCGCTCGGTGTGGTCGGCGAGGAATCCGCCCGCGAGCACGCCCGCGGCGCTGCAGCCGAGGAACGCCGTCAGTGCGACGTTGGCGATCGAATAGGACGTGCCGTAGCCGCTCATCAGCGCCACCACGCCGAAGTTGTTGATGCCGGCGACCGACAGGCTGAGCAGCATGAACAGCGCGGTCAGCGTGATCAGCGCCGGCGTGATCACGGCCTGCTTCGGCGCGTTGGCGTTGCCCGGCTTTGTCTTGTGCGCGCCCGCCTCGGGGATGCTCATGGCCAGCAACAGCAGCGCCACCAGAATGGCGATCGCACCCGATGCGATCAGCGCACCAACGCCGCCCGACACCGTGACCAGCGCGGCCACGATCGCCGGCGTCACCGCGCCGCCGAGATAGCCGGCAAAGGTGTGGATCGAGAACGCGCGGCCCATCCGCGCCTCGTCCATGTGCTCGGCCAGGATGGCGTAATCGGCGGGGTGATAGACGCTGTTGGCGAGCCCGAGCAGCACGGCGCAGGCGATCAGCGAGGCGTAGCTCAGATGCAGGCCGAGCAGGATCAGCGCGCAGCCACCGAGCGTGAGCCCGACCAGCAGAATCTTCCGCGCGCCAAAATGGTCGACGAGATAACCGGTCGGCGCCTGGGTCAGGCCCGACACGACGGCCAGCGTGGTCAGCGAGAAGCCGAGTTCGACATAGCCGACGCCGAGCTTGTCCTTCAGGAACGGAAACAGCATCGGCAGGACCAGCAGATGGAAATGGCTGACCCAATGCGCGATCGAGATTCCGGTCAGCGTGCGCAGCGCGCTGTCCGCCTTGCCTTGTTGCGGTGCGGCGAGAACGTCGACCATTGCGGCAGTTTCACTCCCTGAGGGAGCGCAAACTATCGGGGAGAGCGGTTATTTGTCCATGAACGCAGGCGCATGGCAGCTAGTGCGGGTGAGGCCTCCATCTCCGCTGTCGCCCCTCACAACGGCTCGTCATCCGGACCGTAGCGGTCGCGCTTCGGCGTCGCCATGTCGCCGTCCTCGTAATCATCGTCGTCGGGATCGTGCGGCGGCGGAGGCTTTTTTGCCTTGTCGTCCACCTTTTGGGGCGGCGCGCTCGGCTTGGCGGTCTTGGCCATGGTTGTTCCCGGATGGTGATGCGTCATCCGACCCTATCCGGAAAATATGTGGGCAGCCTGACTTATCTCAAGGGCCGCGGCAATGAACGTCAGCCGTGCACCACCGGCCCGCCCGCCTTCTTCCAGGCATCGATGCCGCCGGCGATATGAGCGGTGTTGGACAATCCCGCTTCCTTGGCGGCCGCAACCGCCATCGCCGAGCGTTCGCCGAAGGCACAGAAGAACACGACACGGCGCCCCGTGGCGGCCGCAACCTCGCGCAGCATGCCGCCGGGCTTGAGGCTCTCCTCGACGGAGGGATAGGGCGTGTGCAGCGCGCCTTCGAGCATGCCGTGCTTCATCCGCTCATTGCTCTCGCGCAGATCCACCAGCAGCATGTCGGGCCGGCCGAGCGAGCGGATCGCCTCGACCGCGCTGAGCGCACGGCCCTCTTTCTCCAGCTCTTCCTGATGCAGGCCGACATGCATGTTGGCCGGCACCGCCACGTCCATCATCTTCGGATTGGGCAGCTTCAGGTTCGCCATCAGCTCGATATATTCGTCGACCGAGCGCACCTGGAGCCGCGGATTGTAGCGCTTCTCCTCGCCGATGGTGGAGACGGTGTCGCCCTTGTAGTCATGCGCGGGGAACACCATCGTCTCATCCGGCAGCTTCAGGAGGCGGTTGAAGATCGACTCGTACTGGGCGCGCGACGAGCCGTTCTGGAAATCGGTGCGGCCGGTGCCGCGGATCAGCAACGTGTCGCCGGTGAAGACGCGGTCGCCCATCAGGTAGGAATAGGAATCGTCGGTGTGGCCGGGCGTGTACATCACGTCGAGCGACAGGCCCTCGATCGTCACCTTGTCGCCGTCGGCGACCCGCATCGCCACCACGTCGGCCTTGGTCTGGTCGCCCATCACGGTCATGCAATGGGTGCGGTCGCGCAGCTCGCCGAGCCCGGTGACGTGGTCGGCGTGCAGATGCGTGTCGACCGCCTTGACCAGCTTGAGGTCGAGCTCGCGCAGCAATTGGCAATAGCGGTCAACCTTCTCCAATACGGGATCAAGGATCAGCGCCTCGCCGCCGGGGCGGCTGGCGAGGACGTAGCTGTAGGTGCCCGAAACACTGTCGAAGAGCTGGCGGAAGATCATGGCAAGACCCGGCGTGGAACTGGTTTCGAGGATTCTACTACGGCCGGGACCATAAAGAGAAGCAATCCACTGCAGGAACAAGAAAATTTAGAAGATTTTTATTGCGCGTGAGGGGATTGGGCGGTTCGGCCAATGGCGGTCCCGCAAAGCCGGTGTCGTCCCCGCGAAGGCGGGGACCCATAACCCCAGGGAGTAGTTCCGGGCGAAACGGGTAACTCCGAGTCTTCGCCAAACCGCTCCCTGTGGTTATGGGTCCCGGATCAGCGCTCCGCTTCGCTACGCTTGTCCGGGACGACAGCGGAGAGGGCCGCCCCCTATCCCGCAATGCCCGGATTGTCCTCGACGCCCTTCAGCGTGACTCCGGTCCCCAGCCGCTCCTGGAACATCCGGCCGGAGCGCAGATATTTGCCGACGACGTCCCACACCGGTGCGCCCTGCTGGCCGTTGACCGAGGCCCAGCCCGCGACCTTGTAGCGATGGCCGGCGCTGATGGACTTGCCGCCATTGAGCTTCACGTCGGAGATGCGGTTGCCGATCGCGCCCGTCGGCGTGCAGGTGTAGCTGAGGCCGCCCGCGCGCACCATGTCGCCGCCCTGCTGGTAATAGGGGTCGGCGTTGAAGAGATTGTCGCAGATGTCTTCCAGCACGTCCTTGATCTGCGCGCCGGTCATCTCCTGCACATAGGTCTCGGGATAGCTGATCGCGGTTTCCGCGAGCACGTCCTCCATGGTCAGCGCCTGGCCGGGCAGTGCGGTGACGCCCCAGCGGAAGCCGGGCGACAGCGCGATCTCGGCGTCGAGCTCGGTGCGGAGCGCGGTGCAGATCAGCTCGTCAATGGGACCTGAGAAGTTGCCGCGGCGATACAGCAGGCGGTCCGGCGTTGCGATCTTCTCCGACCAGTCGGCGACAACAGGCGCGCGCAGCCGGCCGATCAGCTCGGCCATGGCAGGATCGGGCTTGAGCAGCTCGGAATAGACCGGCAGCAGATGATATTTGACGCCGCTCACCTTGCCCCGGTCGAGCGCAAGGTCGAGCACGGCCAGAAATTTTCCGTTGGAGCCGGCATTGGTGACGAGCGTGGTGCCGCCGGCGTTCTTCACGGCAATCGGCTGCGGCACGGCGTCATGGGTGTGGCCGCCGAGGATGACGTCGATGCCGGTGACGCGGCTGGCAAGCTTGAGGTCGACATCCATGCCGTTGTGCGACAGCAGGACCACGGCATCGACCTTGTCGGTGCCGCGCAAGGAATCGACATGCTTCTGGAGCTCTTCCTCGCGGATGCCAAAAGTCCAGTCCGGCGTGAAGCGCTTCGGATGCGCGATCGGCACGTAAGGGAAGGCCTGGCCGACGATGGCGACGCGATGGCCGCCGATCTCCTTGATCACGGAGGGCTTGAACACGCGCCCGCTCGCTCTGTCGAAGGCGCGGGCGTCGTTGAATGCGGCCTCCTCGGTCAGGAAGACGTTCTGCGCCAGGAACTCGCCCTTGAAGCGCTCGAGATTGTCGCGCAGCGCCTGCTCGCCATAGGTGAATTCCCAATGCCCGGTCATCGCCTCGATGCCGAGCAGATTGGCGACCTCGACCATGTCGCGGCCCTGCGTGACGTTGGCAAGGCCGGTGCCCTGCCAGAGGTCGCCGCCGTCGACGAGCATGGAATCCCGCTCGCCGACATCGCCGCGCAGGCGGTCGACCAGCGTCTTCAGATGGGCAAAGCCGCCGAGCTTGCCGAAACGGCCAGCGGACTTCTCGAACTCGAAGCAGGTGAAGGCATAGGCATCGGCGCTGTCGGGCCGGATGCCGAACCGTTCGAGAAAGGCGCGGCCGACCAGATGCGGCGGTCGCCCCATCATCTCGCCGATGCCGATATTGACGCTGGGCTCGCGGAAATAGACCGGGTTGAGCTGCGCATGCGTATCGGTGATGTGCAGGATCCGCGCATTGCCGAAGCGTTCGAGGTCGTAAATGCTCGCGGTCTCGGCGCCACGCGCGAGCCGGGGCAGACTGAGCGATGCGACGGCAACGCCTGCACTCTTCAGCAAATCACGGCGGCGGATCGCCATCCCAGATTCTCCGCGCCTATTCTTGGCAGTTCGACGGTTCCACAAGGCTTCAGCTTAGCGGATTTCCATCGCCTTCCAGGCTTCTTTTTCAGAATTGGCCTGGACAATCGACGCCTTCGCCAGCGCCTCGGCCTCTTTCGAAGCCGCAACCGCGCGATCGAAATCGCCGCCATCGGCGGCCTTCCTGGCGGCCGCCAGCGCAGATATTGTCACGGTCCATTGGTTGCGCATGCCGGCTGCCTCCTTGGAGGCGGCTTCGGCGGCGGCATAGGCCGCCTTGTAATCCGCCTCGTTTGCCGCGCGCGCCGCTGGCGCGAAGCTCAAGGCCAGCAGCATGGCGAGAGGAAGTGACAGCTTCATGGCCGCGCTCCCGGTCCCGAAATCGGCAGGCCGTTGGCGACGTAGGAGAGGAAATATTCGACGTCGCGATATTCATCCGCCTGCGGCTCCAGCGGAACCGCGCGGGTCTGGCTGTTGCAGGTGACGAAGCGGCGGCTGGTGGTGCCCATGCCGCTCCATTCGGAGCGGTAGATCGGCATCGCGTTCAGGATGCCGAGCGCCGGCGCCAGGATCTCGGCGCGGATGCGCTCACCCGGGCTCTGCACATGGCAGCTGGCGCAGGAGAAATTCAGCTGGCCGCGGCGGGTGTAGAAATAGCGCTTGCCGTTCTCGAACGCCGCGAGCGCGCGCGGGTCGTCGGGAATCCTGATGTCCATCGGCTTGCCGCGCGAGGTGAAGGCCATGTAGGCGGTCAGCGAGGCCATCTCGTCCTTGACGTAGGAGTAGGGCGCTTCGCCATTGGCCTCGCGGCAGCGGTTGAGCGCGAGCTCCAGCGTGACGACCTTGCCTTCCTTCTCGTCGAAATAAGGATAGTTCTGGCGGATGCCGATGCCGCCGTTCGGGAAGCAGTCGGCATAGGTCTTGCCGTTCTTGAACGGGGTCGCGAACATCTCCTTGCCGGCGTCGAGCGCGAACTCGTAAGGCGGGAATTCTTCCTTCTCCTGCCACTGCCGCTTCATGTCCGCGTTCATCGAATACGGGCCGTTGACGAAATCCTCGTGCTTCACGTCAGGAAATTTCTGGAAGAAGAAATTCCGGAACGCCTTTGCGTCCGCAACGGGATCGACCTTGTCCGCGGCGACCACGCGCGGCGAGGTGAGCGCGAACGCGACGAGCGCGGCGCTGAGCGAGCCAAGCAGGAGCGCGGAGCGAGGCTTCATCACGCGATCTTCGCGGTGATCGTATCCGACCCGCCCTTGTTGTCGGTCCAGGAGATCTTGAGCTCGTCGCCCTTCTTGGCGCCCTTGAAGCTGAACTTCACATAGGGGTCCTTGGAAACGGCCGTGCCCCAATCGGCGACGAACACGTCCTTGCCGTTGCATTCGAACTTCAGCTGCTGGATGAAATGCGCAGGGATCGCCTCGCCTTTGGCGTCCTTGACCAGACCGGTGTCCATGGGGTGCTGGATCAGCGTCTGCACCTCGGTGATGTCGCCGTTGGCGGTGGCGCGTACGCGAATGCTGGATGCCATGTCTATTCTCCTAGCCGCCGCAGCCGCCGACGGTGACTTTGACCTCTTTCGTCGCGCTGTAGAGCTTGCCGTCGGCCTCGACGATCGCGGTCACATTGGTGGTCTTGGCCATCTTCAGCCGGTTGGCGATAGCAGGCAGCGTTCCCTCCGGAATCCTGTAGCTCGCCGCCAGCGCGTTCGGGTTTTCGGCCACGAAGAACGAGATCGAGGTCACCTTGTCGAGCGTCACCGTCACCGAGATCGGCACCACGCCGCCGTTCTCGGCGATCTCCGGCGCATCCAGCTTGATCTTGTCGGATGGCTCGGCGGTCCTGCCGTAGAGCGCCTTGATCGCGTCCGCTTCGTTCTTCAGCTTGAACGCCTCTTCCGGATATTTGTCATTGGCCGCGGCGAGCGCCGGCGCGGCTGCGAACGGCAGATTGCCGAGGCCGAGCAGTGCGACCGAGGCCGCGCCCTGAAGAATCAGGCGCCGCGTCGGGTGAGGGCCGGTGGTCGTGGTCATCAAAAGTCTCCTGGACAATCTTTTGGACAGTCTCTCGGCGTGCCTGAAGTCACAGGGTTTGCAGGAAATCGACGATCGCGCTGATCTCCTGCTCGGTCAAAATCCTGTTGCGGCCGAACGGCGGCATCATGGTCTGCGGATTGCGCTTGGTCTCGTCGAAGATGATGGCGACCAGCTCGTTGCGATCAGGGTATTTTGATTTGATGTCCTTCAGCTCCGGGCCGATCGTACCGGGCAGGTCGCCGCCCTTGATGACATGGCAGGTCAGGCAATTGCCCTTGCCGCGGTCGAAGGCGAGTTTCTGGCCCTCGGTCACGGCGGATTGTGCCCGTGCCGGGCTCATGGCCATGCCGGTGAGGGCGGCCAGCGCGAGGAGCAGGGCGGGTTTGCGCAGAAGAGCGGTCAAGGCAACGTTCCGAGGCGTTATATCGATGGTCGTGTTCGCGGAAATATAGTGTTCCAAAGCACAAAGGGCATGCGCTGACAATCGACACTATGCAGGGCGCAAAATGGCGTTAATATCTTCCGCATTGCAACCGAAGAGATAGATCGTTCATCGGCCGGGTTTAACCGGCATTTGTTCGGGGCGTTTGGTCCTTGCTTGCGTTTTGGTCTGCTCTCTCATTTCCCGGGGACGTCAATTGGCTGACTATGTCGTTGAATTTGGCAGGGACGGCGGGCGCGTCGAGCCCGATGGCCGTCTCGATGCGCCGGCCTTTCATCGCAACCACGAGCCGCTCTGGGCGGCCCTGGAGAAGCATCTTGCCGGCGTGACCGGTAACGTGGTCGAGGTCGGCAGCGGAACCGGCCAGCACGTGGTCCATTTCGCGCGGCATACGCCCGGCCTGATCTGGTGGCCGAGCGACCTCAACCAGCGGCATGTCAAGAGCATCGAGGCCTGGCGCGTCCATTCGGGCCTGCAAAACATCCGCTCGCCGCTGCGGATCGATCTCACCGATCCCGACTGGTGTCCGGAGATGCGAAGCCGGCAGGCGCCGACCAACCTTGCCGCCGTGTTCTGCGCCAACGTCATCCATATCGCGCCCTGGAACGTGGCCGAAGGCCTGTTCGCCGGCGCCGACCGCTATCTGCGCGCCGACGGCAAGCTGTTCCTCTACGGCCCGTTCAAGCGCGACGGCAAGCACACCGCGCTCAGCAACGCCGTGTTCGACACCTCCTTGCGCGACGGCAATCCCGAATGGGGCGTGCGTGACATCGGCGACGTCGAAAAGCTCGCGCTCGGCGCGGGCCTTGCCCTCGTCGACACGATCGAGATGCCCGCAAACAATCTCACGCTGGTGTTTTCACGCTAAGCCACGATGGCAGTGCGCTCCCTCCCCCGCTTGCGGGGGAGGCTCAACAACGGGACAATCCCCTGGAGGAGAAAGCC
>NZ_AKIY01000106.1 GCF_000282615.1 Bradyrhizobium sp. YR681 | reverse complement strand
AAGCGGCTGGCCGATTCGCTGCCGCAGCTGAAATCGGCCTGGATCTTCGATGCGGACGGAAGGGCGCTGGTCAACAGCCTCGCCTCGCCGCCGCCGGAACTGGGCTTTGCCGACCGCGACTATTTCTACGCCCATGTCGACCAGACCATCGGCACGTTCATCGGCACGCCGCTGACGCCGCGCCCGCCCTACCAGGGCGCGCGCTTCTTCGGCGTGAGCCGCCGCCGCGACTCCGACGACGGCAGCTTCACCGGCGTGATCCAGGCCTCCGTCCTGCCGGAATATTTCGAGAGCTTTTACACCAGGATCGGCTCCGATCCCGGCAGCTTCTTCGCGATGGGGCGCGCCGACGGCGTGGTGCTGGCGCATTTCCCGCGGCTCGACCGCGACATCAGGCTCGATCCGGGCGGGCCGGTCGGCCGCGAAATCGCCGCGCACCCCGCGCACGGGCTCATGACCATCGCCTGGCCGGCTGACGGGATCGAGCGCCGCATCGGCTACAGGCGTGTCGCCGAATATCCGATCTATGTCAGCGCCGGGCTCGAGACCGCGGCGATCCGCGCGCGCTGGTTCGCCACCATGGGGCAGCATCTGGTGTTCGGCATTCCCGCCACCGCACTGCTGTTCCTGCTGCTGGCCTTCGCCTTCCGGCGCACCCAGCATCTCCAGACCGAAGCCGCGGCACGGCGCGAGGCCGAGGACGCGCTCAAGCACAGCCAGCGCCTGGAGGCGCTCGGCCAGCTCACCGGCGGCGTCGCGCACGATTTCAACAATCTGCTGACGGTGATCCGCGCCTCGGTCGATCTGTTGAACCGGCCGCAACTGAGCGAGGAGCGGCGGCAGCGCTACATCACCGCGATTGCGGACGCGGTCGCGCGCGCGGCCAGGCTGACCTCGCAGCTGCTCGCCTTTGCGCGGCGTCAGACCCTCAAGCCCGAAGTGTTCGACGTCGGCGAGCGGGTGCGGTCGCTGCACGACATGCTGGCCACGCTGCTCGGACCGGCCATCGAGATCACGATGCGGCTGCCGGCGGAGTCCTGCCTCGTCAATGCCGATGCCAGCCAGTTCGAGACGGCGCTGATCAACATGGCGACCAACGCGCGCGATGCCATGCAGGGCAAGGGCAGGATCACCTTCAGCGTCGAGCCGGCGACGACCGTTCCGGACACGCTGGCGCATCTTGTGAGCCGTCCGACCTTGAAAGACTTCGGCTTCATCAGCATCGCCGTCAGCGACACCGGGATCGGCATTCCCGCCGCGCGGCTCGGGCGCATCTTCGAGCCGTTCTTCACCACCAAGCAGGTCGGCGCGGGCACCGGCCTTGGCCTGTCGCAAGTGTTCGGCTTCGCCCGGCAGTCCGGCGGCGAAGTGACCGTCGTGAGCGAGGTGGGACAGGGCAGCACCTTCTCGCTCTATCTGCCGCGCGTGCCGGCGGACCTGCTGCCGCAGCAGCAGGCGCCGAACACCGCTCCCGCGGTCGCCGGCAGCGGCATGTCGGTGCTGGTGGTCGAGGACAATATCGAGCTCGCCAATTTCGCCGCCGACGGCCTCACCGAGCTCGGCTACAGCATCACGCTGGTCGACAATGCCAGTGATGCGCTGGCGGAGCTGGTCGTGGACGCCGATCGTTTCGACGTCGTGTTCTCGGACGTCGTGATGCCCGGGATGACCGGGCTCGATCTCGCGCATGCGGTCCGCGATCGCGGCATCACCGTGCCGGTCGTGCTGACCACCGGCTACAGCGAGGCGCTATCGCAGGAGGGCAGCCTCGGTTTCGATCTCGTGCAGAAGCCCTATTCGATCGAGCAATTGTCGCAGGTCCTGCATCGCGCGGCACGGCTGCGGCGGGTGCGCGATGGCGCCGCCGAGTAGGAACTAATATGGAACCGAAGGGAACCGCATGATTTTCTTTGCGTTATCCGGCCATGCAAAAGCCGGCCGCAAAGCGCGAAAAGGGCAGGAAGCCGCCCATTGTCGAGATCAAGGGTGAGAACGGCGACGAGGTCACCCCGCCGCCGCCGGAGGTCGTCGAGCCCGATCCAGAGCTCACGCCCGAGCAGGCCGAGCAGGCCCGCAAGGACTATCTGCTGACGCGGTTCTGGATCAGCGCCCGCGGCTTCTGGGGCCGCAACGGCGACCGGCTGGCGTGGCTCTACTCGATCGGCCTCGTCGTGCTGATCGTCCTCACCGTCGGCTTCCAGTACGGCATCAATGTCTGGAATCGGGCGATCTTCGACGCCATCGAGAAGCGCGATGCGGCCAGCGTGTTTCATCTCACCGCGGTGTTCTTCCCGCTCGCGATCGGCAGCATCGTGCTCGGCGTGGCGCAGGTGTTCGCGCGGATGGGCATCCAGCGCCGCTGGCGCGCCTGGCTGACGGCGAGCGTGCTGACGCGCTGGCTCAAGAACGGCCGCTACTACCAGCTCAACCTCGTCGGCGGCGACCACAAGAATCCGGAATACAGGATTGCCGAGGATTTGCGCGTTGCAACGGACTCGCCGGTGGATTTCCTCGCCGGCGTCACCTCGGCGTTGCTGTCGGCCGTAACCTTCATCGTCGTGCTCTGGACCATCGGCGGCGCGCTCACCGTCACCCTCGGTGGCTCCGCCATTACCATTCCCGGCTTCCTGGTGATTGCCGCGATCCTCTACGCCGCGATTGCATCGGGCTCGATCCTGGTGATCGGCCGCCAGTTCGTGCAGGTCTCGGAGGACAAGAACCAGGCCGAGGCGGACTTCCGCTACACCCTGACGCGCGTGCGCGAGAACGGCGAAAGCATCGCGCTGCTCGGTGGCGAGGAGGAAGAGCGCGAAGGCATCGATCGGAATTTTACCAACGTGCTCAGGCAATGGGCGCGGCTCGCCGGCCAGCACATGCGCACCACGCTGGTGTCACAGGGCTCGAGCCTGGTTGCACCCGTGGTGCCGCTCCTGCTCTGCGCACCAAAATTCCTCGACGGCAGCATGACGCTCGGACAGGTGATGCAGGCGGCCTCCGCCTTCACCATCGTGCAGAGCGCGTTCGGCTGGCTGGTGGACAATTATCCGAGGCTCGCCGACTGGAACGCCTGCGCGCGCCGCATCGCCTCGCTGATGATGTCGCTCGACGGTCTCGAGCGCGCCGAGCAGGGCGACGGTCTCGGCCGCATCAAGCGCGGCGAGACCAGCAACGAGACCATGCTTGAACTGAAGGACCTCTCCGTCACGCTCGACGACGGCACCGCTGTTGTCGGCGAGACCGAAGTGGCGATCGAGCCCGGCGAGCGGCTGCTGGTCGCGGGGGAATCCGGCACCGGCAAGA
>NZ_AKIY01000105.1 GCF_000282615.1 Bradyrhizobium sp. YR681 | reverse complement strand
CGGCTGGCCGCCGAGACCTTTCCGTCGATCCAGGACTGGAAGAACATCGGGCAGACGCGATCTCCGACCGCGACGCGACCAACGCCCTCGCCGACCGCGATCACCTCGCCCGCGCCGTCCGAGAACGGGATCAGCGGCAAACGCGTGACGCCGCCCTTGCCCTGGATCGTCAGCAGATCGCGGTAGTTCAGCGATGCCGCCTTCATCCGCACCGCGACCTGACCGGCGCCGGGAACGGGTTCAGGCAGATCGGCCAGCTCCATCCCCTCGATCGACCAGTCGCGCGCGACCTGCCAGGCCTTCATGGCGATCGCCCCGTCAGGTGCCGAAACTCTTCTGGACCGCCTTGTCGAGGGTATCAGCCCCGACGAAGCGCTGGCGCAGCTCGCGCTTGAGCAGCTTGCCGCTGGGGTTCTTGGGCAGGCTGTCGACGAAGATCACGCGCTTGGGCACCTTGAAATGCGCCATCTGGCCGGCGCAGTGCTTCACCACGGCCTCCTCGTCGAGCGTCTCGCCGGTCTTGACCACGACGATTGCGGTCACCGCCTCGATCCAGCGCGGATCGGGCAGGCCGACGACGGCAACTTCCGAGACCGCGGGAATGCGATAGACCATCTCCTCGACCTCGCGGCTGGCGACATTTTCGCCACCGGTCTTGATCATGTCCTTGACGCGGTCGACCACGGTGATGTGGCCCTCGTCATCGACGGTGGCGAGGTCGCCCGAGTGAAACCAGCCGCCGGTGAATGCCGCCGCGGTCTTGACCGGATCGTTGTAATAGCCGGAGAGCAGATGCGGCGAGCGGTGCACGATCTCGCCGACCTCACCGACCTTGACATCCTCCATCGCCGTGTTGACCACGCGCGTCTCGACATTGAGCACGGGCTTGCCGGCCGAGCCGGCCTTGCGCAGCTGGTCGTCCGGACGCAACACGGTTGCCAGCGGCGCGATCTCGGTCTGGCCGTAGAAATTCCAGAATTTTACGGTGGGCAGGCGGCGCTGAAGCTCGAGCAAGACTTCCACCGGCATGATCGAGGCGCCGTAATACCCCTTCTGCAATGTCGACAGATCGGTCTTGTCGAAGTTCGGCGAACGCAACATTGCGATCCAGATCGTCGGCGGCGCGAAAAAGGAGGTGATCCTGTGCGCCTGGATCAACGCAAGAATATTGTCGGCGGTCGGCTTGCCCGTGATCACGCCGGAGGCGCCGAGATAGATCTGCGGCCCGAGGAAGACGTCGAGCTGGGCGCAGTGGTAGAGCGGCAGCGCGTGCAGGAACTTGTCCTCCGCGCTCATGCCGCCGTCGATGATGCAGCTGACATACTGCCACATCACGGCCTCATGGTTCAGCATCGCGCCCTTGGGCAGGGATTCCGTGCCGCTGGTGTAGACGATCTGCGCGAGGTCGCGGCTGTCGACGGAAGCCTCCAGGAACGAGCCGTCCGGATGCAGGAGATCGTCGAAGGTGGTGAGGCCTGCTGGTGCCGTGGCGGACTCCTCGCCCGGCAGCAAGATCATCTTTTCGACCAAGCTGTCCTTGGCCGAAGCGGCGCGCGCCGGCTCGACGAAATCCGGCCCCGTCGCGAGCAGCTTTGCGCCGGAGCTCTTGAGGATGAAGTTGATCTCATCCGGATTCAGCATGAAGTTGATCGGGACCAGCACGGCGCCGATCCGGGCCAGCGCAAAGCGCAGCGCCGCGAAGGCGTGGGAATTGCGCGAGAGCACGGCGACGCGGTCGCCTTTCCTGACGCCGAGGCCGAGCAGGCCGCGGCCGAGCCGGTTGCAGATCGCGTCCATCTCGGCAAAGGTCCAGCTCACGCTGCCGCAGCTCACCGCCAGCTTGTTCGGCTCGCGGCCTGCCGAGCGGCGCAGCAGATCGCCGATGGAATGCTCGCGCGCTTTCGAGATGGTGGCTGCGGTGTCGCCGGTCATGTGTCCCTCCGTGTGATGGCTTTATTTGTTGGATTTCCTGGCTGAAATCTTGCGTCTTCATCAGGCGCCTATCTGCGCCGGGCCGCCTGCGCGTGCTCCATGTACATGTGCTCGACCGACCGATCGAGCGAGGCGATCTTCTCGAAACCGCGCCGCCAGTCCTGCAAGTGCCGGCGTGTCCAAAGCACGCCCGCTTCGCGGTCACGGCGGCGGATCGCGTCGATGAGATGGCGGTGCGCGGCGACGAGGCGCGGGCCGCCTTCGGCCACGCCTGTCACGATCATCTCGGTGGTCGGATAGAACAGCTGCGCCGCCGGCTCGCGCGCGAGCTGGAGCACCCGGTTCTGCGAGGCCTTTGCGACCAGCACGTGGAATTCGGCGTCGCATTCGGCGAGCATCGCGGGATCGCCGACCACGGCTTCGCTGCGCGCAAGATTGTCGGTGAGCTCGGAGAGGTTCTCCTCCGTCGCGCGCTCCACCGCGCCTTCGATGCTCGCCACCTCCAGCGTCATCGAGGCCTCATAGAGTTCGCGGAACGTCACCTCGTGCAGCACCAGCGCGCGGCTGAGGCGGCTTGCAAGCTTGGTGTAGCGCGGCAGGCAGGCGTGCAGGCGGCGCGAGGAATCGCGGCTGATCAGCCCGCCCTCCTCCAGCACGCGAATGCCTTCGCGAATGGTCGAGCGGTTGACGCCGAACTGGCGCACGAGGTCGTGCTCGGTGCCGATGGGATCGCCGGGCTTGATGCGGCCATTGACGATCTCGCGCTCGATGGCGTCGGCGACCTTCTGGTAGGCCGGCGCGACATCGATCGGGCGAAACAGCGGCGCGAGGGGCAAAGGCAGCTCCATTGGCGTTTGTCGGACAAACTATAGGATCGGCTCGACAGCGCGTCAAACAGCGGCTTTTGTGCCGGATGCGCAGCAAATTGACTCCTGGGGAACCCCGCTCTAACTTTGTCGGACAAAGGGACAGAATAGTCCCGCGCAAGAGGAAACGTATCCATGAGACCTATCGCAGCACTCGTGTCTGCGGCCGGCATGCTGTCGGCTGCCCTGATCGTCCCCGCCTCCGCTCAGCAGGCGGCGCTCAAGATCGGCGTGCTTTCCGACTTCTCCTCGGTCTATTCCGACATCGGCGGCCAGGGGAATGTCGAGGCCACCAAAATGGCGATCGAGGACTTTGGCGGGCAGATGTTCGGCAAGCCGATCGACATGGTCGCGGCCGACGTGCTCAACAAGCCCGACGTCGCCTCCACCATCGCGCGGAAGTGGTGGGAGACCGAGGGCGTCGACATGATCATCGACCTGCCGACTTCGGCGACCGCGCTCGCAGTGATGGAGCTGTCGAAGCAGTACGAGAAGATCATGATCGTGACGGATGCGGCGAGTTCCGACATCACCGGCAAATCCTGCTCGCCCTACACCGCGCACTGGACCTACGACACCTATTCCAACGCCCACACCGTCGGCAGCGCCATCGTCAAGAACGGCGGCGACAGCTGGTTTTTCCTTACCGCGGATTATGTGTTCGGCCATTCGATCGAGCGCGACACTGGCGACGTGGTGAAGGCGGCCGGCGGCAAGGTGCTCGGCAGCGTCAAGCATCCGCTCAACACCGCGGACTTCTCGTCCTTCCTGCTCCAGGCCCAGGCGTCCAAGGCCAAGATCATCGGGCTTGCCAACGGCGGCGGCGACACCATCAACGCAATCAAGCAGGCCGGCGAGTTCGGCATCGTCGCCGGCGGCCAGAACCTCGCGGCGATCGTGATGTTCATCTCCGACGTGCACAGCCTGGGGCTCAAGCTCGCGCAGGGGCTGATCATCACCGAGGCCTATTACTGGGACCTCAACGACAAGACCCGCGCCTTCGGCAAGCGTTTCCAGGAGCGCATCAAGCGGATGCCGACCATGAATCAGGCGGCGACCTACAGCGCGACGCTGCACTACCTCAAGGCCGTGCAGGCCGCCGGCACCAGGGACACCAAGACGGTGATGGCGAAGATGCGCGAGCTGCCGGTGAAGGATGCTTTCACCGACAACGGCATCCTGCGCGAGGATGGCCGCATGGTGCACAGCATGTACCTGTTCCAGGTGAAGAAGCCCGAGGAGTCCAAGGGCCCGTGGGACTATTACAAGCTGCTCGCAGAAGTGCCTGCCGACCAGGCGTTTCGTCCGCTGAAGGATGGCGGCTGCCCGCTGGTGAAGTAACGCCGCCGATGACGGACCTGCATCGCGCCTCCGCGTTGCAGGTCCACTAGCGCCGCCGCAGGTCCGACGGGCTGTGGCCGAACTTCCTGCGGAACGCCGTGCTGAAATACGACGAGCTGCTGAAACCGAGCTGATAGGCAACTTCGGTGATCGACCGCGACCGCAGCTCCGGGCGGGTCAGCACATCGTAGCAGCGCTGCAGCCGGCGATCCAGGATCCATTCGGACACCGAGACATCGGTGAGCCGGAAGAGATAATGCAGATGCCTGAGCGAAACGCCGTTGCTCTTCGCGATCTTCTCAAGCGACAGATCCGCATCGGTGAGGTGCGCCTCGATCCAGGCCTTGACCGAGCGCAGGCGGGCCTGCTGCGCGCTCGCATCCTCCGAGAATTCATCCCGCTCGCCCATGTCGAGCGCAAGCGCCAAAACGTCCATCAGCTCGCCGCCCAGTCGCGTTCGCGCGGTCTCGTCGAGCGGCCCGCCTTCGGCGGCGAGCGTCGCGCAGAACTCGGCGGCGATCCGGCCAAGGCCGCGGCTCGTCGCCATCGTCGTGACGACAGGCAGCCGTCCGTCGCTGAAGCGCGCGGAAAATTCATTGCGCGGAATCTCGAGATAGAGCGATCGTACCTTGCCGACGCATTCGAGATCATAGGCCTCGGACGCCGAGAAGATCGCGCTCACGCCGGGATTGGACAGCAGGGTCTGGCCGGCCTGAAGCACGTTGACGCGGCCCTGCTGGACGAATTCGACGTAATAGCAATCCTTGTCGAGCTTTGCGATGTGCCGCTCGCGGCGCGAGATGCGCTGCTCCGACAGCAGGACGTCGGTCATCGTCACGGCGCCGAACCGCGCCTCGCGGATGAAGCCGTGATAGTCGGATCGCTCCTCGGCGTTGACGTCGACATGGACGTAGACGTCGCAGATCGCGCCTTGCCAGGCGGCGTAGCGTTTGGACGGCTCCAGACCGTCTGTCGAAAACACCAGGTTCATCGTCCGCCCATTCGTTGCGCAGCCATGATGAACGTCCTTTGTGCATCGCACAAGCTGGCCGCACACATCGAGATTCTAGAGGGCCGCCGCCTACACGCAAGACCGGTTTGCGCGGAGAAGCAAAAGCTTTGCGCTCCGGAGCAAGCCGCGTTCCGGCATGTGGCCTATGAAGAACAAAAACAGTCAATGAGATAGGCAGGAAACGTTCGCTTGCACCAGCTCGGATCAGCCGCAGCACGATCTGCCGTGCCGCCCGCATGGCGGTGCTCGTGAGCAGCGCCATGCCATCGCCCATCACGACGCGGTTCACGCAGCCGGTCAAGACCATCGCCGATATCGAGGCGCTGGAGCGGCAGCCCTACGATTCCCTCGTCCCGGCCCGCAACCTGCTCGACCTCTTCGACGCCACCGCGCGCCTGCATCCCGACCGTCCCGCGCTGACGGTGCTGACCAAGGGCTCGCTTGTATCAGGCGACGTGACGCTGACGCATCGGCAATTGCTTGCGGAGATCATCCGCGCGGCCAATCTGTTCAGGTCGTACGGGATCGGCGAGAGCGGCGGAACCGCCGCGTTCCTCTGTCCGATCCTGCCGCCGCTGTTTCCCGCATTGCTCGGCGCCCAAATTGCCGGCGTCGCCAGCTCGATCAACTATCTCCTGAACGAGGACGCGATCGCCGATCTGCTCGAGGCGCAGAACGCAACCGTGCTGGTGATCCCGGCCGAAGCCGCCGATCGCGCGATCTGGAGCAAGGCGGCCAATGTCGCGAAACGCGTCCCGTCGCTGAAGACCATTTTTGTGATGGGCGCGAACGGTCTGCTGCCCGACGGATTTATGAGCTTCAATGAGGCAGCCGCGGGCGCGCGCGGCACGCTGGACTTCACGCCTTCGGCCGACCGCAACGCGATCTGCGCCCTCTTCCACACCGGCGGGACCACCGGACGGCCAAAGCTCGTGCGGCTGACGCATGGCAACCAGATCCATGCGGCCTGGAGCTTTGCGCAGGTCCACGGACTGGACGAGCTGGATGCGGCCGTGAACGGTTTTCCGCTGTTTCACGTCGGCGGCACGATGACGCTCGGCCTGTCGATCCTCGCAGCCGGCGGCCATGTGATCATTCCCTCGCCCTACAGCCTCCGAAGTCCCGATGCCATCAGGGACTATTGGCACACCGTGGAACGATTTCGCGCGACTATCGTCAGCGGCGTTCCGACGTCGATTGCCGCGCTTGCCGAAGTCCCGATCGGCTCCTCCGACATCAGCACCGTCCGCATGGCCCTCACAGGCGGAGCCGTGGCGCCGAAGGCCGTCAGCGAGCGGTTTCAGGCGCGAACCGGCATCACGCTGTTCGAGACCTACGGCATGACCGAAACCGCGGCGGCGATCGCGTTCAATCCGGGCCGCGGCACGCCCGTGCAGGGCAGCGTCGGCTTCCGGGCGCCATTTGCGAAGACGAAGATCGTCGCGCTTGACGATGCCGATCTGACGACGGAATGCCCGCCGCTCACCAGCGGCCTCGTGCTCGCCAGCGGACCGCAGGTGTTTCCCGGATATCTCGATCCCCAACACAACAAGGGCGTGCTGACGGACGACCATTGGATCGTCACCGGCGATGTCGGCTATCTCACCGCGGATCAGCGCCTGGTGCTGACCGGGCGCGAGAAGGACCTGATCGTGCGCAGCGGTCACAACATCGACCCCGCCGCGATCGAGGACGTCGCCAACGCCTTCCCGGGCGTGCAGATGAGCTCGGCCGTCGGCATGCCGGACGCCTATGCCGGTGAGGTGCCCATTATCTTCGTGGTGCCGTCGCCGGGGCAAACCATCGACCTCGACCAGCTGCGCGAGCATCTCGAGCGCAACGTCAATGAGCCTCCCGCGAAGCCGAAGCGCGTCGTGCTGCTCGACGCCCTCCCGGTCACGGCTGTCGGCAAGATCTTCAAGCCCACGCTGCGCGACCTGGCCGTTCAGGAGAAGGTCAGGAGCGAGATCGACCGCATCTTCGGCCCGGATACCGCGGCGGAGATTCGCGTCGAGAAGGACGCCAGACTGAATACGCTGGTCCAGATCATCGTGGGCTCCGACAACCAGGACCGGGCCAAGGCCCTCGCCGAAAGCCTGACACCTCTTCCACAGACCTACCGCATCGAGACACGATCGTCATAACGGCCCCGCGAGAGGCCGACGTCGAAGAAAGGCAAGACCGGGATGAAGCGCATTCGGTTCAATCAGCAGGAAATCGTCTTCGCCGTCTTCGCGCTGCTGTTCCTCGTGTTTTCGATCTTCCTGCGCGGCTTTCTGACCGCCGACAACATGCTGACGCTGCTCCAGAACGTCGCGGTGCTCGGCATTCTCGGCCTTGCCATGGCCATCGTCGTGATCGGGCGCGGCATCGACATCTCGCTGATCGCGGCGCTGGCCGTGCCGCCGGGGCTGGTCCTGCAGATGGTGCAGAACGGCCACTCGCTGCCGGCTTCGCTGCTGACCGCCATGCTGCTCGCGATTGCCTTCGGCCTCGTCAACGGCTGGCTGATCGCCTACGCCGAGGTGCCCTCGCTGTTCGCGACGCTCGCAACCGGTCTGCTGCTTGCCGGTCTCGGGCAGGCAGCGCTGTTCCAGCTCGACGTCGTGCAGTGGAGCTCCGGCATGGACGGCTTCGAGCGGCTCGGACAGGGCACCATTCTCGGCATTCCGACGTCGATCTGGATGTTCGCGATCGCCTGCATCGTGGTCGCCTTCCTGCTGCGCCAGACGCGCTGGGGCGCCTATATCTACGCGATCGGCGACAATCCCTATGCCGCCCGCGTGACCGGCATTCCCTCGCGCCCGATCATCGTCCTGCAATATGTCATCACCGCCCTGATCGGCTGCTTTGCCGGCCTCGTGATGGCGGCGTCCGTCAATTCGATGCCGACCCGCATCTTCAACTCGACGCTGATCTACGACGTCATCCTGGTCGTGGTGCTCGGCGGCATCGGGCTGTCGGGCGGGCGCGGCGGCGTGCTGAACGTCGTCATCGGCACGCTCGTGATCGGCACCATGCTCAACGGCATGACCATCATGGACATCTCCTACGCCGGACAGAATCTCATCAAGGGCGTGGTGCTGCTGCTCGCCGTCATCACGGATTCCTTCCTGAATCCGCGCAACGAAGAAACAGCACAGCAGGGCGACATCTGAACGATCCAACAACAACGACAATCACAACCAAGGAGGAAGCGATGAAACATATCGGTAGCCCGACAAAGGCACTCGTTGCCGTACTGGGTCTTGCGGCGATGGCCGCACCGGCCCTGGCCCAGCAGGGCCTCGACGAACCCTTCCAGAAGCCGTTCAAGGAAGCCCTGGCCGGCAAGACCGTGGCCTACGTTCCCGTCGCCATGAATTTCGACCTCACCGAGGGCTGGTATGCCGGCCTGAAGAAGGAGCTCGAGCCGTTCGGCGTCAAGTTCGTGATCCGCGATGCCAACTGGAACACCAATGCCGGCGCCCAGGCGGTGACGTCGCTGATCTCCGAGAAGCCGGCGGTGATGGTGGTTCATAATCCGGACGTGCAGACCTACGCGAAGCTGCTGCAGCGCGCCGAGAACGAAGGCATCTACGTCATCCAGATCAACATGGGCTCGGCCTATCGCAGCTCCGCCTTCGTGGGCGCCAACTGGGTCGAGATCGGCGAGCGCCAGACCGAAGGCGTGGTCAAGGCCTGCGAGGGCAAGTCGAACAAGATCGCGATCATCCAGGGCGCGCTGTCGGCGGCGGCGAGCGCCTATACGCTGAAGGGCGTCGAGAACGTTCTCGCCAAGCATCCCGAAATCAAGGTGGTGTCCAGCCAGGCCGCCGATTGGGACGCTGCCAAGGCCAAGGCGATCACCCAGACCGTGCTGAAGCAGAACCCCGATCTCTGCGGCATCGTCGGCTTCTGGGACGGCATGGACATCGGCACCGCGGCGGCGGTCAAGGAAGCCGGCCTCACCGGCAAGGTGTTCGTGGCGACTTCGGGCGGCGGCGAGCGCAAGGGGGCCTGCGAACTGGTGAAGTCGGGCGCGTTCGATCTCAACATGAGCTACGACGTGCCGACCCAGGCGTCGCAGATGGCCGGTACCATCAAGTGGCTGCTGTCGTCGGGGGTCAAGCCCGGCTCCATCAAGGGTTCGGAATACACCACGCTGATTCCGATCACCAAGGAGAACGCCGATAACCAGATGACCTGCTGGAATCTCAGCGACCTCAAGAAATAATTGTCGCGACGCAAGACCCAGGCGTCCCGGACGATCTCGCGTCCGGGACGCTGTCCCGAAACCTGCAAGGTCCCGGAATGCCGATGCGCGACACCCTGACAAGCCTGCGTTACCGCTACTGGCCCGATCATCTGCTCGGCGAAATCCTCTCCAAGCGATGGACCGAGACGGCCATCCCGGTCATCCTACTCCTGATCGTCGGCCTCGCGCTCAGCCGGTCCATCGACAATTTCCTGTCACCGGCGGCCCTTTCCGACACAGCGCGCCAAGCCGGAGAGATCGGCTTCATCGCGCTCGGGCTGGCGTTGGTCGTCATCGTCGGCGGCATCGATCTTTCCGTCGGCTCGATCTTCGCGCTGACCGATTTTTGCGCGCTCTACTGCCTCGACGTGCTGGGCTGGCCGGTTCCGGCCGTGGTCGCCGCCACCCTGCTCTGCGGCGCGCTGCTCGGCGCGGTCAACGGCGTGCTGATCGGATATCTGCGGCTGCGCGCCTTCATCACCACGCTGATCACGCTGATCATCTACCGGTCGGCCTATGATCTCCTGATCCAGCGCTATTCCAACGCGATCGCGTCGGCGTTCCCCGACATCCCGTCCTGGGATTTCATCGGCGGCGGCAGCGTGTTCGGCATTCCGACCGTGGCGCTCGTCTATATCGCCATCGCGATCTTCGGCCACATCTTCATGACGCGGCTGCGGCCCGGCTGGCACATCACCGCGATCGGCGGCTCGCGCCGCTCGGCGTACAATTCCGGCATTCCCGTCCGCCGCACCATCGCGCTCTGCTACGTCGCAAGCGGCGTGCTGACCAGCGTCGGCGCGCTGTTCTTCGCGTCCCGGCTCGGCACCGTCGGCGGCGACATCGGCGTCGGGCTCGAAGTGATCGTGCTGACCGCAACCGTGCTCGGTGGCATCACGCTCGGCGGCGGCAAGGGCTCGGTCGCCAAGTCGGCGGTCGGCGTGCTGATCGTGCTCCTGATCACAAACGGCCTCACCACCATGAACGCGCGCGGCGGCGTCAACCGGATGGCGCTTGCCGGCATCCTGCTCGCCGCGGCCATGGTCGATATCCGCTGGCAGAAGAACCGGACCCGCATCATCAGCAAGGTCTATGTCGCGCCGACCTATCATTCGCTGCCGCCGCCTCCCCCGACCGAAATCGGCCAAGGCGGCCCGTTCGAGCAAAACGACAAGCTGCGCAACGTCGAGGCGATCGGCCTCGGCCGCATCGAGGCGCCGGAAGACGTCATTCTCGATCGCCACGACAATCTCTACGCGGGTTCGCGCCACGGCGACATCATGCGCTTCCTCGCGCCGGACTATCAGACGATGGAGGTGTTCGCCCATATCGGCGGCCAGCC
>NZ_AKIY01000104.1 GCF_000282615.1 Bradyrhizobium sp. YR681 | reverse complement strand
GCGCCAGCCGCTCCAGCACCGGATGCTCGCGCAGCACGTCGAGCGTATTCCAGCCCATATGCGGGATCTTCAGGCTCTCGTCACGCGGCGTGATTTTTTCGACGTCGCCGCCGATCCAGTTCAGGCCTTGCGTGATGACATGCTCCTTGCCGCGGGTGGCGAACAGCTGCATGCCGACGCAAATGCCGAACATCGGCCGCGCCTTGACGCGCACGGCTTCGGTGATCGCCTCGACCATGCCGTTGACCGCATCGAGCCCGCGCCGGCAATCGGCGAAGGCGCCGACGCCCGGCAACACCAGGCGATCAGCGCTGTAGGCCCGGTCCGGATCGCTGGTGACGAAGACCTTCTGCGGATTTTCCATGCTGCGCGCGGCACGCTCGAAGGCTTTCGCGGCCGAATGCAGATTCCCGGAACCGTAATCGATGATGGCGACGCTCATCTTGACCCTCCCGGTTCTGGAAACAAACCAATGATGCCGCCGGCCGGAATCGGCGGCGGGTTCGAGAATTGCTGACCCGGCGAGTTGCGGGTCGGGGGCGGGCCGCCGCGATCGACGGCCCATTGATCGTTGACGATGCCGTGCTGCTTCTGGCTCCAGCGCTCGAAGAATCGGCGTTCGGCGGTGTCCTCGTCATCGGCGACGACGACGTCGAGCTGCCGCCATTTGCCGCGCGACAGCGTCCAGCGGCGCAGGCTGGAGGCCTCGAAGCCCATCAGCACCGCGACGATCATGTTGGCGAAGAAGATCGAACTGCGGCCGACGCCGAGGCTGTGCAGCCCGGCATCGAATGCGGCCAGGAAGACGATCCAGCCGATCAGCGCCAGCCAGAGCCGGTTCCAGAGCAGCCAGAACGGGCCGAACACCATCGCCCAGAAATGGAAGCCGTCGCGCACGAACACGAATTTGTCGGTCGCGCGCAGATTGGCTCCGCCAGGGAAGGGAGCATGAACTGTGTAGACAGGCATGGCGATGCCTCGTTCCCAAGAATTCAGTGATGCCGCCAGCAGCGTTTGCCGCGGGCCGAAGACGTCAGCCGCCGAGCGAGCCCTTGGTGGACGGGATCTCGCCCACGGCCTTCGGATCGATCGCGACCGCCGTGCGCAGCGCCCGCGCCAGACCCTTGAAGCAGGACTCGGCGATATGGTGGCTGTTATCGCCATATAGGGTCTCGACGTGGAGAGTCACGCCGGCATTCATGGCGAAGGCCTGGAACCACTCGCGCACCAGCTCGGTGTCGAACTCACCGATCTTGTCGCGGGGGAATTCGGCCTTGAACACCAGGAACGGGCGGCCCGAGATGTCGATGACCACGCGCGACAGTGTCTCGTCCATGGGCATGTGCACGCCGGCATAGCGGGTGATGCCCGCCATGTTGCCGAGCGCCTGCCTGATCGCCTGGCCGAGCGCGATGCCGGTGTCTTCGGTGGTATGGTGATAGTCAATGTGCAGGTCGCCAACCGCCTTGACCGTGAGGTCGATGCGGGAATGGCGGGCGAGGAGATCGAGCATATGGTCGAAAAAGCCGATGCCGGTCGCGATATCGGCCACGCCGGTGCCATCGAGGTTCACGGTGACCTCGATCTCGGTTTCCTTGGTCTTGCGCTTGATCGTCGCGGTGCGCATCAAAACTAGCTTTCATCCAGGCCTGGGGCCGAAAACGGGGGTCTTTTAACAGCCCCATGACACCTTCGCTACTGCGGGAACGGCCGGCCGGGCCTCTACTTCTGCCTATGGTGAGCGAAATGGGCCCGGAGCGGCCCGTTGTGCCGCCGTCTCCGACCGCCTAAATCAGGCCGGACAACGAGGTAATTTATGCAGGATTCCCAGAACAGCTCGCCGGTCTGGCACGGCACCACGATTTTGACGGTCCGCAAGGGCGGCAAGGTGGTGGTCGGCGGCGACGGCCAGGTCTCGATCGGCCAGACCGTGATCAAGTCCAACGCCAGGAAGGTCCGGAAACTCGGCAAGGGCGACGTGATCGGCGGCTTTGCCGGCGCCACCGCCGACGCCTTCACGCTGTTCGAGCGCCTGGAAGCCAAGCTCGAGCAATATCCGGGGCAATTGACCCGGGCGGCCGTGGAGCTGGCCAAGGACTGGCGCACCGACCGCTATCTGCGGCGGCTGGAGGCCATGATGATCGTGGCCGACAAGGACGTCTCCCTGGTGCTCACAGGCACCGGCGACGTGCTCGAGCCCGAGGCCGGCGTCATGGCGATCGGCTCCGGCGGCAACTACGCGCTGGCCGCCGCCCGCGCCCTGCTCGACACCGACAAGGACGCCGAGACCATCGTCCGCCGCTCCCTCGACATCGCCGCCGACATCTGCGTCTACACCAACCGCAACGTCACCATCGAAGCCCTGTCGGCCGGCTGATTTGACTGAACGCTCGACCCGCGCACTCGCTGCAACCTCTCCCGCTTGCGGGGGAGGTCGACGCGGAGCGTCGGGTGGGGACTCTCTCCTCTTGGAGAATCCCTCTGCGGAGACAGCCCTCTCCCCAACCCTCTCCCGCAGGCGGGAAAGGGAGCGCACCGTTGCCGTGGTTGCGCACGATGCTCCCTCACTGCGATGATACGCGTACCATGACGCTCGCACCCACCGAGTCCACCAAGACAGCTTTCCCCGCAACCACCTGGGTCGGCATCGCACTGTTGCTGCTGGCGCTGCAGGCCTCGATCCTGTTCGCGATGGGGCGGGTGCCGATCTGCACCTGCGGCTACGTCAAGCTCTGGCATGGCGTGGTGAACAGCTCGGAGAATTCGCAGCACATCGCGGACTGGTACAGTTTCTCGCACGTCCTGCACGGCTTCCTGTTCTACGGATTGACCTGGCTGCTGTTCGTGCGTTTGCCATTCCTGACCTTGTCATGGCCCGCCCGCCTGATCATCGCGATGCTGATCGAGGGCGCCTGGGAGATCGTCGAGAACTCGCCGTTCATCATCGAGCGCTACCGCGCCGGCACCATCTCGCTGGATTATTTCGGCGACAGCATCGTCAATTCGGTCTCCGACAATCTGTTCATGATGCTCGGGTTTCTGGCCGCGCGCATGCTCCCGGTATCGGTGATCGTCCTGCTCGGGCTCGGCTTCGAAATCATGCTGGCGCTCCACATTCGCGACAATCTGACGCTGAACGTATTGATGCTGATCCATCCGATCGAGGCCGTGAAACAATGGCAATCGGGTCCGCCCATCATCTGACCTAAAATGCAGCTTGTCCTCGACCATCTCCCGCCCTAGCTAAGCAGACATGACAGACTTCTCTCCCCGCGAAATCGTTTCCGAACTCGACCGTTTCATCGTCGGCCAGGCCGACGCCAAGCGCGCCGTCTCGATCGCGCTGCGCAACCGCTGGCGGCGGCAGCAGCTCGAAGGCTCCTTGCGCGAGGAGGTGCTGCCGAAGAACATCCTGATGATCGGCCCCACCGGCGTCGGCAAGACGGAAATCGCGCGGCGGCTCGCCAAGCTCGCGAATGCGCCGTTCCTGAAGGTCGAGGCGACAAAATTCACCGAGGTCGGCTATGTCGGCCGCGACGTCGAGCAGATCATTCGCGACCTCGTCGAGGTCGCGATCGCCCAGGTGCGCGAGCGCAAGCGCAAGGACGTGCAGGCGCGCGCGCAGCTCGCCGCCGAGGAGCGCGTGCTCGATGCGCTGGTCGGCGCCAATGCCAGCTCGGCGACGCGGGAATCGTTCCGCAAGAAGCTGCGCGCCGGCGAGCTCAACGACAAGGAAATCGAGATCGAGACGCAATCGTCCGGTAGCGGCATGCCGATGTTCGAAATCCCGGGCATGCCGGGCGCGCAGATGGGCGCGATCTCGATCGGCGACATCTTCGGCAAGCTCGGCGGCCGCAGCAAGACGCGGCGGCTGACGGTGGAGAATTCCCACGAAATCCTCGTCAACGAGGAGTCCGACAAGCTGCTGGACACCGACCAGCTCACGCTCGAGGCGATCAGCGCGGTCGAGAACAACGGCATCGTGTTCCTGGACGAGATCGACAAGATCTGCGCGCGCGACGGCCGCGTCGGCGGCGACGTCTCCCGCGAGGGCGTGCAGCGCGATCTCTTGCCGCTGATCGAAGGCACCACGGTCTCGACCAAGCACGGCGCGGTGAAGACCGACCACATCCTGTTCATTGCGTCGGGCGCCTTCCACGTCGCCAAGCCGTCGGACCTGCTGCCGGAATTGCAGGGCCGCCTGCCGATCCGCGTCGAGTTGCAGGCGCTGACCCGCGACGACATGCGGCGCATCCTGACCGAGCCCGAGGCTTCGCTGATCAAGCAATATGTCGCCCTGATGCAGACCGAGGGCGTCACGCTCGACATCACCGACAGCGCCATCGACGCGCTCGCCGACGTCGCGGTCGCGGTCAATTCGACCGTCGAGAACATCGGCGCGCGGCGGCTCCAGACCGTGATGGAGCGGGTGCTGGACGAAATCTCCTTCACCGCCCCCGACCGCAACGGCGAGACCGTCAAGGTCGACGCCGATTTCGTGCAGAAGCACGTCGGCGATCTCGCCAAGAACGCGGATCTGAGCCGGTTCATTTTGTAAGCAGAAAGACCCGGCAGTTCTGTCGGGCCTTTCGTTGCTACTGACTGAGCGTCAAGGACACTCGGGCAGGCTCAAGAGATTGTTGCGGGTGTCGTCGTCGCCTTCGGTGCGCAAGTACTTGTTGCCGAAGCGACTAACACCGATCTCGACCCAAACAGCCTTGGTCGAACCGGGGAGCGAAACATAGAAGCTCCACTCGCCGCGCTCGATCATAGTAATCGCCTGTTCCTGCGTGATCTTCCACTGGCTCGAGCCATAACCACCAACGTGGGTGATCCGTTCGAACGGATTCGGACGATCGCGCTTGTTCACACAGCGAATCTGCGCCGTCTGGGGCCTAGTCTGCGGACTGGTCATTCTTCACTCCTATCGAGAGCTGGGCTTGACCACCGACTCCACCCATGATTCCATGGGTTGCTTAGACAGCCTGTTCCGCGCCCAGCTCGGGATGCGGGTCAGAAGATTTGGAGCCGTTGGGTCTTGCCACCCGACGGCTTCGCTGCTTCTGAGGGTCACGGGAATGGTATCGGTGAGCGCCACGCGGTCAATATATAGTGGTTAAAATAATCCTGTGACCCACATATTGACTCAGAACCTGTTCGGAGTCCGGTCCCACCGATTCCCTTGGGTTGCAGCTTGAGCACGATCGCTGCAAATCTGCGCCAAAACCCCTGGCGCCTCCTGCTCGCGATCAACGCGGCGGTGATCGTCGGCGTGTTCGTGCACAAGATCCAGCTGCCGCCTTACGTCCCCTACATCCACCTGCTCGTCGACTACCATTTCGGCTTCATCAAGCGCGCGCTGATCGGGGCGATCGTCGCGCTGTTCACCGACAGGGTGCCGGTCTGGCTGGTGTTCGCGCTCGGCGGCGCGACCTGGCTTGTGACAGCAGGGCTGTACGCAAGACTATTTCAGAAGACATTCGGCTTCACCGCAAAGACCCTGCCGCTGTTCGTCTTCGTCGCGGGCTCGCCGTTCTTCCTGAAGAACTTCATGCACACGCTCGGCCATTTCGACATCTATGGCTGCGCGCTGGCGATCGTTCTGCTGCTGATGCCGGCGGGCTCGTTGCTGTTCGTGGCAACGGCCGCGCTGTTTGCAACCGTGCTCGTGCTGATCCATCACATTCACCTGCTGATGTATGTGCCTGTCATCATCACCATCGTGGTGATCAGGCATTACCTGACCCGTGGCCGCAATCGCACCAACGTCGCGTTCGGCGCCGTCGCATTCGCCACCGTCTCCGCGCTGTTCTTCGCCGCGCAGTTTTGGGGAACGATGCCGATCCCGGAGGCGGACTTCGTCGCGTATCTGAAGACCCGGATGGCCGATCCCTCCCGCACCGATCTGCTGCAATTCGCCTACATCTGGTATCAGCCGCTGGCGAAGGAGATTTCCGACACCTGGGGCCGGCTGCCGCACAACATCCTCGGCGTGCCCGTTTTTGCGCTGCTGATCTGGCTGCACACGCCGCTGTGGCGCTATTTTGCAAGCCTGATCGGCGCGCTCGCCAGCGAGACGCATCGCCGTCTCGTGGTTGCGGCACTGATCGGCATCAGCCTCGCCTATCTCGTGATGTTCGCGATGGTGTTCGACTATTCGCGCTGGATCTCGAACTGGGCGGTCTGCATGTTTCTGACCCTGCATGCGGTGAAGATGCTGCCGGCGGCGCGGGAGACCCCGCCAATCCTGGCAGAAGATCAGAAAACCAACATCTTCGGCATGATCCTGACGCTGATCCCGCGCGTCGGAATCGTACGGCCGTTTTAGGTGGTGTGCTCCCTCCCCCGCAAGCGGGAGAGGTTGCAGCGAGTCCGCGGTTAGTACCTCGCCCTGCGAATCCGCACATACAGCGCGCCCTCGCCGCCGTGGCCGATCGCGGCTTCCTCGAAGCCCACCACGAAGGCGCGGAATTCCGGCAGGCTCAGCCATTCCGGCACCTGCCGGCGCAGCACGCCGCTTTCGCCGCCGCTGCGTCCCTTGCCGGTGATGACGAGCACGAAGGTCAGGCCGTCATGATGGGCGCGGTGCAGGAAGCCGGTGAGGGCGCGGTGGGCACGCGACTGGGTCATGCCGTGCAGATCGAGCCGCGCATCGATCTCGCTGCGGCCGCGCGACAGCTTTGTGCGCTCGCGCTTGCCAAGGGGAGCCAATGGCGGGATCGCCGATTTGACCGCACGTGGCACCGGCGCAGCAGCCATCGGACGTGGAGATGATGCGGGTCGCGCGACCGGCGCTGCAGGTGGCGGCTCCGTGCGCAGCGGGGCATGTGCCTTGGCCGCACGATGCTTCCGCAATGGCTTGACCTGTTTGGCGACCGTGTCCCACAGCGCGCGTTCTTCCTCGCTCAGCGCGCGGCGGCGCGGCGAGGGGCGAGGCTCCAGCACGGGCGGACGGGACGATCGCTTCATTGCTGTCGATGGGAACGATTCTTCGCCGGCCGCCGCGGCTCGGGAGCGGGCTCGATCACGGGACGCGGCACCGGCAACGGGACTGGACCTGCGATAGCGACCGTCTCGCCCTTGCCTTGCGCCACCGCTGCGGCCGGAGCCGGCGGCTTGTCCTTCGCAGGATCGGTTTGCGGAAACAGTTTTGCGATCTTCTCCGAGGGACGCGGATCCGGCACTGGCAGCCGCGCGGCGCGCGTCGTGGGATCGAGACCCTTCGGCACCAGCATGACAAAATGCATGGGATGGCGCAGCCGGCCCGAGACGCGGCCGGCATCCGCGCCGGCGCCGAAATAGAGATCGGCACGCGCGGGGCCGATGATGGCCGAGCCGGTGTCCTGCGCGATCATCAGCCGATGGAACGGCGTCTTCGCGCGGTCGGACTCGATCGGCAGCTCGCCCTCGATGAAGAACGGCGTGCCGTAGACATGCAGCGCCTTGTCCACCGCGATCGAGCGCCCGGCCGTGAGCGGAATGCCTTGCGCGCCCACCGCCTCGTCCTTGTCGGAGAGGTTGACCTCGCGGAAGAAGATGTAGGCGCGGTTCGCCCGCCGCAGCTCCTTGGCGCCATCGGGGTTTTGCGTCATCCACTCCCTGATCTTCTGCATCGACATCTCCTCTCTCGGGATGATGCCGCGCTCGATCAGGATGCGCCCCACGGCCGTGTAGGGATAGCCGTTGTAGGCGTCGTAGTTGAGCCGGAGCGTGGTGCCGTCATCGAACTTGATCCTCGCCGAGCCCTGGATCTGGGCGAACAGCAGATCGGTCGGGTCCTTCAGCCAGGCGATCTCCAGCCCGCGGCCGGCGATCTTGCCGTCCTCGATCTCGCCGCGGTCGTAATAGGGCACCAGCTTGCGGCGGCCGATCTTGCGATAGACCGGGCCCTTGTTGGGCAGGCTGACGGAGTCCTGCCTGTAGCCGCGCACGAACAGGTTGGAGGGCCGGCGATAGACCGGGACGTTGTAAACGTCGGTCTGCGTCCGCGAGCCCTCCAGCACCGGCTCGTAATAGCCGGTGACGAAACCGTCGGGCTCGCCGAGGCGCGAGATGCGCAGCGGCGCAAAATTCTCTTCGAAGAAGGTCTTTGCCGTCGCATCGTCGCTGAGCTTGAGCGACTTGGCAGCCCTGCAAGGCTCACTCAGCGAGCCACCAAGCGCCTTTGCGTCCTTCGGCTCGGGCGCGCTGGTCTGCGCATTGATCGACTTGCAGCTGGCGCGGAAGGTCTTGTAGGCCGCAAGATGATCGTCATCGCCCCAGCCTTTCACATCCGCCCAGGGCAGCGGCAAATATTGCGCGCCGGGGATTTCGAACGGCAAGGGCAACTGCGGATAGGGCAACGCCCGCGGCGGGGCGGCAGGCAATTGCGGGAGATGATGGTGGTGGCTGCGATAGTGGCGCCGCGCAGCCTCGGCGCCGAGCGAAAACGACGACAGCACGACGACACCCGCGCAAAGCGCCGTCGCGCCGGTCTTCAGAAAGACCTTAATTCGCGCTTCCGGTGCCAACCAGCTTCCAGTTCGGATCGCGAGAGGTGGTGTCGCGGGCGAAAGTCCAGATATCGGTGATGTCGGCGACCGTGTCGGCGCTGCCGTCGACGATGTTGCCGGCCTTGTCGCGGGTCGCCGAGATCATCTGCGAGACGAAGCGGATGGTGAGCTGGGCGGTGCGGTCGCGCAGCTCGGCGCCGACGAGCTCGGCCTTGTCGATCGAGACGAAGCGCGTCTCGGTCTTCTGCTCGTTCTTCTCGCGTTCCTTGATGGCGGCATCGAAGCTGTCATAGACCTCCGACGACAACAGGTCGCGCAACGCGCGGCGGTCGCCATTGGCAAAGGCCAGCACGATCATCTCATAGGCGCCGCGGGCGCCGGAGATGAAATGGCGGGGGTCGAAGGTGGAATCCTTGTCGACGATGGCATCGAGACCCTGGGCGAGCGCGGTGCCGGGCTCGGTCAGGCCCTTCCAGCGGTCGGAGGGCGCGGTCGGCTCGACCGACGGCGCCAGCGGGGCCTGGTCGATCACCTTGCCCGGCATGGTCACGACATTCTTGTCCTGGGCACCCCCCAGCGCGTTGCGGGCGGCAGTATGGTCGAACGGCGGCCGTTCACTGCCCGTGCGCTGCCCCAGCACGCTGCGCAGCCTCAGAAAGATGAAGACCGCCAGCGCCAGGAAGATGATGGTGTAGATGTCCACGTCGTATTCGCTTTCTGGTCTTCTCGAGAAGGGGCCGACTAGAAGGGATCGTCGCCGGGAAAATCGATCCGGCCAGTAGACCGTTCCATACGGGAACGGCAAGTCTACATCACCATTTTAGGTCCGCGCGTCTGGTCCGTGGGATGTAGGCACGAAATCTTGCCCGGCCAATGGCGCCTTTTGGCACAGCACGGATTGTAGCGCGTTTTATGCTTAAGGGGAAACCCGATCCTGCCCGGAAATCGCGCATCTTCAATCATTTAACCTGCGATCTGGCGGGAACGCCGGCTTGAACGCCACAGTTGTGGCCGCGTTCCGGACACCCGATCCCGGGCCGTTCGTCCTTGTGGAATGAGGCGGCCCTATGTTAGCCAACCGCCGCGAAATTCAGCCCAAATCGGGTAAGGAGAGACTTTCATGACCAACGGTAACGGCACCCCTCCCGAGGCGGCCCAGGCTCCCCAGCTCAACGTGCTGGCGCAATATACCAAGGACCTCTCGTTCGAAAATCCGAACGCGCCCAGCTCGCTCCAGCAGCAGAGCCAGCCGCCCCAGATCAACATCCAGATCAATGTCGGCGCCAACAACCTCAGCGAAACCGAGTTCGAGGTGACGCTGTCGGTCGAGGGCAAGGCCGAGACCGCGGGCAAGATCATGTTCTCGTTCGAGCTCGCCTATGCCGGCGTGTTCCGCATTACCAACGTGCCGAAGGAAAACCTGCATCCGCTGGTCATGATCGAATGCCCGCGCCTGCTGTTCCCGTTCGCCCGTGAGATCATCGCCACCGCCGTGCGCGACGGCGGGTTCCCGCCGCTGATGCTGGACCCGGTCGATTTCGTCGGTCTCTATCGCCAGAACATGGAGCGGCAAATGGCCGCTCAGCCGACGAGCGGCCAGGCCTGACGGCAGGCCTGACCGGCAGGCCTAACCGGCCGCAGGAGCGACTGGAGCGGGCAGGAACTCGTTCCAGATTGCCTTGTCGCCGAGCGTCGCAATGAAGGCCCGGTGGGCCTCGCGCTCGGCATCCGATACCCGCGGCGCGAGCGGCACAGACCGCTGCCGCCGCGGCGCATCACCGGCCGCATTGGTTCTGCTGTCCTCGGCGTCCGACGCCAGCAGCAGCTGCGACTGCCGCGCCCCGACCAGATCGACATAGACCTCAGCCAGCAGTTCGGCGTCGAGCAAGGCGCCGTGCTTGGTGCGGCGTGAATTGTCGATCGAATAGCGCGAGCAGAGATCGTCGAGCCGGTTCGACACGCCGGGATGCTTGCGCCGCGCCAGCAGCAGCGTATCGACCAGCCGCTCGCGGGGGATCGCCGCCCGCTTGATCCTGTCGAGCTCGGCGTTGATGAAGCTGATGTCGAACGAGGCGTTGTGGATCACCAGCGGCGCTTCGCCGATGAACTCCAGGAACGCCTCGACGACCTCGTGGAACAATGGCTTGGTCGACAGGAATTCGGCCGACAGCCCGTGCACTGCAAAGGCTTCCGCCGGCATGTCCCTCTCGGGATTGATATAGACGTGATACGTCTGCCCCGTCGGCATCCGGTTCAACATCTCGACGCAACCGATTTCGACCAGGCGATCGCCGCGGAGCGGATCGAGGCCGGTGGTTTCGGTATCGAGAACGATTTCGCGCATGATTTGAGGACGCCGTGCAAAGAGCCTTGTCAGCGCGGCGAATCAGGCTCGCCGCTGCGGCATCTTAACGACCTCGGCCAGGATGTGCGTGATTTGGGCGCGCACCGGTTCAAGTCCGTGTGACGTATCCACTACGAAATCGGCCCGTTCGCGCTTCTCGGCGTCCGGCGTCTGCTTGGCGATGATGGCGTCGAGTTTGGCCTCGTCCATCGTACCGCGCGCCAGGACCCGCGCGCGCTGCAGCTCCGGCGAGGTCGTCACCACGACCACGGCGTCGACCCGCTTCTCGCCGCCGGTCTCGAACAGCAGCGGAATATCCAGCACCACGACCGGCGCCTTGGCGGCTTCCGCGTCGGCAAAGAATTTTTTCCGGGAGGCGCCGAGCATCGGATGAACGATCTGCTCGAGCTGCTTGATCGCGGCGGGATCATGCACGACGCGCGCCGACAGTTTGGGACGATCGACCTTGCCGTTGACGGTGGTGCCGGGGAAGGCGGCCTCGATCGCGGGAGCCGCCTCGCCCTCATAGAGCTGGTGGACGGCAGCATCGGCGTCGTAGACGGGCACGCCGGCTTCCGCGAACAGTTTCGCGGTGGTGGATTTGCCCATCCCGATCGAGCCGGTCAGTCCGAGGATCCGCATCAGTGCCCAGCCATGGCCATCATCTACACCGCAATTAGCTGTTCGCTGCGCAGGAACGCAAGCAGCGGCAGCAGCGGCAGGCCGAGAATGGTGAAATGGTCGCCTTCGATGCGCTCGAACAGATGGATGCCGAGGCCTTCGAGCTGATAGGCGCCGACGCTGGTCGTCACGGCATCGCCGGCGGCGTCGAGATAGGCCGAAAGCTCCGCCTCGGTCATTTTCCGCATGGTCATGCGCGCCACCGTCACATCCTCGAAGACAATCCTGCCGTCATGCGCCACGGCCACGGCGGAATTCAGTTCATGGCTGTTGCCGGCCAGATCGCGCAATTGCGCCAACGCCTGGAGACGCCCGGCCGGCTTGTTGAAGAGACGCTCGCCCAGGGCCAGCGTCTGGTCGGCACCGATCACATAGCTTCCGGGACGATTGGCCGAGACGGCTCTGGCCTTTTCGCGGGCCAGCAGCAGACCGATCTCGCGCGGGTTTGAAAGTTTCGACGCGGCCTGAATGCCACGCTCGTCAATGTCGGCCGTCACGGCCTCGAATGCGAGCCCGGCATTGGCCAGCAGCATCTTTCGCGCGCTGCTTTGCGAGGCCAGGATCAAGGGAGACGTGCCGAGCCACAGACCCATCGCGCAAACTGTTTCCAAATCTATTCGGAAGGCCGGTTACGCTGGCGATCGCTGTACAGCTTCATGATCGCCGCGGCGGTTTCCTCGATCGAGCGCCGCGTGACGTCGAGCAGCGGCCAGTCGTGCTTGGCGCTGAGCTTGCGCGCAAACGCAACCTCCTCGGCGACCGACTGCTTGTCGGTATAAGTGTCGCCGCTGGAATCGGCGCCCATCGAGAGAAGACGGTTCGTCCGGACCTGGATCAGGCGTTCCGGCGTCGCATGCAGGCTGACCACGAGCGGCCGTGTCAGCGTCTCCAACTGCGCGGGCACCGGAATGCCCGGCACCAGCGGCACGTTGGCGGTGCGGATGCCGCGATTGGCAAGATAAATCGACGTCGGCGTCTTGGAGGTGCGGGAGACACCGACCAGCACGACATCGGCATCGTCGAGACCTTCGACATGCTGACCGTCATCATGGATCATCGTATAGTTCAGCGCGTCGATGCGCTTGAAATATTCCGCGTTGAGCACGTGCTGGGCGCCGACACGCCCCGTGGTCGCAGCGCCGAGATAGGCCTCGAACAGCTGCATCACCGGCCCGATGATCGACAGGCTCGGAACGTTGATGTTCTTGCACTTGTCCTCCAGCCTGGAGACCAGATCCTTCTCCAGCAGCGTGAACAGCACGATGCCCGGCGCTTCCTCGATCTCGTCGAGCACGCGATCGAGCTGCTTCTGGCTGCGCACCAACGGATAGACGTGCTCGACCGGGGTGACGTTCGCGTATTGCGCGGCGACGGCGCGCGCGACCGTGATCAGCGTCTCGCCGGTGGAATCGGACACCAGGTGCAGATGGAAATAATTGGTCGAGGTCGGCACAAAAACTCTTTGTATGAGGACGGTGTGGTTTGTGGATTTCTGTGGACCTTAACCCCTCGGAAAGGGTTGCGCGACACCAGGGGCGGGACAAGTGCCAATTTTCTTCACACCACTGCCCGTCGGAATAAGTCCGGCGCCTTGAAAAAAGGGAAGTGGGATTGCGCGGACAACCCCCTTGATAAGCTGCTGACAGAAACGCGCAAGCCTTTGAAGGCGGCTGACTTATCGTACGTCGTCGGCGTGACCGAGGATATGTTGATGGATGTGAACAAGCGCAGGCGAGCTTGCGGACGGAATTGTGTGAGTCCAATTCACGGTCACTAAGACTCAAACCTTAAGAATCTAAGATTCTTTATTGGAGAAGGGCGCTCCAGACGGATATGTGTGCAGGAGAGATCTTAACGAGGTCTTACTATCCCCAGTTCCATTCGCTGGGCGGAAACCCGGGCGCAGACCATGTTTGAGGACGTCTATCTCTGGATCAAGGCGCTGCATGTGATCGCCGTCATCTCCTGGATGGCCGGCATGCTCTATCTGCCCAGGCTGTTCATCTATCACTGCGAGGCCGAAATCGGCTCGAAGCAGTCGGAGACGTTCAAGGTCATGGAACGTCGCCTGCTCAAGGCGATCATCAACCCGGCCATGATCGTCACCTGGCTTGCCGGGCTGTTTCTCGCCTGGTCCGGCCACTGGTTCACATTCGGTTGGCTGCACGTAAAACTGGCACTGGTCCTGGCGCTGTCAGCGGTCCACGGCTTTTTTTCCCGCTGGGTGAAGGATTTTGCGGCCGACAAGCGCCCGCGAACCCAGAAATTCTATCGAATTATCAATGAAGTGCCGACCGTCCTAATGATTCTCATCGTCATCATGGTGATCGTGAAACCGTTCTAGGCAGCAATCCCGAAGGATCGCTCAGCGCTTCGGCTTGCGGAGTGAGAAGCGATTTTCTATATTAGCGATATCCCACCCAACGCAGGCGGATGTGGTTGTGTCCGAGCTTTCCAGAGGCCGGACACCGCATCAGGTTTGAAGCCTCACCGGCGCTCTCCTTGCCAGACCTGCGGACCTTACCTTTTCGCGTCCGCATTTCAGAGCCTCCTCGCACCCCCCTTCCCAAGGTTACCCCACAGGACCACCCCAATGCGGGAAATTAAACTCGAAGACCTCAAGTCCAAAACGCCGGCCGAGCTCGTCTCGTTTGCGGAGGAAAACGGGGTCGAGAACGCCAGCACCATGCGCAAGCAGGAGCTGCTGTTCGCCATCCTCAAGCAGCTTGCGCTCGCCGAGACCGACATTGTCGGCCAGGGCGTCGTCGAGGTGCTCTCCGACGGCTTCGGCTTCCTCCGCTCGCCCGATGCCAATTATCTGCCGGGCCCGGATGACATCTACGTTTCGCCCTCGCAGATCCGCCGTTTCGGCCTGCGCACCGGCGACACCATCGAAGGCCACATTCGCAGCCCGAAAGAGGGCGAGCGCTATTTCGCGCTGCTGAAGGTCAACACGCTCAATTTCGAGGACCCGGAAAAGGCCAAGCACAAGGTCAATTTCGACAACCTCACGCCGCTGTTTCCGAATCAGCGCTTCCGCATGGAAATCGACGATCCGACCCGGAAAGACCTGTCTGCAAGGGTGATCGACATCGTCGCGCCGATCGGCAAGGGCCAGCGCGCCTTGATCGTGGCGCCGCCGCGCACGGGTAAAACCGTGCTGATGCAGAACATCGCGCATTCGATCACGCACAATCATCCCGAATGCTATCTGATCGTGCTCTTGATCGACGAACGTCCGGAAGAAGTCACGGACATGCAGCGCTCGGTGAAGGGCGAGGTCGTGTCCTCGACCTTCGACGAGCCGGCCGTGCGTCACGTCCAGGTCGCCGAGATGGTGATCGAAAAAGCAAAACGGCTGGTCGAGCATGGCCGCGACGTCGTCATCCTGCTCGATTCGATCACGCGCCTTGGCCGTGCCTACAACACCGTGGTGCCGTCATCCGGTAAGGTGCTGACCGGCGGTGTCGACGCCAACGCGCTGCAGCGCCCGAAGCGCTTCTTCGGTGCCGCCCGTAACATCGAGGAGGGCGGCTCGCTGACGATCATCGCGACCGCGCTGGTCGATACCGGCAGCCGCATGGACGAAGTCATTTTCGAAGAGTTCAAGGGCACCGGTAACTCCGAACTGATCCTGGACCGCAAGGTCTCGGACAAGCGCACCTTCCCGGCGATCGACATCTCGCGCTCCGGCACCCGCAAGGAGGAGCTCATCACCGATCCGCAGGTGCTCAAGAAGATGTACGTCCTCCGCCGCATCCTCAATCCGATGGGCACGATGGACGCGATCGACTTCCTGCTCGACAAGCTGCGCTCGACCAAGAGCAATTCGGAGTTCTTCGACTCCATGAACACCTGAGTGCGGTGCAGCAAGAGATCAAAGGGCGCCTTCGGGCGCCCTTTTTGTTGTGCAACTTTGCTGCGGCTGATGTGCAGCATGAATTTGGATCTGGCGCCTGAATCTGGTCTTCTTTTAAACCGTTGATATATCTCAATAATACTTGATTCCGTGACGCCTTTTCGGTCCGGGAGGCATAAATTCATGCAGCAAATGACCCACTTATGTTGCAGCGCAATATGGGAATTTGCTGCAGGATTTTGTGCAGCAAAAGCCTGCCGCTGGCCGGCTGAAACGGATGTTTGCGTTTTTGCCGGGAGCTGGACAAATAGGCCATGCACCCGCGAGACCAGACCATCTTTGCGCTGTCGTCCGGCCGTGCGCCAAGCGCGATCGCGGTGGTGCGCGTCTCGGGCTCACAGGCCGGTACGGTCCTGACGGCGCTCGCGGGCAGGCCGCCGACGCCGCGGCAGGCGAGCCGCCGGCTGCTCCATGACGGCACGGGCCAGCCGATCGACGACGCGGTCGTGCTCTGGTTTCCGGGGCCGGCAAGCGCGACCGGCGAGGACATCGCCGAATTTCACGTCCATGGCGGCCGCGCGGTGCTGGCCGCGCTCCTCGCCGCGATTTCCTCTATTCCGAATACGCGGGCGGCCGAACCCGGCGAATTCACGCGGCGCGCGTTCGAGAACGGCAAGCTCGATCTCACCGAAGCCGAAGGTCTCGACGACCTCATCCACGCCGACACCGACCGCCAGCGTCGCCAGGCGCTGCGCCAGTTGCAGGGCCTGCTCGGCGATCGCGCGCGCGACTGGCGCGAGCGCATCATCGAGGCCTCGGCGCTGATCGAGGCCGGCATCGATTTTTCCGACGAGGGCGATGTGCCGGCGGAGCTGCGAGCGCCGGCGGTGAAGGCGATCAGGAACCTGCACGACGAAATCGCAAAGGTCCTTGCGGCACAGGGACATTCTGAACGACTACGCGACGGCCTGGTGGTCGCGATCGCGGGCGAGCCGAATGTCGGCAAGTCGACGCTGATGAACCAGCTGGCTCGCCGCGAGGTCGCGATCGTCTCACCGCACGCCGGCACCACGCGTGACGTGATCGAGGTGCAGCTCGACCTCGATGGCTACCCCGTCACTGTCATCGACACCGCCGGGATTCGCGAGACTGATGATCCGGTTGAGCAGGAAGGGGTGCGGCGGGCGCGAGCCAGGGCCGAGGATGCAG
>NZ_AKIY01000103.1 GCF_000282615.1 Bradyrhizobium sp. YR681 | reverse complement strand
AGGCTGCCGGCGCCAGCCAGCGCCGAATATTCACCGAGCGAGTGGCCGGCGACGAAGGCCGCATCCCGCCCCACGGAAAAACCGGCTTCGGCCTCCAACACGCGCAGGGTCGCGACGGACACCGCCATGAGGGCCGGCTGGGCGTTTTCGGTGAGCTGCAGCGTCTCGGCCGGGCCGTCCCAGATGATCGCCGTCAGCTTCTCCCCGAGCGCGGCATCGACCTCGTCGAACACGGCGCGCGCCGCCGGGAAGGCGTCGGCCAGGGTCTTGCCCATGCCAACCGCCTGGGACCCCTGCCCCGGAAATGTGAATGCTGCCGTCATCGGCGCTCCCTGCTTGTCGAGCATGATCCCTGCGAGAACCGGCAGCCGATTACGCGCGGCCTTGGCCATGGTTCCGGATCGTGCGTCAAAGGGGGCCGTAGACACCGTCCGGGCCTGCAATGTCAAGCCAAGATGGGAACCCCGACCTGCATTCAACGGGGGATGCGCCCGCTAAAAGCCGCCCGCCTTCTGATCCGCCCCGACCTCGGCACCGGCCTGCGCGCGGCGCACGCTGCTGACCAATTGCCCCGGCCTGTCGTCGCGGTTCGGCTTGGCCGTGGCGAGCCGCAGCACGGCGGCGTAGCCCGGCTGCACTTCCATGCGTTCCGCGTGCCGGCTCTCGCTGAGCAGGCGATGCACCTTCGGCAGATTGTAGCAGGGCACGTAGAACAGCAGATGATGCTCGAGGTGGTAGTTCACGTAGTACGGCGCGATGAACAGGCGCTCGAGAAAACTGGCATGCGTGGTGCGGGTGTTGCGCAGGGGATCGCTGCTGTCGGGCACGACGGCGTGCTCGGCGATGTTGCGGATACGGGTGATGACCATCATCCAGGTCAACAGCGGCACCAGCCATAGCAGCGGATAAGCCCACCACACGCCGGCCGCCGCAAGGCCAGCGAACATGAGCGCGTTGACCACGCATTGCGGACCGAGCTTCTCCCGGAAATGCGCGGCGCGCTGTCGCCACGGCCAGTCCGCCGGACCGAGCGCGTTGAGCAGTTGCGCCTTGCGCTGCTGGTAACCGGTCTGTCCGGTGATGTCGCGGATGAACTTGCGGCGGTAGCTCAGCCGAGTGATCGGGAACGGCGCCGACAGCACGAGATCGGGATCGTCCTCCTGCTGGGTGCGCGCATGATGCTGAAGATGATAGCGCCGGTAGCTGCGCGTCTCCGCAAAGAGCGGATAGGCACAGAACCATTGGCTCAGCGTCAGATTGGTTTTCTCGTCGGCGGACAGGCAGCCATGCGCTCCGTCATGCATGAGGATCGCCAGGCCCAGCTGGCGCGAGCCGATGATGGCGACGGCGAAGACATAGGTCAGCGGATTGGGCCACCATGCGACCAGGGCGATCGCACCAACAATCAGTGCCCAGGCATGTGCGATCATCGCAACGCCTTTCCATGTCACGCGCTGCCGCACGTCTGCCAGTTGATCGTCGGTCAGGAAATCGCGGGCACGCATGCGAAGCGCGGTCATGGCCTAGCCCTCCTCGTTCGAATTGGTTGAGGCGTCGCGTTCGTCGACGAGACGCAGGCGCGCGGCATCGCCGGTGGATTTGGCCTGCTCGCCGAGCACGCGCAGCATCTCGGCGCAGAGCGCCTCGGGCGAGCGCCCCATGGCGTAGCCTTCGAGAATGATTCCGATCGCGACGGCCCAGAACCGCCGCGAGCTCTCGTCGGGCGCGCGCAGTGAACGCCAGCCGTGCCGCGCGACCTGGCCGGTATAGGCGCGTGCGCCTTCGCTGTGCAGGCGCTCGATGGTGCGCTCGACCAGCGGCGCGAGATCCTGGCGCCGCCGCGTCAGCGTCAGGGCCTCGGCGAAGAAGGCGACCGAATCGCTCGCCGTCACGGTCTCGGCCAGCGCGTGGGTGTACTCCCCCGGCGTGCGGGCCTTCAGCGCGGCCTGCTCGGTCGCGCGCGCCAGATACAGCAGGTCGCGGCAGGCGCATTCGACGAACAGCGCCTCCTTGGTGCGGAAATAATAGGTGATCTGGCTCGGGAATGCGTCGGCTGCAGCCGCGATATCGGTGATCGCCGTGCCGGACAGGCCCCGCTCCCGGAACAGCGGGCTCGCCGCATCCAGGAGCAGCGAGCGCATCTTGCGGCCGGCAGAGCGCGTGGCCCGCGCGGCATGCTTGGGGTCGCCAGCAGCCTCGAACGGCTCTTGGGCTGACTTTTCCGCCATTGGGGTCCTCTTCCTTGATTTATTTGTATGACATACAAACAAATAGATCAAGCCGAATGTGGTATGGGAGGACCGGTCCACGCCCTCGGACCGGGGCCATCCGGGCCGAAAGCGCGGCCTCTAACCTTGCAAAGCCGGCCAAAATCCGTATAAGGCGCGCATCCGCAGACCCCGGCCGGGAGCTGAACGGACGGTCTCAGCAAATCATTCGTGATTTTGGTGTGGCAGGGCCAGTCGGCCCGTCGTCCCGTGTTTCCGCCTTCTGAGCTTAATCCCAGAGTCCTTTCCGAAGGTCTCTTAAGGGCTTGACGCCGGGCAATGCGCCAACATGAGGAAAGGACCACCATGGCTCTCTATGAGCATGTTTTTCTCGCGCGTCAGGACGCGAGCACGCAGCAGGTCGAAGAGCTGACTGCGCAGATGACCGGCATCGTCGAGGGTCTCGGCGGCAAGGTCACCAAGACCGAGAATTGGGGCGTTCGCTCCCTCACCTATCGCATGAACAAGAACCGCAAGGCGCACTTCGTGCTGCTCAACATCGACGCGCCGTCCGCGGCGATCGCCGAGATCGAGCGCCAGGAGCGCATCAGCGAGGACGTGATCCGCTATCTGAGCGTCCGCGTCGAAGAGCTCGAGGAAGGCCCGTCCGCGATGATGCGCAAGGCCGATCGCGATCGTGAGCGCGACGACCGTGGCGGCGGCTTCCGTGATCGCGAAGGCGGTGGCTTCCGTGGCGACCGCGAGGGCGGTTTCCGTGGCGGCGATCGTGACGGTGGTGGCTTCCGCGGCGATCGCGGCCCGCGCCGCCCGCGCGAAGACGCTGAAACCACCACGACGGATGGGGAGTAAGATCAATGGCTGAAGCTGGTGCACGCCGTCCGTTTTTCCGTCGTCGCAAGAGCTGCCCGTTCACGGGCGCCAATGCTCCGAAGATCGACTACAAGGACTCCAAGCTGCTGATGCGTTACGTCTCCGAGCGCGGCAAGATCGTGCCGAGCCGCATCACCGCGGTGTCCGCGAAGAAGCAGCGTGAACTCGCCCGCGCCATCAAGCGCGCGCGGTTCCTGGGCCTCTTGCCCTACGTGATTCGCTAAGACGAACTTGGCCGGCGGCGGCGTCGCCGCCGGCCGCGACTTTTCTGAACTCATAAGGCTTCCGGGTCGTCCGGTCGCCGATGGTTGGGGCAAGACGCCTCTAACCGCTCGAAGGGAGCGGGACAGCTGATGATGGCATTTTTACTCATTGCCCTGATCGCCGGCGCTGCGTCGGCCCTGATGTTCGCCTCGATCGTGTCGGGCGCGCTGATCTCGCTCGTCCTGTTCTATCTCGCGCCGCTCCCGCTGATGGTTGCCTCGATCGGCTGGGGACCGCTGTGCGCGAGCGTCGGCGGCATCGCCGCCGCGATCGGCCTCGGCGCCCTGTTCGGCCTGCCCTACTGCATCGCCTTTGCCGTCACGGTTGCGCTGCCGGCCTGGTGGCTCGGCCATCTCGTCCTGCTCAGCCGGCGGATAACCAATGACGCGCCTGCGGCAGGCACCGAGCCGGCGGCCGAGCCCGAGCTCGAATGGTATCCGGTCGGACGCATCCTGCTGTGGATCGCGGGCTTCGCCGCGCTGACCACCTTTGCCGCCCTGCTCACGCTCGGCACCGACGCCGACACCATCATCGGGACGCTGCGGCGCGGCCTGATGCGCCTGCTGCGCGCCACCGACCCGCAGACCTCGGGCGAAGCCGGCCAGTTCGTCGACGCGCTGGTGCGCATCGCGCCCGCTGCCGCCACCATCGTCGCGATGATGACACTCACGCTCAACCTCTGGCTCAGCGCCAAGGTGACGGCGACCTCGGGCCGGCTGCGACGTCCCTGGCCCGACATGAAGACGGCGGAACTGCCGCCGATGACGCTGGTCGGGCTCTGCGTCGCGCTCGCCTTCTGCTTCACGGGTGGATTGCTCGCGATCGTCGCGCAGATCACCGCGGCGGCATTGATGATGGGCTATGCGCTGACCGGCTTTGCCGTGCTGCACACGCTGACACTGGCGCTGAAGAGCCGCACGTTCTGGCTCGGCTCGACCTATTGCGTCGTCGTCGTGTTCGGATGGCCCGTCATCGCAATGGTGATCCTCGGCCTTGCCGACGCCGTATTCGGCTTCCGCGAGCGCTTCCTGCGCTCGCGCCAGCCGCCGCCGCTACCGACCCCTTGAGTTCAAGTCCGAAAATCCAACCCACCCAACACTTCAAAGGAGAACGAATATGGAAGTCATTTTGCTGGAACGCGTGAGCAAGCTCGGCCAGATGGGCGAAGTCGTGAAGGTTCGCGACGGTTACGCCCGTAATTTCCTGCTCAAGCGCGGCAAGGCGCTGCGCGCCACCGCCGACAACCGCGCCAAGTACGACGGCATGAAGGCCGAGCTCGAGGCCCGCAACCTTGCCTCGAAGGGCGAGGCGTCCAAGGTCGCCGAGAAGATCGCGGGCAAGAACATCATCGTGATCCGTCAGGCCTCGGAATCCGGCCAGCTGTTCGGCTCGGTCAACGTGCGCGACATCGTCGTCGCGTTCGAAGCCGACGGCATCTCTCTGGCTCGCCCGCAGGTGCAGCTCGACGCGCCGATCAAGGTCATCGGCAAGCGCTCCATCACCGTCGCCATCCACCCCGAGGTTGAAGTCGAAATCAGCGTCACGGTTGCGCGCAGCCAGGACGAGGCCGAGCGCATCAACCGCGGCGAGGACATCTCGACCCGCAACGAGGACCGCGACGCGGCCGCCGAGGCGATCGCCGCCGCCGGCGAGTTCTTCGATCCGGAAGCCCAGCCCGACGACGAGCCGGCGCCGGCAGCGGAAGAGAAGTAAACCTCGCCTTCGCTCTGCGAACGAAGCCCGGTCGCCTCAGGCGGCCGGGCTTTTCGTTGTGGCGGCGACATCCTCGCTCAGCATGGCGATCGAGGCGAGCGCCGTGGCGGTATGTTTCTCGACACCGTCGCTGAGGCAGAACACGTCGGCGGCGACCACCGAGACCTGACGACCCGGCTTGATCACCCTGGCCCGGCAGATCAGCCTCTCGCCGACCGCCGGCGACAACAGATTGAGCTTGTATTCCGCCGTCAGCGCGGGCTGGCCGCGCGATGTCGCCGCCGCGATCGTCGTGGCGTTGTCGACGAGGAAGGCAGTGACGCCGCCGTGGAAGAAGCCGTGCTGCTGGAGCAGCTCCGGCCGGCGCTCCACCGCAATGGTGCAGGTACCGCGCGACAATTCGGAGAGCTCGGCGCCGACGAGGTTCATGAAACCCTGGCGGCCGACATTGCTGTGGATGCGCTCGGCCACGGCCGCGAATTCGGGATCTGCTTCGTTTCGCATGACGCCTCTCCTGTTATGTCTTGATGCGATCGGGCGGCACCAGTGCGCGGACGGCACAGGCGATCAGCGTGTCGGCTTCCGTGCGCGGATCGGCGCGGTCGCGCCCCGACAGGAAGGCGCGGCAAAAGATTTGGGCCGGGCCGATCAGCTGGCTGACGAACATCACCGGTGTCATCGGCAGAAGCTCGCCGTGCGTGACCAGCGGCACGCGCCAGCGCTCGATGCCATCGGCAAGCCGCGCATTCTGCGCGCGCTGGGCGTCGCGGACGTCCTCGCCCCATTCGCTGCGCGAGATCTCGAAGAGATAGCGCGCCTCGCGGCGGCTGGTGACGACCCAGTCGAGATGCGCCCGGATCAGCCGATCGATGCCCTGCTCCGCGTCGGGGACAGGATCGAGCGCGGCCAGCACCGCGGCGTGATAGTGCCTGAGCACGTCCAGGAACAACGCACCCGCGAGCTCCTTCTTCGATCCGAAGGCATGAAAGAAGCTGCCGTTGGACGCGCGCGCCCGGGCGCGGATCGCGGCGACCGTTGCAGCTTCGAAGCCGACACGGTCGAACACGGCAAGTCCCGCCGCCAGCAGATCGTCACGCACGCCCGCCGCCATCGATGCCCCCTGGAGTATTACTCTAGAGCAATACTCTAATCGTAGTCAATACGACGCGAAGGCCGCAATGACGCGGCTCTCGCAAGTCGATCGAAAAAGAGGGGTCGCTTAGCGCGAGATCGGCGGCGCCGGCGGTCCGGAGGACTCGGCCGGCGCTGCGGACGGGGCCGCTGCGGTCGCCGGCGGCGCAGCTTCCGGTGGTTTGGCGGCCGGCTTCGGGGCCGCCTCTTCCACCGGCTTGGGCTCGGAAGGCTTGGACTCGGAAGCCTTGGACTCCGAAGGCTTGGACTCCGAAGACTTGGGCTCGGAAGGCTTGGCGGCAGCCGGCGGGGCTGGCGTCACCTGCGGCACTGGATCGGGCCGTAGCGCGGGAGCTTCGCTGCCGCGCGGCTCGACCTTGGCGCTCTCGGGCTTGGGCTCGGCGGACGGCTTGCTGCTTTCGGGCTTGGCCTCGCCGGAGTCCATCTTCGTGGTCTCTGGCTTCGGCTCGCTCTTCTTGTCGTCAGCGGTCGGCGCAGCAGCATCGATCTTCGGTGCGTCCTCGGTCCCGGGCTTGCCGCGACGCTTGGCTTTGCGTCCCTCGGGCGCCGCCTGGCTCTCCGGCTTGGTGCCTTCCCTGGCGCCCTCCTCGGCCGGCCGCGCCGCGCGCTTCTGACGCGCGCCCTCGGCTGCAGGAGCCTCGCCTTCAGGTTTGGCCGCATCCTGCGAACGCTGGCGGCGGCCCTGATGCTCGGGCGACTGTCCTGGCGCGGTGTTGGCTTCCTTGTCCTTGGCGCCGTCCTTCTTGTCCTTGCCGTCCTTGGCCTGGTAGCGGGTGTCGGTGGCGCCGTTGGAGACGAGGTACGCGGCAAGCACGCCGGCCATGTCGGAGCTGGTCGTGTAGTGCTGCCGCAGGAAGCCCGGCAGCGAGCCCGGCGCCACAGTCTTCAACAGCCCGCGCGGGCTCTTGTGGCAGGCATTGCAGGTCTGCGCGAAAAGCTGGGATGGGGCCTTGCCGGCCTCGAGGTTCGTCGCCTGCGCAAGAACGGTATCGGTCGCGCCGAAGCCGATCAGAAGCAATACCGTCGCGAGGCTGAGCGCTCGGCTCGACATTCCCGTCATCTCCATTGAATTTACGCGAATTGCCGCCGGCATAGGCGCAGCGGCGGGTCACCTTTTAGCGGATTGAGCCGCGAATGGAAGCAGCCTCCACGCGCAAGGATGTGATTAAGCGCTTTTGGAATATCGGCTGTGATCACAGCGCAATAGCAGGGCCGGAGCAGCTTCCCTAAATTTAGATGCAAACGCATAGGAACCAGAGCGGGACCTGAGCGTCCGATGTGAAAAGCCGGGTTGATCGCATCTCTTCGGGTTCGCTCGTGAGGAAGGTGTCGATGGACCGTTTGTTGCGTGGATTCTTGTCTCAATTCATTCGCCGCGGGTCGATGACGGTGACCACGGCAAAGGGATCGACATTCACCGTCGGCGACGGCTCGGGCGAGCCGATCGCGGTTCGCTTCGTCACGGCGGACGCAGAACGAAAGATCCTCATCAATCCCGAGCTCGGGCTTGGCGAGGCCTTTATGGACGGCGAGTTCGTCGTCGAGCACGGCACCATAGCTGATGCCCTCGCGATCCTGCTCGATCAACCCGACCTATTGCCGCAGTGGGCAAAGCCCTGGTGGCATTTGCGCTATCTGACGCGGCATTTGAAGCAGTTCAATCCGCGCTCGCGCTCGCGCAAGAATGTCGCGCATCACTACGATCTCGACGCGCGGCTCTATGCGCTCTTCCTCGATGCCGACAAGCAATATAGCTGCGCCTATTTCGAAACTCAGGACGCGACGCTCGACGACGCGCAGCTCGCCAAGAAGCGGCACATCGCCGCAAAGCTGCGCCTTCGCGGCGGCGAGCGCGTGCTCGATATCGGCTCGGGCTGGGGCGGGCTCGGGCTCTATCTCGCCGAGATCGCCGGCGCCGATGTCACCGGCATCACGCTGTCGACCGAGCAATTGCAGATCGCCAGGGTACGCGCGGTCGAGAAGGGCCTGACCCGATCGACCAGATTTCGGCTCGAGGACTATCGCGACATCGACGGGCCGTTCGACCGCATCGTCTCGGTGGGCATGTTCGAGCATGTGGGAGAGCGGTTCTACGACGCCTACTTCCAGCGCTGCGCCGAGCTCCTGAGCGATGACGGCGTCATGCTGCTGCACTCGATCGGCCGTTCGCAGGGCCCGGACTCGACCAATCCCTGGATCGCCAAATACATTTTCCCCGGCGGTTACATCCCCGCGCTGTCGGAGGTGCTGCCGGCGATCGAGCGTGCCGGTCTGCTGGTCTGCGATATCGAGATCCTGCGCCTGCACTATGCCGAGACGCTGAAGGCCTGGCGCGAGCGCTTCATGGCGCGGCGCGAGGAATCCGTGCAGCTCTACGATGAGCGCTTCGCCCTGATGTGGGAATTTTACCTGGCGGCCAGCGAGATGACGTTCCGCAAGCAGGCCATGATGAACTTCCAGATCCAACTGACGAAGCGCCAGGGCGTGGTGCCAATGACCCGCGACTACATCATGCACGAAGAAACGCGCCTGCGCGCCATGGAAGGCGGCGCAAGGCCTGGACTGAAGCTGGCTGGTGAATAGGTCCTAGTGACGCAGGGTCGAAATCGGAGCGGCCCGGAAAGAGGCCGTTAACGCCAATTGCGCCCGCAGTTCCGCGAGGATCTCGGGTGCGACAGGCTGGCGCCGGACTTCGGGCTGCTCGGCGTGCTGCATGGCCGCGATCAGCCCGGACAGCCAAAGCCGGCTGCCTGCCTCGCTTCGCCAATTCTGGTGCTGCCGCTCTGGCCGCATCGTTCGCCTCGTTCCCTGTTGGCGGGTCTGGGGACAATCCCCTGCCCGCCCGCCTGTTCCGGCTCTACCCCGAAAGAATCCGGGGAGATGTGATCTGCTTCACATAAGTCTGGTCGGGCTTGGCTTAGACCCGTGGCCATGAGCAAACAGACCCAAACCTCATTTGACGTGCAGGACGACCTCCGCACCGATTACGCCTTGATCGTTACAGGCGTCGGGGCGGCCCTGGTGGCGCTGGTCTACCTCCTGCTGGTCTGAAGGCGAGCCGAAAGCTCCCGGCACGTGCCGTTTGGCGCGCTCTTCAATACGTCTTCGCGCCAAATCATTAGGTTCACAGTTTCAGGATATTTCCGTGGCGTGGTCGCGGCCGCTTCCGGGCCGCGCGAGTTCCGCAAAATCCGTCAAGCGCGGCGCGTGCTGCGGCTGCTAATCATCCACCATTTTAACTGAGCGGTTGATAGCGGTCAGCTTTCGCTTCCGCTTTGACGTGCGGCGGCGCTTTATCCCGGCCCCGCATCTGCCCCAGAAAATTGCTAAGCACGTCCGACCATGGCCCTGACTGATTCGAACGTCCTTAAACTCGCGCCCGAAGCCGGAACTCCCGCCTATCGGAGCGCGCCGCATAATATCGAGGCGGAACAGAGCCTTCTGGGCGCGATCCTGGTCAACAACGATGCCTTCTACCGTGTCTCCGACTTCCTGGAGCCGAAGCACTATTTCGAGCCGCTGCACCAGACCATCTACGAGACCGCCGGCAGCCTGATCCGGATGGGCAAGATCGCCACGCCCGTGACGCTGAAGACGTTCCTGCCCGCCGATACCGACGTCGGCGGCATGACCATCGGGCAATATCTGGCGCGGCTCGCGGCCGAGGCGACCACCATCATCAACGCCCAGGACTACGGCCGCACCATCTACGATCTGGCGTTGCGCCGCGACCTCATCGGCATCGGCGAGGACATGGTCAATGTCGCCTATGACGCGCCGGTGGACTTCGCGCCGCGGGCGCAGATCGAGGACGCCGAGCGCCGCCTCTATGAGCTGGCCGAGTCCGGCCGCTATGATGGCGGCTTCCAGAAATTCTCGCAGGCATTGGCGGTCGCGGTCGATCTCGCGGCAAAGGCGTTCCAGCGCGACGGCAAGCTGTCGGGCATCTCGACCGGCATGCGCGACCTCGACACCAAGATGGGCGGCCTGCAGCACTCCGACCTCATCATCGTGGCCGGACGCCCGGGCATGGGCAAGACGTCGCTGGCGACCAACATCGCCTACAATGTCGCCCGCGCCTACGTTCCGGAAATCCAGGCCGACGGCACCACGAAGGCCGCCAATGGCGGCGTCATCGGCTTCTTCTCCTGCGAAATGTCGGCCGACCAGCTCGCCACGCGTATCGTGGCCGAGCGCACCGGCGTTCCCTCCTCCCACATCCGCCGCGGCGGCATCTCGGAAGCCGATTTCGAGAAGATCCGCGAGGTCTCGATCGAGCTGCAATCGCTGCCCTTCTATGTCGATGCGACCGGCGGCCTGTCGATCGCGCAACTGATGGCGCGCGCCCGCCGGCTGAAGCGCCAGAAGGGCCTCGACCTGCTCGTGATCGACTACATCCAGCTGTTGTCGGGCTCGGGCAAGCGGAGCGACAACCGCGTGCAGGAAATCACGGAGATCACGACCAGCCTGAAGGCGCTCGCCAAGGAGCTCAACGTTCCCGTGATCGCGCTGTCGCAGCTCTCGCGTCAGGTGGAATCGCGCGACGACAAGCGGCCGCAGCTCTCCGACTTGCGTGAATCCGGATCGATCGAGCAGGACGCCGACGTCGTCCTGTTCGTCTACCGCGAGGAATATTACCTCGCGATGAAGGAGCCCCGCCCCGGCACGCCTGAACACGAGAAGTGGCAGCTTGACATGAGCCTTGCGCACGGAAAGGCCGAGGTCATCATCGGCAAGCAGCGTCACGGCCCGACAGGCACCGTCGATCTGGCGTTCGAAGCCTCGGTCACCAGGTTCGGCGACCTCGCGCCTGACAGTCAGGTGCCGGCTCGCAGCGGCAACGACTACTGAGTTCCTTGAACCTGCAGAGTTCCTTGAACAGTCTCTGCCTCTTGCGTAAAACGGCGCCATGACAATGGCGTCCGACCCGAAAATAATCCCGCAATCCGGCCTTCTCTCAGCGGAGGCCAATCAGGCTGCCGCGCTCGCTTCCTATGGCGGCGTGCTCACCGTCGATCTCGACGCCATCATCGCCAATTGGCGCAAGCTCGAGAAGACGGCGGTGCCGGCCGAATGCTCGGCCGTGATCAAGGCCGATGCCTATGGCTGCGGCGCCGCGCAGGTCTCGCGGGCCCTGAGCAAGGCCGGCTGCAAGACCTTCTTCGTGGCCACCATCGAGGAGGCCCGCACCGTGCGTGCGGCGGTGCCGGAAGCCGCGATCTATGTGCTCGGTGGCTATTTCCAGAACACCGGCGAGCACTACGCCGCCATCAATTGCCGGCCGGTGATCGGTGATCTCAACGAGCTCGCCGAATGGGACGTGTTCTGCCGCCGTACCGGCTGGGG
>NZ_AKIY01000102.1 GCF_000282615.1 Bradyrhizobium sp. YR681 | reverse complement strand
TAGCCTTTAATGGTTGCTACGCGAGCTGCGTTGAGGCTTGAGCAGGGACCACACCGCTACTTCGTCAGCAGCGCAAACGCCCCGTTCCAGTCCTCCGCCGGCGGATTGATCTGAAAATCCTTGACCCGGGCTTCGTAGAGCCTGAACAGCTTTTCCAGCGTGTCGGCGTCCTCGCTGCGGCGGCCACGCTCGATCGCGTCGAGCGCGCCCTGCCAATCGCGGCTGCGGTAGCAGCCGAGCATCTCGATGGTGACGTTGCGCAGGCGCTGGAAGGCGCCCGAATGCATCACGTCCTCGCGGCCGGCGATGGCGTAGATCACCTCCGGCTCGCTCTTGCCCTTGACCATGATGAAGTCGAGCTCGAGGATCGCGAACTTGTCCTTGGCGGCGAGCGCGGTGCTGGAGCCGACGATGATCGGGAAGCCGTACTCCTTGGTCTGCCCTTCCAGTCGCGAAGCGAGGTTCACGCAGTCGCCGAGCGCCGTATAGTTCTTGCGCAGATCGGAGCCCATGTTGCCGACCACGCCGATGCCGGTGTTGAGGCCGATGCCGACGTTGAGCGGGATGTAGACGTGACCGCCGTCGGCGGCCTCCTGCTCCCGCTCCCTGTTGACGGCGTCGATCCGCTCGAGCATCTGGATCGCGGCCTCGCAGGCATTGACCTCGTGCTCGACATCGTCGAGCGGCGCATTCCAGAACGCCATGATGGCGTCGCCCATGTACTTGTCGACGTAGCCCTTTCGATCGGTGATCACGTTGGTCAGCGGGGTCAGGAAGCGGTTCATCAGCGCGATCAGCCCCTGCGGATCGTGCTTGTAGCTCTCCGAGATCGACGTGAAGCCGCGCACGTCGGAGAACATGACCGTCATCCCGCGCTCCTCGCCGCCAAGGACGAGCTTCTCCGGCGTGAGTTGCTCGACCAGCACCGGCGACAGATATTGCGCGAACATACCGCGGATCTCCTTGCGCTGCCGCTGCTCGCGCACGAAGCTCGCGAAAATCAGCGTCAGATAGATCGCGGTGGTCGATAGCAGCGGATAGGTGAAGTCGATCAGGTAGCGGTACTGCGAATAGAAGAACCAGGACACGCCGACCAGGATGGCGGCGAACGCCGCGCCCGCGAGCACCAGCCGGACGGGACCGAGGTTCGGCGTCAGAATGATGACAAGCAGGCCGATGACGAGCGCGGCCAGCAGCTCGACGCCGAGCGCATAGTTCGGCTGCGAGATCACCGCGCCGCTCAGCACGCTCTCCAGCACCTGGGCATGGATCTCGACGCCCGGCATGGTCGAGGACACCGGCGTGGTCTTGATGTCGTTCAGCCCGACCGCGGAGGTGCCGACCAGCACCAGCTTGCCGGCGATTTTTGCCGGCGGCGCGGTGTTGTCGAGCACGTCGGCGGCGGAGACGTAGATGGAGGGATCCTGACGGGCGTAATGCACCCAGAGCTGGCCGTTCCTGTCGGTCGGAATCTCCACGCCCTTGAGCCTGATGGCGCGCACGCCGGTCTTGTCGGTGCGGACCAGCAGCGTCGGCGTGCCGGTGACGACACGCAGGATCTCCAGGCTGAGCGAAGGCATGATGTTGCCCTGGGCGCGCATCACCATCGGCACGCGGCGGATCAGGCCGTCGCGTTCGGGCCTGATCGTGAACAGGCCGCGACCGGCGGCGACCTTCTCGATAACGGGCACGTTGCGCAAGAGGCCGGGGAATTCGAACAGGAAGCGCTCGGCGTTCTCCTCGCCGACCGTCGCGACCCCGGTGAAGGGCAGCGACTTGTCGATCTCGGACGAGATCGCCCGCTGCCCGGTCTCGCCCAGCACCACGCGCGAGCGCTTGATCGCGTCGGCGAGAACCTGGTCGTTGCTCGGCAGCTCACGCAGCTTGGCGCGGGTGGCATCGTCCAGATAGCGCATCTGGCTCGCGACCATATCCGGGTTGAGCCGGTCGGCCTCGGAGAACACCACGTCGAAACCGACCGCCACCGCGCCGCCACTGGTGAGGTTCTGGATCAGATCGGCGATCCGGGTGCGCGGCCACGGCCACTGACCGAGCTTCGCAAGACTCTTGTCGTCGATGTCGACGATGGTGACCGGCCGCACCGTCTTGTGGCGCGGATCGATCAGCTGGAACATGTCGAAGGTGCGCAGCCGCAATTCCTGCACCGGCGGCGGATCCCAGAGGCGGATGCCGGCAAACACGACCAGCAGCGCAAGGCACATCAGCCGCGCAAAGCCGAACTTCCGCGCAAACCACCGCCGCAGGATCTTGAGACGTTTCATGGTGGCTGGATATCACGCTTTTGCGGCCAACGGCAGCCAGGATCAGACCGGCCGACGATCGCAGTGTCTCAACTCACCATTAGGCATGGAGTATATCGCTCGCCTGAAGACTGCTGACACCCTTCAGGAGGATCGTATCTGCCGCATCGATCGTGATCAGGGTGTCCGCCGTACCGGACGCCGCCACATGCTGGCTCATCCACGCGCCGATGTCGCCGATCGTTCCCAGCGCCGTCAGGTCGATATGGTCCGTGCCGGACGTGAAGTTCACGATCGTATCGTGGTTCGAGTTGGCCGCGAACACGAACTGGTCCTGATAGCCGGTGCCGAAGAACACGTCCTTGCCGGTCGTGCCGGTGAGAGTGACCGCGCCTTCTTCGGTCAGGTTGAAGATCAGATTGACCGTATCGGTTGCCCCGTGCGCATCGGTGACGGTGACCGCGACCTGGTCTGTCGCAGGCCCATCGCTTGGCTCCGAATAGTTCACAGTCAAGATGCCGGAAGCCAATGAGGCGCTCGCCTCGCTGCCCGACATCGCGGTCGCAGTGGCGGTGAACGCTTCGTTGGCGGCGGCATCGACGTCGGTGACGGACAGGCCGTTGACCGTCACCTGGTTCTCGACCGAAGAGACATCCATCGTTCCGACATTGATTACCGGCGCGTCGTTGGCACCCGTCACATCGACCGTTAGCTCTGCCGTGCCGGTAGCGCCATGTGTGTCCGTGGTCTGGACCGTGAACGTGTCCGTGTGATCGCCTGCCGACAACGCGTTGATCGCAGCGGCATTCGGAACGTAAGTGTAGCTGCCGTTGGCATTGACCGTCAGAGAGCCGTACTGGCCCACGACCATCCCCTGACTATCCGCGTTCAGGACGGAATAGGTCAGCGTCGCCGTCTCGCCGGTATCGGCATCGATGCCCGACAGCGTCCCGGCAAGATTGGAGAAGGTGTCGGTCGCGGCCGTGTCGGTGATATGGCCGATATTGAGATCGGAGAGCGTCGGCGTGTCGTTGGCCCCGGTCAGGTCCACCGTGTATGTCGCCGTGGTGACGGCGCCATGCGCATCCGAGAGCTGAACCGTGAAACTGTCCGAATAGTGGGAGCCTTCCGGCAGCGCGTCGATCGACGCCGCATCGGGCACGTAGGTATAGCTGCCGTTGGCGTTGACCGTCAGCGTGCCGTGCTGGCTCGTGACCGTCGCCACCGCGTTATGGTCTGCGTTCAGCAGAGCGTAGCTGAGCGTATCGCCGCTGTCGGCATCGGTCCCGGCCAGCTGTCCGCTGAGGTCGGGGAAACTGTCCGCGATGTCCGTGTCGGTGAGCTTCCCGAGACTGCCGTCGGCCAGGACCGGCGCGTCGTTGGCGCCCGTGACGTTCACCGTGAACGTTGCCGTGCCGACAGCACCTTGCGCGTCCCTGGTCTGAACGGTGAACGTATCGAGATAATTGCCTGCCGAGAGCGCGTTGATCGCTGCGGCGTCGGGCACGTAGCTGTAGCTGCCGTTGTCGTTGACCGTCAGCACACCGTAATGTCCCGCGAGCGTCGGCACGGCGGTCGCGCCGTCCAGCACGGCGTAATGCAGCGTCGCCGTCTCGCCATGGTCGGCGTCGGTCCCGGCCAGCGTCCCCGTGATGTCCGTGAAGCTGTCGGCGATGGCAGTATCGACGAGCGGATCCGTGCTGACCGCAGCCAAGGTCGGCGCGTCGTTCTTCCCAGTGACCGTGATCGTGACGTCGGTCGTGATCTTCTGGCCCTGGTGGTCGTCGAGCGTGATCGTAGAGACGATTTTTGCGGTCTGGTCCTTGGCGAGAAAATCCAGCGCGCCGTCAGCGATCGCATAGCTCCAGGTGATGGTGCCGTTGTTCAGCCCGGTCTGCGGCAGCAGCGTCATGGCGCTCTTGAGCGCCGCGATCTCGTCGAGCGTGAGCGTCGAGGTGAGGTCGGCGCTGCCACCGGCGCCGAGCGAAGTCACGTCCCGGCTGGTGATGTCTGCCGTCGGAAGGTCAGTCAGGTCGATATCAGTGAAATGGATCGCGCCGGTCGCAGGCGTTGACTGATCGAGCGTGACAAAGTCGCCGGTGGTGTCCGCCTGCTCGGAGACACTCCCGGCCGGCACGCCACCGGCAGTGAAAGTCGGCGCGTCGTCATCGGCATGGATCGTGATCAGCGTGTGACCGGTACCGTCATCGCTGCCGGCGAAATGCGCGTTGCGATAGTCGGCGCCGGTCAGGGTCAAGCTGATATGATTGTTGTCGGCGTCGGTGACCGTCAGCACGCCGCCCGTCGCTGGATCGGCATTGGCGACATAGACCGCGCTGGTGCCGAGCCCGTATTTGATGGTCGACAGGTCGATCGTGTCGTTCGCGGACAGCTGCCCGATCGATCCGCCGAAGGTCGACGTGTCGATCTCAAGCGCGGCGCCATTGCCGGCGAGGTTGATCGTCTGCGTGACCGTGCCTTCGAGCTTCAGCGTCGCGCCGACATCGACGGTGACCGAACCCGTGCCCGACAGCGACCCGAACAACGTCAGGTCCCCGTCATGGACCTCGATCGAGCCAGTGTTGGTGATGGTGCCCGAGATCGACGCCGTACCATAGCTGTCGATGTCGCTGTAATTCTGGATGCTCAGCCCGGTCCCGGAGATCGACGCGCCATGCAGATCGATCGCACCATGGTTGATGATCGACGACGCATCGCCGAACACGCCGCTTCCGGCGACCGTCCAGGTGCCGCCCGCATTGTTGTTGAACGTGGCGGTGGCGACGGAGATGTTGCCGTTGATGTGGCCTGTGTTGTTGATCGTGATCTCGCCGCCGGTCTCGACGATCGCATAGGTCGTCGAGGCCACGTCGGCGGCGTCGGACCCGATGGTGCCGGAATTGTCGATCGTCGCCGTGCCGGTGGCGTTCTCCTGGATCGAGACCGCCGCGACGCCGTCGGCGCCGACCACCGTTCCGTGATTGGTGATGTGCGTCGAACCGGCCGCGCCCACATCGTTCTGATCGACATTGATGCCGAACGAGGTCTCGCCGGTGATGTCGCCGTTATTCGTGATGGTGACGTCGCCGTCGCCATGGGAGACGACGTCGAGACCGATCGCGCCGGAGACGCCGCCGCCGATCGTCGCCGTGATGTCGCCCGCGCCGGCCGCGCCGTCGTGCAGCACGATGCCGTTGCCGGTCTGGCCCGTGATGTCGCCTGATGTCGTCAGCGAGATATCACCGATGCCGTTCTGGGTGACGACGATGCCGTTGTTCTTGCCGGTCAGCGTGCCGGTCGGCGTCAGCATGATGTTGCCGTGGCTGCCGCTCGTCCCGCCTGACGCGGTGAAGTCGAGCGCATCGCCGTTCGACGTCGTGATGTCGGCATCGCCGGTGACGGTGAAGAGCCCGCCGGTCGAGGCCTGACCGGCGATGGTGCCGGTGAAGTCGTGGCTGGTGTCGTCGAGCTTCAGCGTGTTGGCGCCGCCGGTGAAGGTGACGGTCTGGGCATCCGCGCCGCCGAGTTCGAGCGTCGCATTATCGCCGATGGTCAGCGTTCCGGCGCCGGTGATGCCGCCGGCGAGATTGAGCGTGCCGCTCTGCACCGCGATGGTGCCGGTGTTGGTGACGCCGGCCGTGACCGTGTTGAGGCCGGTGCTGTAGAGATTGCCGGCATTGGTGAGGCTGCCGCCGTTGATCGTGACGTCGGTCAGATAAAGCTTCGAAGTGCCATCGACCGAGATCGTCCCGCTCGTATTGGTGACGGTCGTCGTCGTCAGCTTCAGCGCGCCACCGGTCACCGCCTCGATCAGGCCGTGATTGGTGATGGCGTGCAGATCGATCGTCAGCGTGCCGCTGGTGACCGAGACCGTGCCGGTATTGTTGAGGTCGGCGCTGTGGATCGCACTGATGCCGGTCGATTCCAGCGTGCCGGAGAGCGTGAGCGTGCCACCGGTCAGGCTCGAGCCTGCCAGCGTCAGCTTCTTGTCGGCATCGACCTTGACCGTACCGTGATTGGCGATCGCAGCACCGGAGACGGTGACATCGTCGAGCTTCAGCGTGACAGCGCTCTCGACCGTGACGGTGCCCTTGGTCAGCGTCGCATTGCCGTCGATCCGGCTATTGCCGGTGACGTCGATCGCGCCGCCCAGAACGCTGTAATTGTTGATGGCGCCGCTGCTGATCGTGGCGCCGTCGAGGGTCAGCGCGCCACCATCATCGACAACGATCGTGCCGCTCGCATTGTCGACGGTCGAGCCAAGGTCGATCGCGAGCACGCCGGCCGCCAGCACTTCGATGATGCCGGCATTGGTAACGGTCTCGGATTTCAGCGAATTGCCGGTGCCGCCGACCTTCATGCTGGCGTTGTTCTTCAGGACGCCGTTGCTCAGAACCGCATTGCCGGTGAGATCGAGCTCGCCATTATTCGTAACGGTGCCGATGCTCGGCCCGGTCGTCACGATCAGCGTACCGTCGGTGCTCTCGCTCATGCCGGCATTGAACACGTGCCCGTAATATCCGGCTCCGCCATCAATCGTCGCGCCGTTGACGGTCAGCTTGCCACTGGCATCGACGATGACCGCGCCGTTATTCGTGACGCTGGAACTTTGATCGACGGTCAGCCAGCCATTCGCCAGCACCTTGATCGTGCCGGTGGAACTGTTGGAGACGGTCTCGTGCGCAAACTCGGCAGCTCCCCTGACGTTGACCGTGCCGGAATTGTTCAGCGTGCCGTTCTCGATCAGGCTGGCGCCATCGAGCTCCAGCGTGCCCAGAATGGTGACTGTGCCGCCGTCGACCGTCGCGGTATCGACGATCAACGTCGCGCCAGCATCGGCCTTCAGCGTGCCGTTGGCATTGTGGATCGTGGCCAGCGTCTTCAGCGTGCCGCCGGACAGCTCGATCGTGCCGGAATTGGTGATCGTGGTACCGGCAGCGAAATCACCGCCGCCCGCGAGCGTCAGATAGCCGGCATTGGCGAAAACGCTCGTGTCCAACAGCTCGGCCTTGCCGCCGACCGACATCGTTCCGGTCGCGGCGACGTTGAAGATCGAATCGGCGCCCATGTTGAGCGCGCCTGCGATCGTCAGCGAGGCCTGCACAATCACCTTCGGCGGCGGACCACCGAAATCGTTCATCGTCACCGACTTCGCATAGGCCGCCGTGTCGATCGTCACCGGATAGGACGGGGTCAGGCCGTGCAGCTGATCGGTAATGACGATGACGTCGTCACTGATGGTCGGGACCGTACCGGTCGCCCAATTGCCCGCATCTTTCCAGAAGCCGCCCGAGGGCACGCCCGGCTTGTCGGTCGCGATCCACACCACCGCGGGCGCGTCGGTGCCGGTGATGGTGACGGTGATGGTCTGCTGCGAGGTCGCGCCCTGCGAGTCCGTGAGCGTCACGGTGTAGACCAGCGTCAGCACCTCGCCCCTCGGGATGAAGTCGGCGAGATAGACCGGCAGATCGGCCAGCGACCAGTTGATGGTGCCGGTGCCGTCGCCGGTGCTGTCGGCGCCCGCCGCGATCGCAACCGACATCGCGCTCTGGAACGCCGTGAGCGGGCCCGGCGGCACCGTGCCGTCGGGCAGGGTCGCGCTGGTCAGCGCCACCGACACCGTATGCTTGTCGGTGAGATCGACGTCGTCGAAGTTCAGCGTGCCCGTGGTCGGCACATCGCTGGTGAGCGGGCCACCCGGCACGCTGGTGCCGCCTTCGAAGGTGATGACCGGAACGCTGGTGGTGATCACCGGCTTGTCGTTGGTGCCGGTGATCGTGATGGTGATCGGGATATAGGTGGATTCAGGATTGACCGCGAAATTGTTGTTGACGCGGATCATGTAGGTCAGCGTCAGCGTTTCGCCGGCCGCGAGGAAGTCGAAGACGTGGTCGGGGATCGTGTAGGTCCAGACCGCCGAACCGTTGTTGTTGTTGCCACCGTCGGGGACGACTTGGATGTCGATCTGGGTCGCCGCAATGTCCTGCTTCTGGAGCGCGGAGAGCGTCCCGGTGACGTCCTGCTGGCCGGCACTCTTGTAGACGTAGTTCGGCGCGCCGGCGAGGCTCACGCTCGCCGTCGGCCGGTCGCCCAGATTTTGATCGACGAAGGTGATCCGGCCGGAGACCGTGTCGGCATCGACGGTGTCGCCGGTCTTGTCTGCGCGCTCGGTCAGCGAGAACGTCGACGTCACATTGCCGTTGGCATCGAGGCTGCGCGCCTGCGGCGGACCGGGAATGCGATTGCTGGTGGACGGATTGTGGCCAGGGTCCGTCCCCTGCTGGTTGGTGTTCGTGAAGACCGCCGTCGCGCTGTAGCCGCTCAGGGTCTTGAACATAAGACCGTCGCTGGTCGGCGTGATCGTGTCGGTGAAGTTCGTGGTGAGCTTGGTGTTGGTGTTGTTGTCGGTGAACTTCAGCGTGAACACGTCGGTGATCAGCTTCTGAATGTCCGGCGACATCAGCGCATTGGTGATCGAGACGTTGCCGCCGCTGATCTGGATCATCTGGCCGGCCTGGTTGACCGTCGCGATCGGCAGCAGCGTGACCTTGTCGAACAGGATGTAGGAGCCGGTCGTGCCGTTCGGCTCGACCAGCACCTGGAAGCTCGCCTGCGGCTGCGGATCGCCGCCGCCGGCGGGAACGACGAAGTTGATCTGGCTCAGCACCGCGGTGCCGCGGATGCCCATGGTGGCGACCGGCGTGTCGACCTTCATGTCGCCGTGCTTGGCGGTCTCGCCGGCGACGAAGGTGATGGTGCCCGCGACCAGGCTGAGCAGCGAGGAATTGTTCGACCCGTTGGGGTCGTAGACCATCTCGTTCAGCACCATCCGCGCATTGGAGGACAGGCCGAACACGGTGCCGTCGATGAAGGTGATGCCGAGCGTCGAGTCCGCGCCGGTCGAGACCACGTCGCCCTTCTCGACATTATCGCCATTGTTCAGGATGACCGAGACGCCGTTGCGGATCGCGGTCGCGCTGCCGGAGAGCTTTGTGACGTGACCGATGACCTGGGCCGCGGCGATGCCGCCCGCGGCCTGCGCATATTGCACGTGGCCGGTGAGTGCGTTGACGACGTCGCCGGTGAGGTGGGCGCCATCGGGCGAGGCGATCGCCGCACGCTTGTCGCCCTTGAAATAATCGTTAACGACGAACTCGTGGCCGTCATGGGACAGCACGAGGTCGACGCCGGTGCGCTTGAACTCGCCGTTGAAGATCAGATTCGGGTCGGGAACGACAAACGCGCCCTCGGGCACATGCCCATGCGCCTTGGCGATAAAGGAATCGACATGGCCGTCGGCGGGCAGGCGGGAACCCTGGCCGTCCAAGGAGATCGCGGCGTCAAATTTGCCAGCGTAATTCAACCGGGCACCGTAAAAGGGTTAATATTTAAATAAGTATCGACCGCCTAAGCTTGCATAGCATTACCGAGTCCTTAGCGAAACCATCTATTGCTTGTGTGATTTCGCGTCACTTGGCCGTGGAAGCCCCCGCCGGGCGGCACCTTCATGAAGAAGCGGAAGTAATACTTCGAGTATTTTAAAGTCGAATTCGGCTTATTTCCGCGCATTTCCAGTCATCCGAAGTATTTAGCCGCATCAGACAGACGGCTGATACTTGTGTCATCTTTTCTTCGTAGTGCCCCGCAGCATCCTGCGGCAAATACGGAGTTAAATCTGTGACCCAACTAACAGAACCCGTGAAATAGCGGGCTGTTAGCCATAGGACGCAGAATTGCCCCTCTCACAACTTGTGCCTGCAATTGGTTCCATTTCGCGGCAGCCGGCCCCCTCCTAGCCGGCGAATCGTAAAATTTTACGCAATTCCGGCAGGCCCGTTTCAGGCTGTTGCCCGGTTTTGGGCCCCCTGCCGGGCGCATTAAGCAGAACAAAACGGCCCGTCTCGCACTATCTGCGCGAAAGCAACAAAGCCCGGCACGTTCAGGTCGAGAGGACCCGGCGAAGCCGGAAGGGGATGTCAGATGGAGACCGCTGCTCGCTCGCGCGCCTGGCGCGCAATCCTTGTCCTGTGCGGACTGGTCCTGCTCGGATCGGCCGCCGAGCTGCGCGCCGGCACGCTGCTGTCGCCGGGCGCCGGCGTCCTCGTGCGCAAGTCCGCCGAGCCGTTCGGCGTGTTCGCCTTCGCCATCTCGTCCGGCAGCCTCCAGCAGAAATGGTCCGCGCTGAAGCAGAAGCTCGACGACGACATGGTGCAGCTGGCGCTGTGCGATGGCGATCGGGACAATTGCGCCTCGCCCGCGGCGCTGAAACTGCTCGCCATCGTCGACCAGGCCCGCGCCCGTGACGGCCGCGCGAAGCTCGGCGAGACCAACCGCGCCATCAACCTGGCCGTCCGCGCCACCGATGACGGCATCGACGACGTCTGGAGCTCGCCGCTCGCGACCTTCGCGCGCGGCGCCGGCGACTGCGAAGACTATGCCATCGCCAAGCTGGCCGCGCTGCGGCTCGCCGGCGTCGCCCAGGAGGATCTCCGCATCGTCGTGGTGCGCGACATCCGCGCCGGCGAAGAGCATGCGGTTGCCGCCGCAAAGCTCGACGGCCACTGGCTGATGCTCGACAACCGCCGCATGGCGATGGTCGAGGACGACGACGCGCGCACCTACCAGCCGCTGTTCGTGCTCTACCAGTCGGCCGTGATGAAATATGTCGACGAACCCGTGCGGTTCTCGGTGGCCACAGCCGAGGCGCATTGATCGTAGCGGTCTCGTAGCCCGGATGGAGCGAAGCGAAATCCGGGGCCGCCATCACTTGTCGCACGAATCCCGGATTGCGCTGCGCTCCATCCGGGCTACGGGTCTCACATAGACTTCTGACACAAACCCATTCCACCGCGCGAGCCGGGGCGCTAGCATGGCGCCTTCCATGCGGGGGCGACTGGAATGCGGTTCATCGTGCTGTCTGTGCTTGCGCTGCTGGCCGGGCCCGCGGCACCAGGCTTCGCGCAATCCGACCGCTCCATCGCCGACAGGCTGCCGCTGTTCGCCAGGAACAACTGCCAGCAGATCCGCGACCCCGGCAATCAATTGTTCTGCGGCGACGCCGAGCTTGCCGCCGCGGCGGAAAAGCTGAGCACCGCGATCGAGGCGCGGCTCGCCCGCCTGCCCGATCGCCTGCCGGGAATCGAGGAGAATGCGATCTGGATCCGCCAGCGCAATCTCGGCTGCGGCATCGTCGGCCAGATTGCGGTCCGCCCCGACGATCTCGACCGGGTCAGGGCGTGCCTGCTCAAGGTGACCGAGGAGCGCGCCGCGATCCTGCGCGATCCCGATTTCGACTGTCTGGCGGCCAACACCGCGGCCGGCGCGCTGATCTGCGCGGACCCGTCACTGGCGCTTGCCGAAACCGAGCTCAACGGCCAGGTGCTCGCCCTGATCGGCAAGCTCGACCCGACCGCAGCCCGCTTTGCCTTCGCCGAATACGGACGGTGGACGCGGGAGCGCGATCGCAAGTGCAATCTGGTCGGCAAGGAGAACGTGCCGCTTGCCGAGCTCGAATCCGCCGAAGGTTGTCTTGCCGACTATCTGAAGCACAAGACAGGCGAGATCGCTGCCGCCAGGGGCGATCCGAAAAAGGTGTTCGGCCGGCAGGTCGCGGCGCGCATCCCCGACACCGACGCCGTCGACTTCTGCGCCGCACGGATTCACGCCGCCAATTCCTGCGGCAGTTTCCTGCGCATCAACCGCGTCTACGCGCTCGACAGCCAGGTGACCGACCAGGAGGCGCAGGTCACCGGCGAGATCGAGATGGTCGTGCTGGCGCCCTTCACCATGTGCAGCAAGATTGCATTGAGCTGCACCGGCACCTGCTGGGACGCCAGGACCGGCCGTCCGCAGCCGAGCGCGGACGCCAAGGAGCGCTCCGCGGACGCCTTCAACGTCACGCGCCGCCTGAGGATCCAGCGGACGTTTGCCTTCGTGAAAGCCGCCGACGGCTGGCGCTGCCGCGAGGACGAGCTGGCGCCGGTGAATTCGGGGACGGCGGGCGGAGGATCGTAGGCGTGTCCTCTCCGCGCGGTGCGCTCACCCTCTCCCGCAAGGGAGAGGGTGCATTGTCATCGCGGTCAGAGATCAGAACATCAGATTGTCCTTCACCAGAACCCAGCGGCCGCCCTTGACCTGCTGCACCTGGGTGATGGTGTTGGCGAGGTGGTCGGTCTTGGAGAACTTGGTCGGGGGCGAGTTGAAGATGTCGAGGAACTTGTCGCCGGACTCCAGCGCATCAAGCATCTTCTGGCCCGTCAGGTCCTTGCCCGCCTTGTTCGCGTAGAACGCAAACGTCATGACCGCATTGTAGCCGATGATCGCCTGCGTATTGGCGTCGGTGCCAAACATCTTCTTGTAGTTGACGAGCCAGTCCTTGACCTTGCCCTTGGCGGTGTCCTCATACGGGATCTCGAAGCCGCTTGCGGCGTAGAGGCCTTCGACGGCCTCCTTGCCGAGCACCGGCACCTCCATCACGTTGGTCGGCGTGGCGCCGAGGAAGGTGACATCCCAGCCGAGCTTTTTGGCTTCCGTCATCGCGCCGATGGGCTCGCGGAGCACCGCGCCGAGCACGACGACGTCGCAGCCGTCGGACTTCATCTTGGCGACCTGCGCGCTGAAGTCGGAGGCGCCGCGCTTGTAGCTCGTGATCGAGGCCGGCTGCACCTTCATCGCGGCGAGCTGCTGGTTGAAGCCGTCGAGCACGTTCTTCCCGTACTCGTCGTCCTGGTGCATGATGCAGGGCTTCTGGAAGTTCTTCCACTCCATCATGTATTTCAGCGCGGCGCGTGTGCTCTCGACATAGGGCAGCAGGTTGTTGAACTTCAGCCGCTCCTGCGGCTTGGCCGGATCGAACTTGAAGGTGAACTCGGCCGCCGTCAGCGGGAAGAGCTGAAGCACGCCGGCGTCGAGCAGGATATCCTGCGCGGCGAGCACGGTCGGCGATCCCATCGCGCCGACCATCGCGAAGATCTTGTCACGCTCGATCAATTTCTGCGAAGCCAGCACGGCCTTCTTCGGATCGTAGCCGCTGTCCTCGACCACCAGCCTGATCTTGCGTCCCTGCACGCCGCCGGCGGCGTTGACCTCCTCGACCGCCATCTTCATGCCGTTGGAAACAGGCACACCCCAGCCCTTGATCGGACCCGACAGGTCCTGATGGGTGCCGATCACGATCTCGGTTGCCGAGATGCCCTCATTGGTGACCTTGGTCTGCGCCGTGGCCGGCAGATGCGTGAGCACCACCGCGCCCACCGCAAGGCCGAACGTCCTGAACGATTTCGACATTGACATCTCCTCTCCCTGGCCCGTGTTGCACGAAGGACGTGGCCATCGCTCCTCCGCTGGTCTTCAAACGAGATGGATCAGGCCACCGCACGCTCGCGATACATCGCGTCGATCTCGGGGGCATAGCGCTTGTTCACGAAGTTGCGCTTCAGCTTCATGGTCGGCGTCAGCTCCTCGTCCTCCGGCGTGAGCTGGCGCTCGATCAGATAGAACCGCTTGATGGTCTCGACGCGGGCGAAATTGCCGTTGACCTGTTCGATCTCGCGCCAGATCAGGTCCTGGATCTCGGCCGCCCGGCACAGGCTGGCGTAATTGGTGAAGGGAATGTCGTGGTCCTGGGCGAACTTCTCGACATTCTCCTGGTCGATCATGACGAGGCAGGTCAGGTATGGCCGCTTGTCGCCGATCACGACGGCGTCCGAGATGTAGGGCGAGAATTTGAGCTGGTTCTCGATCTCGGACGGCGTGACGTTCTTGCCGCCCGACGTGATGATGATGTCCTTCATCCGATCCGTGATGCGGACGAAGCCTTCGTTGTCGATGGTGCCGACGTCGCCGGTGTGCAGCCAGCCGCTGATATCGATGGTCTCGGCGGTCTTCTCCGGCTGGTTCAGATAGCCCATGAACAGGAAGTCGCCCCTGATCAGGATCTCGCCGTCGGGCGACAGGGCGACCTCGCCCCAGGGCACGGCCGTGCCGACCGAGCCGAGCTTCATGCGCTCCGCCGGCATCATGGTGGCGACCCCGCAATTCTCGGTCTGGCCGTAGAGCTCGTGCATGTCGATGCCGAGTGCGAGATACCAGCGGATCAGCTCCGGCGCGATCGGGGCTGCACCGGTGAAGGCGATGCGGCAGCGATCGAGCCCGATCATGCGGCGGATGTTGCGGAACGCGATCCGGTAGGCGAAGCGGCTGGCGAGGCGCAGCGACAGCGGCGGCGCCCTGCCCTCGATCCGGCAATCGACCATGCGGTAGCCGATCCCGATGGCGCGGCGGTAGACCCATTGCTGGAGCGGCGTTGCATCCTTCAAGGCAATGGTGACGGCGGAATAGAATTTTTCCCAGATGCGCGGCACCGCCAGGAAGATGGTCGGCTGCACCTCGCGCAGATTGTCCGGCACCGTCTCCGGGCTCTCGGCAAAATTCATCACCGAGCCGAGCGCGACCGAGATGTAGTAGCCGCCGATGCGTTCGGCGACGTGGCACAGCGGCAGGAAGATCAGCCGGTCGTCGTCCTCCTGCGCCGGAATGAAATCGTTGGCATGCCGCATCTGGTGCGTGACACTGCGGTTGGCGTGCATCGCGCCCTTGGGCGGGCCTGTGGTGCCCGAGGTGTAAACGAGAATCGCAAGATCGCCTGCTCCGCGGCTGTCGATCATCTCCTGCCACAGCGCCTCGCGCCCCACCATGTGGTTGCGGCCGAGCGCGCGAAACTCGTCGAGCGACATCACCATGTCGTCGCAGAAGCCGCGGAGACCCTCCATGTCGAACACGATGATCTTCTGCAGGGACGGGCAGCGCGCGCGACAGGCGAGGATCTTGTCGAGCTGCTCCTCGTCCTCGGCGAAGATCACCTTCGTCCGGGAATCGTTGACGAGATATTCGACCTGGGACGACGAATCGGTCGGATAGATCCCGCTGGAGACGCCGCCGGCGCACAGGATTCCCATGTCGGCGTAAACCCATTCGGGCACGGCATTGGCGACAATGGAGGCGACGTCGCCGGGCATCATGCCGATCGCGCGAAGCGCGTAGGCGATCTCCTTCGAGATCTCCAGCCACTCGCGCCAGCTGGTCGGCTGCCAGATGCCGAACTTCTTCTCGCGGATCGCCGGCCGCTCGCCCCGCGTCTCCGCGGCGCGCAAGAAACTCTTCGCGATCGTTTCAGCGACCGTCAGCACCGCCGGTCGGGCCATGTGCATTCCCTCCTTGTCGCTCCCCCTCCGCTGCCTGCCTTGCCGGCGGTCTGTATTAGCGGATGGGCTCGTTCATTCTACGCCAGTCCCTCGTCAACGCCACGTCTTCTTCTTTTTCCAGCGCCGTTCGCCCCGGGCGCCCGCTTCCTTGGCGCCAAGGTAGAACTCCTGGATGTCCTGGGAATGCATCAAGCGGTCGCAGCTGTCGTTCATCACGATACGGCCGATCTCGAGCACATAGCCGTAATGCGCCGTCTCCAGCGCCACCTTGGCGTTCTGCTCGACCAGCAGGATCGACATGCCCTGCTCCTCGTTGACGCGGCGGATGATCGTGAAGATCTCCTTCACCAGGATCGGCGACAGGCCGAGCGAGGGCTCGTCGAGCAGCAGCAGGGTCGGCCGGTTCATCAGCGCCCGGCCGATCGCGAGCATCTGCTGCTCGCCGCCGGAGAGCTGGCCGGCCGGCTGGTTGATGCGCTCCTTCAGGCGCGGGAAATAGCCGTAGACGCGCTCGAGATCCTCCGCGACGCCGTCGCGGTCCTTGCGCGGATAGGCCCCCATCATCAGGTTCTCGCGCACCGAGAGGAACGGGAACACCTCGCGTCCCTCCGGCACGTGGCTCAAGCCCAGCCGCACGATGCGGTCCGCCTCCATGCGCTGGATCGGCCTGCCCATGAACTCGATCGCGCCCTTCTGCGGATCGAGAATGCCGGAGATGGTCTTCAGCACGGTGGTCTTGCCGGCGCCGTTGGCACCCAGCAGCGTGACGATGCGGCCGCGCGGCACCTCCAGCGAGATGCCGCGGATCGCCATGATCGGCCCGTAATAGCTCTCGATGTTGGAGAGCTTCAGGATGACATCGGGCGGCACGGTCGCATCCATCGCTCATGCTCCCAGATAGGCGGCGACGACATCGGGGTGCTGCTGCACCTCCGCCGGCGAGCCCATCGCGAGCACGCGGCCATAGTTCAGCGCGATGACGCGATCGGAGACGCGATTGACCAGCGACATGTCGTGCTCGACCATCAGCACGGTGACGCCGAGCTCGTTCTTCAAGTCGCGGATCCAGAACGACATGTCGTCGGTCTCCTCCACGTTGAGCCCGGAGGACGGCTCGTCGAGCAGGATCAGCTTCGGCTCCGAGCACAGCGCGCGCGCCAGCTCGATCACCTTGCGCACGCCGTAGGGCAGGCCCGAGATCAGCTTGTCGCGATAGGGCTCGAGATCGAGGAACTCGATCACCTGCTCGACCCGGCGGCGATGCACCTTCTCGCTGGCGCGCACGCTCGGCAGGAACAGCAATTCCTGCCAGAGCTGCGTGGTCGAATGACGGTGGCGGCCGACCAGGAGGTTCGAGAGCACGCTCGCATTCTCGAACAGCTCGATGTTCTGGAAGGTGCGGGCGATGCCGAGCCGCGCGATGTCGTAAGGCGGCTGCTCGGTGATGTCCTGGTCCTCGAAGAAGATGCGGCCCGAGGTCGGCCGGTAGATCCGCGAGATCAGGTTGAAGATCGAGCTCTTGCCGGCGCCGTTCGGGCCGATGATCGAGAGGATCTCGCCCCGCTCGACCGCGAACGACACCGCGTCGACGGCCTTGAGGCCCCCGAAATGCAGCGACAGATTCTCCGCGCGGAAATAGCTCATCGGTTCCGCTCCGACTTCACGTAGATCTTCTGCCGCTTGAAGGTGGCGCGCTTGTAGAGCGGGAACAGCTGGAAAAAGAGTTTTATCTTCAGCCAGCGGCCGTAGAGCCCGAGCGGCTCGAACAGCACGAACAGCACGATGATGATGCCGTAGATCGCGCCTTTCAGGCCGTTGAGCGAGGCGAAGGCCGCGACCTTGGACTGGATGTTCGCCGCGATGTGCGGGCCGGCGCCGAACGTTGCCGCGATGCCGGCGATGATGCCGGGCAGGTCGTCCTTCAGGTAGGTCAGGAACGGGTCGATCATCACGATGAAGATCGCGCCCAGCACCGCCCCGTGCAGGGAGAAGGTGCCGCCGATCAGGATCACGATGATGAACTCGATCGATAGCTGCAGCGTGAACATCTCCGGCGAGATGAAGGAGAGCTTGTGGGCGAACAGCACGCCGGCGAAGCCGGTGATCGCCGCCGAGATCGCAAAGGACTTCACCTTGTACAGCGCGACGTTGACGCCCATGCTGCGCGCCGCCGTCTCGCTGTCGCGGATCGCGACGAAGGCGCGGCCCGTGGGCGAGCGCAGCAGATTGAGCGTGCCGACGATGGTCAGCACCAGCACCGCAAGGCAGAGGTAGTAGAAGGTCGGGCTGTCGCGCGGCACCGCGACGCCGAGCAGCGACAGCGTCTTCACCCGCATGCCCTCGTTGCCGTGGGTCACGCTCTCCCAGCGTGCCAGGATTTCCTCGACGATCAGCGCGAAGGAGATGGTGGCGATGACGAGGTAGATGCCGGTCAGGCGCAGCGCGGGAAACCCGACCATCGCGCCGATCAGCCCGGTCAGGGCGCCCGCGACGAGGAAATAGATCGGGAACGGCACGTTGTATGTCTGCAGATAGGCCGCCGTGTAGGCGCCTATCGCGAGGAACGCCGCGTGCCCGAGCGAGGCCTGGCCGGTGAAACCGGTCAGGATCAGCAGCGCCACGCCGACGATTGCATAGATGCAGACGAAGACGAGCTGGCTCATCAGATAGCTGGAGAGCAGATGCGGCGCGATCAGCAGCAGCGCGAGCAGGATGCCGTAGGAGACGATGTAGCCGGAATGCGGGAACAGCTTGATGTCGTCCTCGTAGTCGATCTTGAACAGGAAGCGCATGGCGTTCAGACCTTCTTGCGGACGTGGAGGCCGAACAGGCCTTCGGGCTTGAGCAAGAGCACGGCGAGCAGCACGACGTAGGGCGCGACGTCCTTCCAGCCTTCGGGCAGGTAGAATCCGGCCATGCTCTCGATCACGCCGATCAGGACGCCGCCGACCACGGCGCCCGGAATCGAGCCGAAGCCACCAAGCACCGCGGCGGGAAACGCCTTCAGCCCCAGCACGAGGCCGACATTGGAGTGGATGAAGGTGATCGGCGCCAGCAGCACGCCGGCGCAGGTCGCGACCGCCGCGCTGATCGCCCAGACGATCGACACCACGCGCTTGACCGGAATGCCCATGTAATAGGCCGCCAGCATGTTCTCGGAACTGGCGCGCATCGCGGTGCCGAGCGTGGTCTTGTTGAAGAACAGATAAAGCAGCGTGCACAGGATCATGGTCGCCGCGATCACCGAGAGCTTGTCGTAGGCCAGCACCAGCGAGCCCATGCGCAGCACGCCCTGGCTGAACGGCGTCTCGATCTTCAGATCGTCGGTGCCCCAGATCATGCCGGCGATCGAGCGCAGGAAATAGCCGAGGCCGATCGTGGCCATGATGATGGAGAATTGCGGATAGCCGAGGATCGGCCGCACCACCACGCGCTCGGCCAGCATGCCGAACAGCGCCATGGCGACCACCGCACCGGCAAAGCCGATCCAGTAGTTCAGCCCCATCATGCCGATGAAGGTGAAGGCGAAGAAGCCGCCCAGCATCATCAGATCGCCCTGGGCGAAATTGACGACCTCTGTGGCCTTGTAGACGAGCACGAAACCGAGCGCGATCAGGCCGTAAACGCAGCCGAGCGCAACACCGCTGACCAGCTGCTGAACGAAATCCAGCATCGTCGCGCTTCCTCCCGATGCAACCTGCGGTTCTTTGTGACCGCCTTGCCGCATCTTGTGTCCAGTCGCTACGCAGTCGTTTCGCCGCGTTAGCTCCATTTGTCCCGATGGCAATTCAGCCTGAACCCCCGCGCGCTGTCAACAAACGGTGACTTGCCATTAGTCCAAGGCGCATGGCGGAATTTGCGGCAGCGCGATTCACCGTGCCGAAACATCTTCAGGTCATGGTCGCGGGCGATGCAAAACCGGATGGTGTGGCCGTCATGAAGCCGGACAGCTCGGCGCTGGAAGTCCGAGGGTTAACGAAGCGTTTTGACCGTCTGGCGGTCGACAGCCTCGATCTCACCATTCATGCCGGGGAATTCTACGCGCTGGTCGGCCCCAACGGCGCCGGCAAGACCACCACCTTGCGCATGGTTGCGGGGCTGCTGCGGCCCGATGCCGGCGCGGTCTCGATCTTCGGCATCGACGCGCTCCAGACCCCCGTTGCGGCCAAGCAGGTGATGGCTTGGGTTTCCGACGAGCCCATGATCTATGACAAGCTCACCCCGCTCGAATATCTCGAATTCGTCGCCGGCCTCTGGGGCATCGCGCCATCGGTCTCGGAGCCGGTCGCGCAGGGGCTGCTGACCTCGCTCGGGCTCGAGCCGCACCGGCACGAACGCTGCGAAGGTTTTTCCAAGGGCATGCGCCAGAAGGTCGCTCTCGCCGGCGCCCTGGTGCACGATCCCCGCCTCATCATTCTCGACGAGCCGCTGACGGGCCTCGACGCCGTCTCCGCCCGCCACGTCAAGGGCCTTCTGAGCGAGCGCGTTCGGGCCGGCTGCACCATCATCATGACCACGCATATTCTCGAGGTCGCCGAACGCATGGCCGACCGCATCGGCGTGATCGCCGCGGGCCGGCTCGTCGCCGAGGGCACGCTGGCCGAGCTGCGCCAGCAGAACGGCCATGCCGACACCAGCCTCGAAGATCTCTTCATCGCACTGGTGACGCTCCAGGAAGCCGCATGAGCTCGGCGACCGCGCTGTCCTGGTTCGCCCGCCACGAGTTGCGGCTCCCCCC
>NZ_AKIY01000101.1 GCF_000282615.1 Bradyrhizobium sp. YR681 | reverse complement strand
GCCGCCACGATCCGGCTCGCCAGCGACACCGGCAGGCTGTCGCCGATCACCTCGGCGAGGAAGGACTGCGTGATCGGATGTCTTGGATGGGTGAAGATGTCGGCGACATGGCCGCTCTCCACGACATGGCCGGCATCGAGCACGACGACTTCCCTGGCGAGCTGGCGCACCACGGACATTTCGTGGGTGATCAGCACGATGGTCACGCCCAGCTCGCGGTTGATGTTGGCGAGCAGATCGAGGATGGCGCGCGTGGTCTGCGGATCGAGCGCCGAGGTCGCCTCGTCCGACAGCAGCACGCTCGGCCGCGTCGCCAGCGCGCGGGCAATGCCGACGCGCTGCTTCTGGCCGCCGGACAGCTCCGACGGATAGCGGTCATGCTTGTCGGCGATGCCGACCAGCGCGAGCAGCTCGGCCACACGGGTCCTGATGTCGGCCTTGGCCCAGCCGGCGATCTCGAGCGGCAGCGCGATGTTGGCGGCCGCCGTGCGCGAGGACAGCAGGTTGAAGTGCTGGAAGATCATGCCGATCGATCGCTGCGCCAGCCGCAACTCGCGCCCTGCGAGCGCGGAGATGTCGCGGCCGTCGACGATCACGCGGCCCGTGGTCGGCTTCTCCAGCCCGTTGATCAGGCGGACCAGGCTCGACTTGCCGGCGCCGGAGCGGCCGATCACGCCGGTGATCGAGCCGCGCGGAATCGCGAAATCGATGTCCTCGAGCGCATTGACGCCCGGCTTGCCGCGATAGGCCGGGTAGGTTTTCGAGATGCCTTCGAAGCGGACCATGGCGTCCGGTTCTGGGGCGGGCGAAATCGCTGGGGGCGGCGCGATCGGCTGTCCGATGGCAAGCGATTGGTGAACGTTCATGGAAACGGCCTTCATGCAGAATAATTCGCCCGCCTGCCCGAAAAGGCAAACGAGACCCGGGTCGCATCAGCGACTGGAGGTGAAGCAGCGGCAAACCGCTCGGCGGGGAGCGCGCTGCACCGCAGCACGCACCATCGCCTTTTCCGGTCTTTCTTGCAATTTCAGATATTTCGGAGGGGCTAGATGAAGTTTTCCCAATCCCTCCAAGGAGAAGAAAATTCCTCCGCCGCGGGTATCAGCCTCCGGCCCGGCTCACCGGACCATCTGCAACCAGGGCAGCACGATCAGCAGCAGGCCCGCGAAATAGAGCACCCCGAAGATCAGTCCAAAGCCCCAGAACTGGCCCTTCCCGATATAGCCGCTGCCGAAATACATCGGCGCCGGGCCGGTCGCGTAAGGCGAGATCACGCCCATCAGGCCGAGCGAATACATGCAGAGCATCGCGAGCGTCGTAACCGGCAGGCCGGGGATGCCGGAGCCGACGGCGAGCACCACAGGCAGCACGGCGGCCGCATGCGAGGTGATGCTCGAGAAGAAATAGTGGATCCAGAAGAACAGCGCGACCAGCAGCAGCATCGCCGTCGACGGCGACAGCCCCGCGAGCGGTTTGGCGTATTCGGTCGCAAACCATTTGATGAAGCCGATCTCGTTCAGGCCCGAGGCGAGCGTCAGGAGCGAGGTGAAATAGAAGAACACCTCCCAGGCGCTCTTCTCGCTGACGATGTCGGCGAACTCGATCACGCCGGTGACCAGCATCAGCGAGATCACGATGAAGACCACGGTGGTGGCGTTGACGAAGTTCGAACCGAGCACGGGCACGTGGATGTCCGGGCTCGAGCCCGCGATCCACAGGAACATCGCGAGGATGATCAGGGCCAGCATGATCCACTCGTTGCGCGACATCGGGCCCATCTCCGTAAGCTGCCGCGCCGCCCATTCGGAGATTTCGGGGCTGTGCTTCACCTCGGGCCGGCAGATCGCGTAGCTGAGCAGCGGCACGAGGATCATCAGGAGGATGCCGAGCGGCGCAAAGCCGATGAACCACTGGCCCCAGCTGACATCGACCCCGACGGTCTTCTTGGCGATCGCCAGCGCCGCCGCATTGGGCGCGAGCGCGGTGAAGAACAGCGAGCTCGTGATCGCGGTTGCCGCGAACGCGGTCCACATCACATAAGTCCCGATCTTGCCGGCGGTCGGCCCGGGCTCGGAGCCGTAGATGCGCGGGATGTTGCTGATGATGGGATAGACGATGCCGCCGCTGCGCGCGGTGTTGGAGGGCGTTGCCGGCGCCAGCAGGAAGTCCGACATCGCCACCGCATAGCCGAGGCCGAGCGTGTTGCGGCCGAGCTTCTGCACCAGCACGAGCGCGATGCGCCGGCCGAGCTGGCTCTTGCGATAGCCGATCGAGAACACGAAGGCGCCGACGATCAGCCACACCGTGCTCTCGGCAAAGCCCGCCAGCATCCAGCGCAGCGACTTGCCGGGATCGGGATCGATATAGCCGGCGACGCCCGCGACCGTGAGCCCGATGAAGCCGACCGCGCCGACCGGCATCGATTCCAGGATGAGCCCGGTGATGACGGCCGCGAACACGGCAAAATAGTGCCACTGATTGACGTTGAGCCCCGACGGCACCGGCCACAGATAGATCGCCAGCCACACCACCAGCGGTGCGATCAGCTTCCAGCGAAATCCTTTTGCCTCAGGCGCCTGCGAGCTAGCGGCCATGAGCCCTCCCCCTCGATTGTCGTCGCATCCTGCCGCCCGTTGGCCGGGCCGTTCTTGTCCCAGCGCGGCGTATACGGATTGTCCACGGCGCGATCAATGGCCTGACGTCAAGTTCTACCGCCCCTTGAAGCGGGGCTTGCGGCGGGCCAGGAAGGCTTCGACGCCCTCCTTGTGGTCTTCGGTGAGGCTCGCCAGCGCGAACTGGTCGACGTCCATGTGGCTTGCGAGATCGTCCAGCGCATGCGCGAGCCGGTTGACGGTCAGCTTCGTCATCGCAACCGACAGCGGCGGCTGGGCGGCAACCTTGCGGGCGAGCTCCATTGCGGCATCGAACGCATGGCCGGGGTCGGTCACCTCTTCCACCAGGCCCCATTCATAGGCCTCGTCCGCGCTGATGCGCTGGTCGGCCAGGATCACCGCCTGCTTGGTGCGGGCCGGTCCGATCAGGTGCAGCATGCGTGGGATGCTCTGCCAGCTCATGTTCATGCCGAGCCCGATCTCGGGCACGCGCAGATGCGCATCGCGCCCCATGACGCGGAAGTCGAGCGCCACGGCCAGGGCGACGCCGCCGCCGACGCAGAAGCCTTCGATGGCTGCGATCGTGATCTGCTCCATCTCCTGCCAGGCATGGGTGAGCCGCGGCCCGAGCTTGAGGTGCCGGCGCAGCGTGCCGAGGTCCATGTCCTTGCGCGCGCGTCCCTCGGCATCCTTGAGGTCGAAGCCGGCGCTGAAGGCGCTGCTGCTGCCGGTCAGAACGACGACGGAGGTCGTTGCGTCGTCTTCAAAACTGCGCGCCGCCGCCGTGAGCTGCCGCAGCGCCTCGGGCGACAGCGCGTTGATGCCGTCATTGCGGTCGAACCGCACGACCGCGATCCGCCCCTCGGGCCCATGACCTTTCTCGATCGTCACATACTCAGTCAAAGCAGGGCTCCCCGGTTCCTGTTGTTATGGGATCGCTCACAAATGTCCCGTGCGCCGGTGCTCCGGCTGGGCGCCCTCCACCGGAAACCGGATCGTGGTGCCGATGGTGATCCAGTTGGCGTTCTCGCCGGTGATGTTGTGGCCATAGATCACGTCGACGGAGAAGATCTCGTTCGGCCGGTAGCGGATTCCGGTCTGGAAACGGGGCTGCACCACGCTCGATAGTTCGGAGGCGCCGGCCTGCCCGTACCCCTCGATCGTCCATTGCAGGGTGTCGGTGAACTTCCAGTCGAAGCCGACGCCGTAGGTCAGGTAGTGGCGATCCACGGTGCGATCCCAGAGCCAGCCGCCATTGACGTTGATCCGCATGGTCTCGGACAGGCGGAAGGTCGCGGGGATGACGGCAAAGGCGGTCAGTGCCTCGCCGGTCGCCGCATCGAACGAGCCGCCGCCATAGGCCGACAAGCCCCACCGGCCGATCCCGGTCGGGATGAAATTGGTCTTGGCTTTCGGGGCCACCGTCGTGCTCCAGTCGCCGTCGCTGCGGGCCCGGATGGTCTGCAGGCTCAGCTCGATCGGCCTGAAGGGATCGACGACGCAGGAGGGATTGGCGACCGCGGAGAAATCCGTGTTGGTCGCCGCCGACATCCAGCTTTCGACCTTGCAGGAGCCGACGTCGGAGATATCGGCGGCATCCACCGCATAGGCGCCATTCGCGGCGCGCGCATCCTGTGCCGCCAGTGCGACAAGAGCCGCAATTGCGGCGGCTATTCCGGTTTGTGCAGCCCATCCCATGGCCCGATGTTAGCAGAGTCTTCGCCTCGACAAGGCCCGGATTCTGGGGCTATCTTCGAGCCATGAGTGAACATCATCACGACCACGATCACGACCATTCCGAGCTGTCGGAGACAGAGCTGCGCGTGCGCGCGCTCGAGACGATTTTGACCGAAAAGGGTTACGTCGAGCCCGCCGCGCTCGATGCCATCATCCAGGCCTACGAGACCAGGATCGGTCCGCACAACGGCGCCCGCGTCGTCGCCAAGGCCTGGACCGATCCGGCCTTCAAGACGGCGCTGCTGGAGGACGGCTCCAAGGCGATCGGCACGCTCGGCCATGTCAGCCGCGTCGGCGATCATCTCGTCGTGGTCGAGAATACGCCTGAGCGGCACAACATGGTCGTGTGCACGCTGTGCTCCTGCTACCCCTGGGAAATGCTGGGGCTGCCGCCGGTCTGGTACAAGGCCGCGCCCTACCGCTCGCGCGCGGTGAAGGACCCGCGCGGCGTGCTCGCCGATTTCGACGTCACGCTGCCCAAGGACATGGAAGTCCGCGTCTGGGACTCTACCGCCGAGACGCGCTTCCTGGTGCTGCCGATGCGCCCCGCGGGCACGGAAGGCTGGAGCGAGGAGCAGCTCGCCGAGCTCGTGACGCGCGATTCCATGATCGGCACCGGCTTTGCCAAGACGCCGGGAGCACCGTCGTGAACGGCGTCCACGACATGGGCGGCATGGACGGGTTCGGCAAGGTCGAGGCCGAGCCGAACGAGCCGATGTTTCACGAGGAGTGGGAATCGCGTGTGCTGGCGATGGTGCGCGCGATGGGGGCGGCCGGCGCCTTCAACATCGACACCTCGCGCTTCTATCGCGAGACGATCCCGCCGCACGTGTACCTGTCGAGCTCCTACTACAAGAAATGGTTTCTCGGGCTCGAGGAGATGCTGATCGAAAAGGGCTACCTCACAAGGGAGGAGGCCGCGGCCGGCCACGCCATGCAGCCCGGCAAGGCGCTCAAGCACGGCAAGTTCGATCTCGGCCAGGTCGAGCGCATCATGGTGCGCGGCAAGTTCGCCCGCCCTGCCCCGGCGCCGGCGAAGTTCAACATCGGCGACCGTGTGCGCGCAAAGAATATTCATCCCACGACCCATACGCGGCTGCCGCGCTATGTGCGCGGCCATGTCGGAGTGATCGAGCTGAACCACGGCTGCCACGTGTTTCCGGATTCGGCGGCGATGGAGCTCGGCGAAAATCCGCAATGGCTCTACACCGTCGTTTTCGAGGGCAGCGATCTCTGGGGCGCGGACGGCGATCCGACCTCGAAGGTGTCGATCGACGCGTTCGAGCCCTATCTGGACCCGGCGTGATGAGCAGCGGTGCTGCCGCCGCGACGGCGGCGATCCCGAGCATTCCGCGCGATGACGACGGCCCGGTGTTCCGTGCGCCATGGGAGGCGCACGCGTTTGCCATGGCCTTGACGTTGCATGACCGCGGCGTCTTCACCTGGCCGGAATGGGCGGCAGCTCTCGCCGATCAGATCAAGCGTGCGCAAGCCGCTGGCGATCCTGATACGGGCGAGACCTACTATCTGCACTGGCTCGCCACGCTGGAGGGGCTGGTCGCCAGCAAGGGCGTGGCCTCGATGGACACGCTGCATCGTTATCGGGATGCGTGGGATCACGCTGCGGATCGCACGCCGCACGGCAAGCCGATCGAGCTCAAGCCGGAAGATTTCGGGCGGTAATCGCCCAAACAACGCTGTCATTCCCCGCGAAGGCGGGGAATCCAGTACGCCGCGGCGTCTCTGCTCAAGCTCAGTCTCTGGGATACTGGATCGCCCGCCTTCGCGGGCGATGACAGCTGAAATTGAAGCGCTATTTGCGCCCCGCCGCGAACTCCCGCCACCCCTTCGCGCGCAGACTGCACGCCGGGCACTCGCCGCAGCCATAACCCCAATCATGCTGCGCGCCGCGTTCGCCGAGATAGCAGGTGTGGGATTGCTCGCGGATGAGATCGACCAGCCCCTCGCCGCCGAGGTCATGCGCCAGTTTCCACGTCGCTGCCTTGTCGATCCACATCAGGGGCGTGTGCAGCTCGAACTTCCTCGCCATGCCGAGTGAGAGCGCGGACTGCATGGCGCGGATGGTGTCGTCGCGGCAATCGGGATAGCCGGAATAATCGGTCTCGCACATGCCGCCGACGATGTGGGTGATGCCGCGCCGGTACGCCAGCGCCGCGGCGAAGGTCAGGAACACCAGATTGCGGCCGGGCACGAACGTATTCGGCAGGCCGTCGGCGCCCATCGCAATCGTGACGTCGCGGGTCAACGCCGTCTCGGATACCGCCGCCAGTGTCGGGATCGACAGCGTATGGCTCTCGCCGAGCTTTGCGGCCCAGTCCTTATGCAGGCCCTTGAGGCCGTCGAACAGCCGGTCGCGGCAGCCGAGCTCGACCGCGTGGCGCTGGCCGTAGTCGAACCCCAGTGTCTCCACGCGCGCGAAGCGGCTCAGCGCCCAGGCGAGGCAGGTGGTGGAATCCTGGCCGCCGGAGAACAGCACCAGCGCGGTCTCTTTTGAAAACTTGTCGCTCATGGCCCGCGCTTTAGCATTGCAGGCCCCGCTCGCCAATCGGTGGAAATCGGTCCGTTCCGCCGCGTCGCGCTGGGAACGGCGGGCCGCTTTTGGCATAAGGCTTGGGAGCCAGGAGACTGCCCCGCAATGACCCCTTCCCGCGACATTTCCCGCCTGATCGAGATCATGGCGGCGCTGCGCACGCCGGTGACCGGCTGCCCCTGGGACCTCGAGCAGAATTTTGCGACGATAGCGCCCTACACGATCGAGGAAGCCTATGAGGTGGTCGACGCCATCGACCGCAGCGATCTCGACGATCTGCGCGAAGAGCTCGGCGACCTCCTTCTGCAGGTGGTGTTCCACGCCCAGATGGCGTCGGAGCAGAACGCGTTCGAATTCGGCGACGTCGTCGAGGCCATCACGCGAAAAATGATCCGGCGTCACCCCCACGTCTTTGCCGACAAGGACGGCAACCTCGCCTCCTCCCACGTCAAGGAGGTCTGGGATCGCATCAAGGCCGAGGAGAAAGCCGAGCGCGCCGCGCGCCGGCCGCCGGAAGCAGCGCCGTCGCGCAAATCGCTGCTCGCGGGCGTGAAGGCCGGCCAGCCCGCGCTGACACGCGCGATGGAGCTGCAGCGAAAAGCGTCCACCGTCGGCTTCGACTGGAACGATCCACGGGCGGTGCTGCAAAAGATCCGCGAGGAAGCCGACGAGATCGAGGCGGCGCTGGATCGCAACGACAAGAAGCAGCTGGCGGAAGAGACCGGCGATCTGATGTTCGCACTGGTCAACCTCGCCCGCCACGTCGATGCCGATCCGGAAGCGGCGCTGCGTGCGACGAACGCAAAATTCGAGCGGCGCTTTGCGTTCATCGAACGGGCGCTTGAGGCACGGGGACAAACGCTGGAACAGGCATCACTGGCGGAGATGGATGCGCTGTGGAATGCGGCGAAGGGCGAAGAGAAGCCAACGGACGGGAGGCACGATCAAGTGCGCCGCTAGAGCGGTGGTCGACTCTGCCAACGCAGGGGACTACCCGGGATGCAACGAGAAAATGCACTGGATTTTCGATGCAATCTTGCGCATACTGCATCCTCCCCAGCCTTCTATCCATTTCGACTCCCACAACCAGGTCAAAGCATGAAATTGGCCGTCGTCTTGCGGGCGATTGCAATCGTCGTCGCACAGAGTCTCGTCGCGGGCACCCTATTTACCGCGCCGCTGCAAACGGCATTCGCGCAAGCCATGGATATGGAGCCGTTCCTCACGTTCTACAAAGACCCTCGGCCTGAGCGACTGAACGGGTTTTTTGAGAGATATGCAGCAGCAGCCACCGATTGGAACGCATTCCCGCCCACGGTTGGCTTCTATGCAGTTGTCTTTCGCAAATATCCGGATTGGATCGAACGGCTGATACCTGCGCGTCTTAACGCCAGAAGCGCGGATACGGTCGATGTCGCACTCAAGTTCGCAGGCAACGAGGACGCCAGGAAGAAACTAAAGCCCCGCCTCGATGAAGTGGGGCACGATCCATCGTTGCAGGTCGAACTCGCCGATCTGCCCTCGCAGTTGGCCGACATCCGCGTCATGCGGCCAACTCACCTCGACATTTGCTGGGGCGCATTCTTCGCAAGTGGTGACGAGCGGTACGTCCGAATGATCATTGAGTTCATGGCACAAACGGCCAATCGCTCCGAGCCCGTCGCGATCGATATCGTCGCGATCGTGCTTGCGATAACGGGCGGTCCGCGGGAGATACTTGGACAACTGAAACCGAAATACGGCGACGAGCCTGCACGTGAAATGGTGTTTGCTGCGACCGCCGCATGGGCCCTCGCCGACAACTCCCGGAACCATGAAAAAGTGGCCCGTGCCATGGACACGTATGTGTCGGGGCACCCAGGCACCCCTGCCTCGAAATTGCTGTCTGTACTGCTGCGGCGCCCCGCCGGCGCCCCCAAGCGGTAGTTGACGGAGATCCTCGATGTCGGGTGCGGTGCGCCCTGAGATCAAGCCACGCGCGGCACCGCGTCGAAGCGGTTGACCACGATATCCCGCTTGGTCTCGTCCACCCGCACCGTCATATCGAAGCGGCCGTCATGCAGCTCCTTGACCAGCACCTCGGAATTGCGGTGCAGCCAGGAAATGCCGGCGCCGTCGGCGGCGTCGATGGAGAGATCGAGCGTGGTGCGCTTGGCGGCGAGCCGTTCCTCGATCGCGGCGAGCAGCGCATCGACCCCCTCGCCTGTCACGGCGGAGACCAGCATGGCCGGATGATCCTCCGGCCGGCGCGCGGCGATGTTCAAAAGCTCCTCGCGCTGCTCGGCATCGTAACGATCGATCTTGTTCCAGACCTCGATGATGCGGCCGGAATCGTCGGGGTTGATGCCGAGCTGGCGCAGCACCGCGTCGACGTCACTCTGCTGGGCCTCGGCGTCCTCATGCGAGATGTCGCGGACATGCAGGATGACGTCGGCTTCCAGCACCTCTTCGAGCGTGGCGCGGAAGGCCGCGACCAGCTGGGTCGGCAAATTGGAGATGAAGCCGACGGTGTCGGACAGCATCGCCTTGCCGCCATGCGGCAAGGTGAGCGCGCGCAAGGTCGGGTCGAGGGTTGCGAACAGCATGTCGGCGGCCTGCACATCGGCGCGCGTGAGGCGGTTGAACAGCGTCGACTTGCCGGCATTGGTGTAGCCGACCAGCGCGACGACGCGATACGGCACGCGCTGGCGGCCGGCACGATGCAGCCGACGCGTCGCCTGCACCTTCTTCAGCTCGCCCTCGAGCTTGGAGATGCGTTCCTGGATCAGGCGGCGGTCGGCTTCGATCTGGGTCTCGCCGGGACCGCCCATGAAGCCGAAACCGCCGCGCTGGCGTTCCAGATGGGTCCAGGATCGCACGAGGCGCGAGCGCTGATAGTTGAGATGCGCGAGCTCGACCTGGAGCGAGCCTTCCTTGGTCTTGGCGCGGCGGCCGAAGATTTCCAGAATGAGCCCCGTGCGGTCGAGCACCTTGGCTTGCAGCTCCTTCTCGAGATTGCGCTGCTGGATCGGCGCCAGCGCGCAATCCATCACCACGAGCTCGGCATCGAGGCTCTTGGCCAGCGCGGCGATCTCCTCGACCTTGCCCTTGCCGATGTAAGTGGCCGGCCTGATCTGGCTGATCGGCGCGATGATGGCATCGGCGATAACGAGATCGATCGCACGCGCGAGGCCCGCGGCTTCATCGAGCCGGGCCTCCGCGTCACGTTGAACATGGCTTTCCGATTGCGCGTCGGCACTTCCCGCACGCGCCCGCAAATAGGGGCCGATGACCAGCACCCGCCCCGTTTGCTTAGCCCCGGCCGATCGCGGACGATCGGCCTCCCCGTCGAAATTCCGGGGTTCCAATCAGATCACTCTCAAGCCGGCTGATCCTCGCCGCCTTCGAACAACTGGATCGGAGCGCCCGGCATGATGGTCGAGATCGCATGCTTGTAGACGAGCTGCGAGTGACCGTCGCGCCGAAGCAGCAAACAGAAATTGTCGAACCAGGTCACGATGCCCTGGAGCTTCACTCCGTTGACCAGAAAGATCGTCAGTGGCGTTTTGGTTTTGCGAACGTGGTTGAGGAAGGTGTCCTGTAGGTTTTGTGCGCGGTCTGCCGCCATTGTTTTTTTCTCGCTTTGAGTTTCTTTTTATTTCGCCGGTTGCGACCCTCTTTTGAAAGTTTCGGGGCCTCTTCCGGTTGCTGCGCCTCATGAGATCCCCCTCGGAAGGCACAGCTGTTCGATTAGAAGACAGGTCGGGTTATTAGGCAAGCCGCTTCACGCGGCAGGCCACGTCCTATTGCCCCGAAAAACTACGGAAATCGATGATTTTCCTCGCTTATCCCTGACGCGTGTGTGCGACGTCGCGACCTCAGCCGACGCCAAGCGCCTTCAGTTTCCGGTGCAGTGCCGATCGTTCCATGCCAACAAACTCGGCCGTACGAGAAATATTTCCTGAAAAACGGCTGATCTGTGCAATCAAATAGTCGCGCTCGAACACCTCGCGCGCTTCGCGCAGCGGCAAGCCCATGATGTGCTCGCCATTGTTGCTGGTCGGCATCGCCGGCACCATGGAGCCGACATCCTGCGGCAGCATGTCGGCGGTGATGATCACCTCCGGCCCGCCCGCCGCCAGAATCATGACTCTCTCAACGTTATTGCGGAGCTGGCGCACATTGCCCGGCCAGACATGCGATTGCAGCACTGCCATCGCGTCCTGTCCGATCTGCCGCTTCGGCAGGCCGCTGCCGGCCGAGATCTGCTCCATGAAGTAGTCGATCAGTTCCGGAATGTCCTCGCGCCGCTCCGACAGCGCGGGCACGCGGATCGGCACCACCGAGAGCCGATGATAGAGATCCTCGCGGAAATGGCCGGCGGCGATCTCCTCTTCGAGATTGCGCGCGGTCGAGGAAATGATGCGGACGTCGACCTGCACCTTGGCGGTACCGCCGACGCGCTGGAACGACTGCTCGACCAGCACGCGCAGGATCTTGTTCTGGGTCTCGCGCGGCATGTCCGCGATTTCGTCGATGAACAGCGTGCCGCCATGGGCTTCCTCGAGCGCGCCGGGCTTGCGCGCCTGCTCGCCATTGGACAGCTCGACGCCGAACATCTCGTGCTCCATGCGCTCTGGCGTGATCGCGGCGGCATTGATCACGACGAAGGGGCCATCGGCGCGGCCCGAGGCCATATGCAGCGTGCGCGCGGTCAGCTCCTTGCCGGCACCGGCAGGGCCGACGATCAGGATGCGGCTGTTGGCCTTGGCCGCGCGATCGATGGTCTGGCGCAGCTGGTTCATGCTGGGCGAGCGGCCGACCAGCGAGCTTGCGCTCGGTGCGAGCTGCTTCAGCTCCTTGACCTCGCGCTTGAGCCGCGAGTTCTCCAGCGCTCGGGTGGCGACCAGGATCAGCCGGTCGGCCTTGAACGGCTTTTCGATGAAGTCATAGGCGCCGCGCTTGATCGCCGCGACCGCGGTCTCGATGTTGCCGTGGCCGGAGATCATCACCACCGGCAGGTCGGCATTGTCCTTCTTGACCTGCTCCAGCAGCTGCAGGCCGTCGAGCTTGGAGCCCTGGAGCCAGATGTCGAGGAACACCAGATGCGGCCGCCGATTGGCGATCTCGGCGAGCGCCGTATCGCTGTCGCGTGCGGTTCGGGTGACGAAACCCTCGTCTTCGAGAATGCCCGCAACGAGATCCCGAATATCGGCCTCATCATCGACAATCAGAATTTCACTTGCCATGGGTCGCGCCTGTCTTGTCAGATGCCTGTTGAGGCTTCGATCTTTGTTGAATCATTGGTCTTTTCTTCCGGCTCTTTGGTTCCGGAGGCCGGTTGTTTTGTTTCCGCGACCTCGACGGATTGCCCGGTCGATTCCCTGGCGATATCCGCATCCTTCGCCGGATCCTTGACCGTTTCCGTGGCGGTTTCCTTGACAGTCCCGGCAGCGGCCGGTGCCGCTTCGCTCCCCTCGCTCTTCGCGGGAGCGCCGGAGATCGCAAAACGCATCCGCATCCAGGCGCCGCGCTGGCCCTCGCGGAAGTCGGAGGCATCCTTCAGCTCGATGCGGCCGCCATGGTCTTCCAGCACGCGGCCGACGATCGCAAGCCCAAGGCCGGTGCCCTTGGCGCGCGTCGTCACATAGGGCTCCAGCAGCCGCGAGCGCGCCACCTTGGGCAAGCCGATCCCGTTGTCGACGACGTCGATCAGCACATCCTCGCCCTCGCGTGACACCACAACGTCGATGCGACCCTTGCCGAGCTCTTCGGCCGGGACCTGCTCGATCGCCTCGGTGGCGTTCTTGACGATGTTGGTGACCGCCTGCGAGATCAGCCGCCGGTCGAACTGGGCGCGCAGCGGATCGTCCCTGAACTCGGCCTCGATATCGATCTCGGGATGGGCGACCTTCATCAGGAACACCGCCTGCCGCACGGTGTCGGCGACGTCCTCGCCCTCCATCACGGGCTTCGGCATCCGCGCAAAGCGCGAGAATTCGTCGACCATGCGCCTGATGTCGTCGACCTGGCGCACGATGGTGTCGGTGCACTGCTCGAAGATCTGCTTGTCCTTGGCCTCGGTGATGTCCTTGCCGAACTTGCGGCGGATGCGCTCGGCGGAGAGCTGGATCGGCGTCAGCGGGTTCTTGATCTCGTGGGCGATGCGGCGGGCGACGTCGCCCCAGGCCGAGGTGCGCTGTGCCGAGACCAGCTCGGTGATGTCGTCGAGCGTGATGATGTAGCTGTCGTGCGGCTGGTTCTTCTCGGCGCTGACGCGGACCGAGAGGTTGCGCTCGGCGCCGTCGCGCGTGATCGTGATCTGGCCCTGCACCAGGCGCTGGGTGCCTTCCCGCGCCGTCTTCATCATCTCGTCGAGCTCGGGCAGCACGTCCGAGAGCGCATGGCCGAGCGTCTCCGCCTCGGAGTGCCCGATCAGCTTCTCGGCGGAGCGGTTGAGGATGCCGACGCTGCCCGAGGTGTCGACGCCAATGATGCCGGCACTCGCCGAGGACAGCACGGCCTCGATGAAGCGGCGGCGGCTGTCGATCAGGTCGCTGGCATTGACGAGCTCGTCGCGCTGGCTGCGCAATTCCAGCGTCATCTTGTTGAAAGTCTCGCCCAGCTGGGCGAGATCGCCTTCCGACTGATGCACCGGCACCTTCACGTTGAGGTCGCCGGTCGAGACCGTGTGGGCCGCGTTCATCAGCCGCCGGATCGGCGAGACCAGCGAGTTGGCGAAGTTCAGCCCGATCAGCACCGAGGCCATCAGAATGGTCAGCGCGATCACCGCGAACATCAGCGCGAAGGCGACCTGGATGCCGAGCCGCCGCGACTCGATCTGGGCATATTCGGCGACGCTGAGCTCGGTCTGCTTGAGCTGGTTGACCACGTTCGGATCGAGCGGACGCGCGACGTACAGGAACGTGTCGTTGAAGGCGCGCAGGCGGATCACGGCCGCGACGAAGCTCGCATCCGGCAGCACCGCGATCTCGGGCTCGTTTTCGTTGACGTTGCTGAGGAAGTCCGGCGCCGGCGGCGAATAGGCCAGCCGCATGCCGGTGTCGGCGGATTCCAGGATGTTGGTGTTCTTGTCGATGATCATCGCGCCCGGCAGATTGCGGGAGCTGGCGCTGCCGGTCAGCAGCTCGCGGAACGAGCGGCGATCCTGGTCGTAAAGCGGCCTTGCATGGGCGATGTCGTTGGCCATGCCGAGAATGTCGCCGCGGATCAGCTGCGCATGGTCCTGCATGTAGGCCCGCGCGATGTTCAGCGAATTCTGGATCACTTCCTTGGTCGGCCCCGAGAACAGCCGGTCGAGGCCACGCTCGAGGGTGACGTTGGCGACCACGGAGACCAGCACCGCCGGCAGCACCGCCACGATCGAGAACAGGCTGACGATCTGGACATGCAGGCGTGCCGCCGCCCGGCCCCGTCGCCGCGCCAGGATCAGCTGCCAGAGCTCGCGGACGATGATTCCGACCAGCAGCAGGATCGTGCCCGCATTGATCAGGTAGAACGAGCGGACCACCTCGGGCGTCGGATCGATCCGCGTGAGGCCCGTCAGGACCAGGAAGGTCAGGAGGCCGGAGAGCAGCGCCAGCGCCACGGCAAAGGGCGCCAGCCAGCGTCGCGGCGACCAGCGTCGCGGCTCTTCGGCTGGGGCCGTGTCAAAGGATGCGGCCGAGGTGTCTGCGCTGGTCATTCCGGCAATGGGGTGCTGAAAACTGGGTCCGCGATGGGCGGATACTGATGTATTCGTACCACATTGTTGCCAAATTGCGACAATTCCGCGGCGCTCCCGCCGCGGCCGACCGGCGCATCCACAGGGGATGCCGGGGTCAGCGGGAACGGAATCGGGCCCTTCCGGCTTGCCCCGGCATGGATAGGTTCTTTCTCGCGATGATGGTTTCGGCCGTGCTGCTGCTGATCGTGGCCTCTGACCTCCTGGTCAACGGCCCTGGCATGCAGGCACCTTCTGACGTGGCCATGCTGCCGGCATCGACCCGACTGATCAGATAGGCGCGACGCCGCGCCGCGCGGCCCGACGTCGATTTTGAAGGGACCGGCGGAACATTCCGGGCCGATTCGGACTTCTGCTCTCCGCGTCAGCCATCAAGGCCAGCGCGATTCGGACAGGCTCAGCTCCGCTTTGGTAGGGGGAGCTGAGCCACCGTCCGGAAACCTAGCCCCCGCTCCTGTACACCTGGATATCCAGATCCCGGATCTTCTTCCGCAGCGTGTTGCGGTTGAGGCCGAGCAGATCGGCGGCGCGGATCTGGTTGCCGCGGGTGGCGGCCAGCGCGGCCGTGAGCAAGGGCACCTCGATCTCCTTGAGGATGCGGTGATAGAGGCCCGGCGGCGGCACGCCGTTCGGGAAGCCCTGGAAGTGCGAGGACAGATACGCCTCCACGGCGCCGCCGAGATTGTCGACGCCCTGCTGGACCGCGGCTCCGGGGCTCACCGTGGGCGGCGCCAGTTCGCCGTCGATGACGGAGCCCGTGATCACGTCCTGCGGATAGAGCGCAGCCAGACGCCGGGCGAGGTTTTCCAGCTCGCGCACGTTTCCGGGCCAGCGGTGCTGCTTCATCCGCTCCAGCGCCAGTGTGTCGAGCTTCTTCGGCGGCAGACCGTCCTTCTCGGCCAGCGTGAAGAAGTGACGGACCAGATCCGGCAAATCCTCGATGCGCTCGCGCAAGGGAGGCAGCCGCAGCGGCACGACGTTGAGGCGGAAGAACAGATCTTCGCGGAACAGCCCCTGCTGGATCAGCACGCGCAGATCCTTGTTGGAGGCCGCCACGATGCGCACGTCGGTCTTGATCGGGGTGCGGCCGCCGACGGTGGTGTATTCGCCCTGCTGCAGGACGCGCAGCAGACGGGTCTGCGCCTCCATCGGCATGTCGCCGATTTCGTCGAGGAACAGCGTGCCGCCCTCGGCCTGCTCGAACCGGCCGGAGGCGCGGGTGTTGGCACCGGTGAAGGCGCCGCGCTCGTGGCCGAACAGCTCGGACTCGATGAGGTCGCGCGGGATCGCCGCCATGTTGACCGCGACGAACGGGCCGTTGCGGCGCTTGCCGTAATCGTGCAGCGCGCGCGCCACCAGCTCCTTGCCGGTGCCGGACTCGCCCGTGATCATCACGGTGAGGTCGGTCTGCATCAGCCGCGCCAGCACGCGGTAGATTTCCTGCATCGCCGGCGAACGGCCGACCAGCGGGATCGCCTCCATCTCGGCGTCCTCGTCAGGCGTCGAGACCCGCTCCTTGGGCTCGGCCAGCGCACGACCGACGATGGCGATCAGCTCCTTCAGGTCGAAGGGCTTTGGCAGATATTCGTAGGCCCCGCGCTCGGAGGCGCGGATCGCCGTCATGAACGTGTTCTGCGCGCTCATGACGATGACGGGCAAATTCGGCCGCATCTTCTTGATCCGCGGCAGCAGGTCGAAGGCGTTTTCGTCCGGCATCACCACGTCGGTGATCACCAGATCGCCCTCGCCCTGACTGACCCAGCGCCACAGCGTTGCGGCATTGCCGGTGAGCCGGACTTCATAGCCGGCGCGGGACAGCGCCTGATTGAGAACCGTGCGGATGGCGGTGTCGTCATCTGCAACAAGAATGCTACCTGCGGGCATTGTTAATCCTCATTTTGCCCCCTGAGATGCAGACGACGACTTCCCGGCAGAGCCGTCGCGACTGCTGTGATCGGCATGTTTCACCGATGTGGAATACATCGGCATCAGCACGCGGAAGGTGGTCTTGCGCGGCTGAGACTCGCATTCGATGATGCCCCCGTGATCGCCGATGATCTTGGCGACCAGAGCAAGACCGAGGCCAGAGCCGGTCTGCTTGGTGGTCACGAAGGGATCGAACAGGTTCGGCAGAAGGTCGTCCGGCACGCCTGGTCCATTGTCCCTCACGCAGAATTCGAGCGGCAGGGATACCCGGGATTTTTGACCGGGGACTGACAGGCGCACGCCGGGGCGGAACGCGGTGGTGAGCTGGATCTCGGCGTCGGGAACGTCGATCAGCGCTTCGGCGGCGTTCTTCACGAGGTTGAGGAACACCTGGATCAGCTGGTCCTGGTTCGCCAGCACCGGCGGCAGCGAGGGATCGTAATCCTCGATGAAGCGGATGTTGCGGGCAAAGCCGGACTGCGCCAGCCGCTTCACATGGTCCAGCACCGAATGGATGTTGACGGGGCCGCGCACCACGGGGCGTTCGTCGCCGAACACCTCCATGCGGTCGACCAGCGTCACGATGCGGTCGGCCTCGTCGCAGATCAGCCGCGTCAGCATGCGGTCTTCGGAGGACGCCTGCTGCTCCAGCAATTGCGCTGCGCCGCGGATGCCCGAGAGCGGATTCTTGATCTCATGCGCGAGCATGGCTGCTAGCGCTATCACCGAGCGCGCAGCGCTGCGGTGGGTGAGCTGGCGGTCCATCTTGTCGGCGATGGAGCGCTCCTGGAGCATCACCACGATGTGGCCGGGCCGCTCGGTGAGCGGGGCGACGTGGAGATCGACCTGGCGGTCGCCGCCCATGCGCGGCGTGCCGAGATCGACCTTGTATTCGTTGACCGGCGAATTCGATGAGCGCACCTGGTCGATCAGCGCCAGCAAGGGGCTGCCGAACGGCACCAGCTCTTTCAGCGACTGCCGCTTCAGGAACTGCGTCGAAATATCGAAGAAGGCTTCGGTGGCGATGTTGGCGGCGACGATCTTGCCGTCCGGCCCGATCATGAGCACGGGATTGGGCAACGCGTCCAAAATCGCGTCGCTGTCGGACGGAAGCGGCCGACGATGTTCAGCAGCTGAGCTCATGCAGCAGCGCTCCATGCGAAGTCGTCGAAGGCATCTTGCAGTGAATGGTGAACGAGACGCGGATCTTCGGAGGTCAGAATCGTCTGGCGCCAGGCTTTCAGCTTCTCAGCCGGCGCACGGCTCGTGTCGGCAGCGACGTCGAGCGCCCAGCCGAGATGCTTGCGCGCATGCTTGAGGCCGACGCGCAGGCCGTAGAGCGCGCAGACGCCCTCATAGAGCGTGCGGACGTAATGCAGCTGCGTTGCGAGCGAGGGCGTGGCTTCCGCCGCCCCGCCCTTGAGGCGGCGGCCGATCTCGCCGGGCAGCCACGGCTGGCCGTTCGCGCCGCGGCCGATCATCACGGCATCCGCGCCCGATGCTTCGAGGGCCGCGAGCGCCTTCTCGAAAGACGTGATGTCGCCATTGACGACGAGCGGAATGGTGATGGCCTCGCGCACGGCGCGGATCGCATCCCAATCGGCCTCGCCCTTGTAGAACTGGCAGCGGGTGCGGCCATGCACCGTGACGAGCTTGATGCCCGATGCTTCCGCGCGCCGCGCCAGTTCCGGCGCATTGCGGCTGCGGTCGTCCCAGCCGAGCCGCATCTTCAGCGTCACCGGCACTTTCACCACTGCGATCGTCGCATCGATCAGGCTGACGGCATGGTCGAGATCGCGCATCAGCGCCGAGCCGGACTGGCCGCCGGTGACGTGACGTGCCGGACAGCCCATATTGATATCGATGATGTCGGCGCCTTCGGCCTCCGCGATCCGCGCGCCTTCGGCCATCCAGTGTGTCTCGCAGCCGGCGAGCTGCACCACATGCGGGCCGACGCCGGTCGCTTCGCAGCGCAACCGCGACATCCGGTGGCCATTGGCGAGCTCATCGCTGGCGGTCATTTCGGAGACGACAAGACCCGCGCCGAGCTCGGCGGCCAGCCGGCGAACGGGCGAGTCCGTCACTCCCGACATCGGCGCCAGGAAGACCGGGGTGGCAACTTCAATGTCGCCTATTTTCAAGGGCTTGGAGCCTGATCCTGCCGGGCCGGTCACAGTGGTCTCGTCAACTAGGCAGGGCCTCATCGCGCCTGCCTGACCTATCTTGCGCACAATTCTTGTGCAGTCAAGCGTCATGCCTACACTTTAACCAGTTCTGCAAATCTTTCAAGTGCAGTGCAGCAAATTGCTGTTTCCCACAATCCGGGGAAACCCCCTTTTTTTGCGGGCCTGCCGTGCTAGAGGCATGCCGGCAATCACCCCTCCCCCGACTCCTCAACTGAGTATTTGAGTCCTATGGCGAAATCACAGCGCACCGCAGTCGTTCTCGTCGCGGCCGGACGCGGCCTGCGCGCCGGCGCCGGTGGTCCCAAGCAATATCGGACGATCGGCGGCGTGCCCGTGATCTATCGCGCCATGGAAGCCTTCAGCGGCCATCCCGATGTCTTCGCCGTGCAGCCCGTGGTGAACCCCGACGACAGCGCCATGTTCACGGCAGCGGTCGCAGGCTTGAAGCACGAGGCGCCGACCGGTGGCGGTGCCACGCGCCAGGCTTCGGTGCTCGCCGGTCTCGAGGCGCTCGCCAGCCATAAGCCCGATATCGTGCTGATCCACGACGCTGCCCGTCCCTTCGTCTCCGCAGGCGTGATCTCGCGCGCCATCGATGCGGCCAGCCGCACGGGCGCGGCGATCCCGGTCGTGCCTGTGACCGACACCATCAAGGTCGCCGGCGCGAGCGGCGATGTCGAGGGCACGCCGGACCGCGCGCGTTTGCGGATCGCGCAGACGCCGCAATCCTTTCGTTTCGACGTCATCCTCGAGGCGCATCGTCGTGCGGCCAAGGACGGGCGCAGCGATTTCACCGACGATGCCGCGATTGCCGAATGGGCGGGATTGACGGTTGCAACCTTTGAAGGCGATGTTGCCAATATGAAGCTCACCACCCCCGAGGATTTTGTGCGCGAGGAAGCGCGCCTGGCTGCCCAGCTCGGCGACATCAGGACCGGCACGGGCTATGACGTGCATGCCTTCGGCGAAGGCGACCATCTCATGCTTTGCGGCGTCCGCGTGCCGCATACCAAGGGGTTTCTGGCGCATTCCGACGGCGATGTCGGCCTGCATGCACTGGTGGATGCCATCCTCGGCGCGCTGGCTGACGGCGACATCGGCTCGCACTTCCCGCCGAGCGATGCCAAGTGGAAGGGCGCCTCCTCCGACCAGTTTTTGAAATACGCCATCGAGCGCGTGACGCAGCGCGGCGGCCGCATCGCCAATCTCGAAGTCACCATGATCTGCGAGCGGCCGAAGATCGGCCCCTTGCGCGACACCATGCGCGCCCGCATCGCCGAAATCTCCGGCGTCGACATCTCCCGCGTCGCGGTGAAGGCGACGACCAGCGAGCGGCTCGGCTTCACCGGCCGCGAGGAAGGCATCGCGGCCACCGCGAGCGCCACCATCCGCCTTCCCTGGGGTGTCTAGGCCATGGCCGGCAGCGACGCACGCGCCCTCTCCCGCTCGCTGCTCGACCTGTGCCGGATGCGCAAGCTGACGATCGCCACGGCTGAATCCTGCACCGGCGGGCTCGTCGCCGGCGCGCTGACCGACATCCCCGGCTCTTCTGACGTGATCGATCGCGGCTTCGTCACCTATTCAAACGATGCCAAGCGCGCGATGTTAGGGGTCGAGGCCTCTACGCTCACCAATTTCGGCGCCGTCAGCAAGGAGACTGCGATGGCGATGGCAATCGGCGCGCTGGAGCGGGCCGGCGTCGATCTCGCGGTGGCCATCACCGGCATTGCGGGCCCCGGCGGCGCCACCCCCGGCAAGCCGGTCGGTCTCGTCCATTTCGCCGTCGCCGCGCGCGACGGCCGCATCGTCCATCGCGAGCATCGTTTCGGCGCGATCGGCCGCACGGCCGTCCGCCAGCGCTCCGTGGTCGAGGCCCTGCGCATGCTGATGGATCTGGCGCGCGGCCCAGCCCAGACCAAGCCGCGCCGCGCCGCCGCCGCAACGCGCCTGCGTCCCCGCGTGACCCGCACGCCGCGCCGGCATGCCGTCAAGCGCCGGCCACCGCGGTCGCCGCGGGGCTGAAAAAGCTCTATGCGGCCGCAAGCAACGCGCTGGCATGATCGAGCACACGCTGCTTCACCGCATCGGCGTCGGACGGCTTGACCTTCGCGCTCACCGCCAGTTCCACGACCGCAGCGCTGGGATCAGCGGCATCGATCACCTTCGAGACGTTGACGGCGGGGGCGGCCTGCTCGTCGATGCGGGGATCATTGCGCAACTCCTTCAGGATCTGATCGGCCAGCGCATTGGCCATCCCGGCCCTGACCGGAAAAGTCACCTTGACCTCACCCGTGCCGGGATAGGCGCTGCGATTGATGATGGCGGCGCCCCAGACCTGTCCGTTCGGCAGCAGGATCTGCGTGTTGTTCGACGCGATCAATTCGGTTATGAACAGAGATAGCGACTTCACTTTCCCCGCCTTGCCGCCGATCTCGACATCGTCACCGATATGGAAGGGGCGAAACAACAGCAGCATTACGCCGGCGGCAAGATTGGAGAGCGTACCCTGCAACGCCAGGCCAATGGCAAGCGATGTCGCGCCCAGCACGGTGACGAGACTTGCGGTCTGAATGCCAAAGAGCTGGAGCACGGCGATGCCGACGACCGCGAGCACGCCATAGCGCGTGACGCTGGAGACGAACAAGGTCACCAGCGGATCGATCCGATGGCCGACGTTCAGCACGCGTGTGACGAAGCGCTGCATCGCGCCGGACAGATACCAGCCGATCGCCAGGAGCAGGATCGCGTAGATCGCGTTCAGCCCGTACAGCACGAGCGAGGCTTTCAACGTGTCGAAATTGATGGTCATGAGATCTCCAGCGCGGACGATCGGTACAGAACTCGCGGCGGCGCAAAATGATCCCTCCGAGCGTCGATGGAACACTGCCCCGCGAAGCCACCAGACCTTGCGTTGCCCGACGGGCAAAACACACAAATGACGGGTCAACGCGCCCGCACGAAAATATTCCACTTTACCGAAATTCGGCTTTCGCGTATTCATGTGCCACCTCATCCCGGTCAAAGGGGCGTATCGCGATCGTCA
>NZ_AKIY01000100.1 GCF_000282615.1 Bradyrhizobium sp. YR681 | reverse complement strand
CCGGCAGCGGCCCGCCGGTGCCGTGATATTGATCGGCGCCGCGCGTCTGGTTCTCGGCCTTCTTGAAATAGGGCAGCACGTCGTCATAGCCCCAGCCGGCATTGCCGTGCTGGCGCCAGCGATCGTAGTCCTCGTGCTGGCCGCGCACATAGAGCAGGCCGTTGATCGAGCTCGATCCGCCCAGCGTCTTGCCACGCGGCTGGAACACCTGCCGTCCCTTCAGCTCGGGCTCCGGCTCGGTCTGGTACATCCAGTTGACGGTCTTTTCCTTGAACAGCTTGCCATAGCCGAGCGGCACGTGGATCCAGATGTTGGAATCCTTCGGGCCCGCCTCGAGCAGCAGCACCGAATGCTTGCCGTTCGCCGACAGACGGTTGGCGAGCACGCAGCCGGCAGAGCCGGCACCGACGATGATGTAATCGAACTCGGGGTCAGACGGCGCGAGAGAGGAATTTGCGTTCATGCGCTACTGTTCTTCTTGTTGGTGGGCGTTTCCGGTTGGTCATTTCACCTCACCCCAGCGGGGAGAGGTTTGATTGCGCGCGGCGATGCGCAGCATCGTCGGTAGCAATCCGGGTGAGGGGCCGCAACGGCAGATGAGACCGTAGCCCCTCACCCGGATCGCATCTCCGATGCGATCCGACCGCTCCCTCCGGGAGAGGTGGTCCGAATTCCGGGCTCGCACCGCACACAAAGCTGATCTCCGACTGGCACGATCATGCGCGCACGCGCAGCGCCTCGACCAGCGATTTGAACGCACGGGCGTATTCCGCGCCCGCCCTTGCGATATCCGCGCGCCCGGCGCAGGCGACCGCGGCTTCCGTGACCGCACCGAGCAGCAGCCGCGCCAGCGGCTCCCCC
>NZ_AKIY01000099.1 GCF_000282615.1 Bradyrhizobium sp. YR681 | reverse complement strand
GGGGGCGGCAGCCGCCGAATTCATGCCTGCACCCGGCTGGGTGTAGGTGCGGTTGAACTGCGAGGTCGAGCCCGGCGCGGTCGTGGTCGACGGAGGCGCCGAATAGGTGCGCGAGCCGCGCGATCCCGACGACATGCCGCCGCCGACGCGGGCGTCAGCGGACGAGATGGCGAGCGCGGTCGGCAGCGCAAGCGCCAGCACGACGGCGCTCGTCTTGAAGAGAGAGCGGGAGCGTTGCGAGAAAGTCATGTGCGTTTCCCAAATCCCCGGCATGGGGACGTGCCCCTAAGATGGGCAGACTTCCCGAAAAGTGAAGACGGTTTCGGAACTTGTGGCTGCGGCCCTCAGTCGCGGGGATGTGGCAAAAGCCCATATTTGGCGGGGGTTTGCCCGGGTGCGCGGGGGAACTGTGGTCGCAGGTTACCGGCGGGTCTTGGACCGATTTCCGCTTTATCCCCGTCATTGCGAGCGCAGCTCTCTCCCCACCGTCATTGCGAGCAGCGCAGCGACGAAGCAATCCAGAGTCTTTCCGCCGAGGGATTCTGGATTGCTTCGCTACGCTCGCAATGACGGTGGGGAGAGAATTGCGCACAATGGCCCAAGGGAAGCCCGCGCGCCCTCAGCCCTGTTTCGTCATCGTCTCCTTCACCGCGGCCACAAGCTGGCTGAGCGTGAAGGGCTTTGGCAGGAAGTCGAACTGCTGTCCCTCGGGCAGGCTCTTCTCGAAGGCGTCCTCGGCGTAGCCGGACACGAAGATGAACCTGATGTCGGGATTCTTCTCGCGCATCGCCTTGAGCAAGGTCGGGCCGTCCATCTCGGGCATCACGACGTCGGAGACGACGAGATCGATGCCGCCGCTCTGCTCCTCCAGCACTTCCATCGCCTCGACGCCGTTCTCGGCCTCGACCACGGTGTAGCCGCGCGAACGCAGGCCGCGGGCGTTGAGCGCGCGCAGACCTTCTTCGTCTTCGACCAGCAGGATGGTGCCCTGACCGGTGAGATCGGTGCGAGGCTTCGCCTCCGCTGTCGCGGCAGCAGCTTCCTTCGCAGCACCATTGGTGACGGACGGCGCCGCCGCCTGCTCGACCTGCGCTTCCGGCTCGGCGTGATGGCGCGGCAGGAAGATATGGAACGAGGTGCCCTGCCCCGGCTCGGAGTCGACGTAGATGAAGCCACCGGTCTGCTTGACGATGCCGTAGACCGTCGAGAGCCCGAGGCCGGTGCCCTTGCCGACTTCCTTGGTCGAGAAGAACGGCTCGAAGATCTTGTCGCGAATGTCGGCGGGAATGCCGGTGCCGGTGTCGGCAACCTCGATCCGCACGTAATCCGCCGCCGGCATGCCCTTGTAGGCGAGCTTGGCGGCCTCTTCCGCGGTGACGTTGGCGGTTCGGATGATCAGCTTGCCGCCGTCGGGCATGGCATCGCGCGCGTTGACCGCGAGGTTGACGATCACCTGCTCGAACTGGGAGACGTCGACCTTGACCGGCCAGAGGTCGCGGCCATGGATGGTCTCCTGCTTGACCTTCTCGCCGATCAGGCGGCGCAGCAGCATGGCGAGGTCGGACAGCGCGTCGCCGAGATCGAGCACCTGCGGCCGCAGCGTCTGCCGCCGCGAGAAGGCGAGCAGCTGCCGCACCAGCGTCGCGGCACGCGTCGCGTTCTGCTTGATCTGCATGATGTCCTGGAACGACGGATCGGTCGGCTTGTGCGCGTTCAGCAGGAAGTCGTTCGCCATCATGATGGCGGACAGCACGTTGTTGAAGTCGTGGGCGATGCCGCCGGCGAGCTGGCCGACCGTCTCCATCTTCTGCGACTGGTTGATCTGGTTCTCCAGCGCGCGCCGCTCGGTGGTCTCGAGCATGTGCACGATGGCCGCTTCCTGGTCGTTCTCGGCGGCGTCGACCGGCGTGACGAAGAACTGGCCCCAGCGCTCCTTGGTTCCTTCCAGCGCCACCTCGACCGGCGCGATGTCGGCCTTGTTCTCGGCGGCCTGGTTGATCGCCGCGATCAGCAGATGACGGTCGCGCGAATTGACCGCGCGGAAGATCGACTTGGAGGCGCTGTCGAGCCCGAGCGCCTGGCCGAGCTTGGCGTAGCGCGCATTGGCGCGCACGACATTGCCGCCGCGATCGACGGTCGCGATCGCCATCGGCGTGTGGTCGAAGAAGCGCATGAAGCGCACTTCGGCGGCACGGTCAGGATCGCTGCGCTCGTCGCGGGCGCGGCTGATGACAAGGGTGCGCGATGGCCCCGGCGCACCGTCGGCGCCGAAGGCGAGCTTGTGATAGAGCCGCACCGGCATGGTCTTGCCGTTGCGCATGCGCAAATCGATGTCGAAGACCTCGGTCTTCACCTCGCCCGGCACCGCCACGATCGACGTCAGCAGCGAGGCGCCGTCGCCCGAGACGATGTCGGTGAGCTTCAGCCCGCCCGAGCCGATCTCGGCGAGATCATAGTCGAGCCAGTTCGCCAGCGTCGCGTTGACATATGCAAGTTCGCCGGCCGGATTGACCGAGAAGAAGCCGCAAGGCGCGTGATCGAGATATTCGATCGCGTGCTGGAGCTCCTGGAACACGTCCTCCTGGCGCTCGCGGTCGCGGGTGATGTCGGCGATCGACCACACCGCGTATTTCGTCTCGCGCTTGCCGGTGCCGAGCGGGCGAACCCGCATGCGCAGCCAGCGGCCCTGGCTGCCGTCCTGGCCGGAGATGCGCACCTCTTCCTGCTGCCGCTTGCCTTCGCGGGCGGCCTTCAGCAGGCGGAACACGGCCTCGGAGACGTCGGGGTTGCCGATGAAGACGCGCTCGACCGGGCGCACGTCCTGCGGGCCGGTGGCGCCGGTCAGCGTCAGATAGGCCGCGTTGGAATAGACGACATGGCCCCGCGGATCGGTCACGGCCAGACCATCGAAGGCGTGATCGGCGATGCGCCCCATCACGGGATCGTCGAGGTTGCGGTCGACGAAGCGGATGATGCCGGCGGCGAAGGCGAACAGGTTGAACAGGCCGACCATCGCCAGCACGGCGAGGATGCCGAGAATATAGGGCTGCGCCTGCGCGCGCCCGAGCGTCATCAGCCCGACGGCAACGGCGACGAGGCCGGCGGCCACCAGCAGCACCAGCGCAATGCTGCCCGAGCGCGGCGACGGCTCGTGCGCCGCAACGGGCTCTCGCGTCAGGTCGTGGTCGGTCTCAGCAGTCATCTCAAGCTGGCACAGCCTGTCGGCAGAGAATCAACGCGCTGCGGCGCGCGCGGGGCCTTCCCTGCCCCAATCGGACCCGCAGGCGCAAGGGCAGCAGGGGCGAAAGGTACGCTGATTCCCAGTTTACGGCCATTTCCGGTACTTTTCGGGTTTTTTATCCGCGCCCGGCGCCAAATCCGCGCTTCAGCCGCATGACGTAGCCGATGACCTCGGCGACCGCATGGTAGTGCTCGGTCGGGATTTCCTGGTCGATTTCGACGGTGGCGTAGAGTGCGCGGGCCAGCGGCACGTTCTCCACGATCGGGATGTCGTGCTGCTTCGCGATCTCCCTGATCTTGAAGGCGAGATTGTCGACGCCCTTGGCGACGCAGATCGGCGCCGACATGCCGCGCTCGTAGGACAGCGCGATCGAATAGTGGGTCGGGTTGGTGATGATCACGGAGGCCTTGGGAACCGCCGCCATCATGCGCTTCTTCGAGCGCTGCTGGCGCAACTGCCGCAGCTTGCCCTTGATGTGCGGGTCGCCTTCGGACTGCTTGAACTCTTCCTTGATCTCCTGGAGCGACATCTTCTGCCGCTGGAACCAGCTGCGATACTGGAAGAAATAGTCGCCGATGGCGATGATCGCGAGCGCTGCGACCACCGCGCCGAGCAGATGGATGGTCAGGCTGGTGGTGGCGCCCAGCATGGCGGCCGGATCCAGCTTGACCATCGCCTCCAAACGATGCCGCTCCGGCCACAGGATCGTGGTCATGACCGCGCCCAGCACGATCAGCTTGCCGAGGCCCTTGAGGAAGTTCGCCGCTGCCTGCTTGCCGAAGATGCGCTTGAGGCCCTCGGCGGGCGAGAGCTTGCTGAATTTGGGCTTGAGGGATTCGGCCGACCAGACCAGGCGGTGCTGGAGCATGTTGCCCGCGATCGCCGCCAGCACCAGCATCAGCAAGGGCACGCCGACCGCCGCGAGCACGGCGACCTCGATCTGCTGCATCAGCGCGAGCAGGGCCTTGCCATCGGTCTTGATCATCCAGGAATTGGCGAGCAGGTTGCGCATCGGCGTCACCAGCCCGCTGCCAACCGATCCCGAAAAGGTCGAGACCACGAGCGTGGCGCCCGCGATCATGAACCAGGTGTTGATCTCCTGGCTCTTGGCGACGTCGCCGCGTTCGAGCGCCTCTTCCAGACGTTTTTGCGTCGGATCTTCTGTTTGACTCTCTGGATCATTGTCTTCCGCCATCGATCCCTCGTTACTTGAGCGGCATCATCTGGTGCATGACACCGATGAAGTAATCGAGATACGTGCCCATCATCGCGGTCAGCACCACGGCGAGCACCAGGAAGCCGGCGAAGATCGACAGCGGCACGCCGACGAAATAGACCTGCATCTGCGGCATCAGCCGCGCCAGCACGCCGAGCCCGATGTTGAAGACGAGGCCGAACACCAGGAATGGCCCGGAGAGTTGCAGGCCGAGGCGAAACGCGGCGGCGAAGGCGCGCGTCGCCAGCGACGCGACATCGCCGCTCGACACGGTCTCGCCCGGCGAGAAGATCGCGTAGCTGTCGTTCAGCGCGGCGATCACCAGATGATGGCTGTCGGTGGCGAACAGCAGCGTCACCCCCAGCATGGTCAGGAAGTTGCCGACCAGCACGCCCTGCTGTCCTTGCGTCGGATCGACCGAGGTGACGAAGCCGAGTCCCATCTGCTGGGCGATCACGGCACCGGCGACCTGGAGCGCCGACAGCGTCACGCGCGCGGTGGCACCCAGCACGATGCCGATCACGATCTCATGCAGCATCAGGACCAGCAGCGGGGCGAGCGAGCCCATGTCGACCTGATAGGCGCTCCGGTGCAGCGGCAGAATGATGAGCGTCAGCAGCAGCGCGATCGACAGCTTGATCCGCGTCGGGATGTTGGTCTCGCCGAGCCCCGGCAACAGCATCACCATCGCGCCCACCCGGGCGAAGGCGAGCATGAAGGAGGCGGCGAGCGCCGGCAGCAGCGAGACGTCGATGCGCATGGTGGGCGCATTGTGCCTCAGCCGCCGATGATTCGCGACGAGATCCGCAGCATGTGGGAATGGAGCGCGTCGGCCATGAACGGCAACGCCAACAGCATCGTGGCGAAGATGGCCAAAATCTTCGGCACGTAGATCAGCGTCTGCTCCTGGATCTGCGTCAGCGCCTGGAACAGCGACACGACGACGCCGACCACGAGGCCGACCACCATCAGCGGCGACGACACGATCACAATGGTCCAGATCGCATCACGCGCGACGTCGAGGGTCTCGGGTCCGGTCATCTACAAACTTCCTCTGTTCATTCCTCGCCTCCCACCACTCCTGTGAGCGATGCAAAGGCCTATCCCCGTCATTGCGAGC
>NZ_AKIY01000098.1 GCF_000282615.1 Bradyrhizobium sp. YR681 | reverse complement strand
GGTGCCCTGCGCCGCCTGCTGGACGTTGCGTGCGATCTCCTGCGTGGCCGCGCCCTGCTCTTCCACCGCCGCTGCGATCGCCGAGGAGATTTCCGACAGGCGCTCGATGCTCGAGGAGATCTCCTTGATCGCGCCGACCGAGTCGTTGGTCGCGACCTGGATGCCGGAGATCTGCTGGCCGATCTCACCGGTTGCCTTCGCAGTCTGCTCGGCCAGCGCCTTCACCTCGGAGGCGACCACGGCGAAGCCGCGGCCGGCCTCGCCTGCGCGCGCCGCCTCGATGGTCGCGTTGAGCGCCAGCAGGTTGGTCTGGCCCGCGATGGTGTTGATCAGCTCGACGACATCGCCGATGCGGGCGGCCGCTCTGGAGAGCTCGCTGACCCGCTCGGTGGTGGCGCGGGCCTGGCCGACGGCATCGCTCGCCATCCGCGCGGATTCCTGCACCTGACGGCTGATCTCGCCGATGGAGGAGGCCATCTCCTCCGTCGCCGAGGCGACCGACTGCACATTGCCCGATGCCTGGTCCGACGCAGCAGCGACCACCTTGGTCAACTGTTGCGCCCGTTCGGCCGTCGAGCTGAGCGTTCCGGCCGAGGATTCCAGAGCACCGGACGCCGTCGACACCGTCTCCACGATACCGCCGACCGAGGCTTCGAAGCTGTCCGCCAGCTCGTTCATCGCCCGCCGGCGCTCGCGATCGGCCGTCGCCTGGTCCTGGGCGCGCTGCTCGATGCCGCGCTTGATGTCGCCCTGCATCGACCTCAGCGACGTCGCGAGCCTGCCGACCTCGTCGGCCTGCTCGATCTCGAGCTGCTGGTTGAAATCGCCCTTGGCGATGCCGTCGGCGAAATTCGCGCAATCCTGGATCGGCCGCGCGATCTTGCGTGCGGCGAACGAGATCAGGAAGATCGCCGCCAGCACGATGACCAGGCCGACGCCGAGCTGCCAGAATGTGTTGGAGGTCGCACGGGCACCGAGCGAGGCATCGAGTTGCCGTGCGGACGCCAGCACCACGTCGCGAGGGATCGAGATCACGACCGACCAGGCGTTCTCGGTGAGCCCGAAGCGCATCGGCGCATAGATGTCGATGTTGGCAAACTTGGGATCATCCTGCACCGCGCCCTTGCCGGCCTTGACGATGGCGAGGCTTTCGCTCCAGCGCGGATCGGCTTCCGGCGCGTTCTTGCCGATCACGTCCTGGTTGGCGCTGTTGGCGACGATCAGCCCGGTGTCGTTGAGGATCGCGACCTTGCCCTTGCCCTCGAACAGCGAGCCGTTCATCTTCACGGCAAGCTTCTGCACGAAATCGAGATTGTAGTCGGCGCCGGCGACACCGCGGAATTTGCCGTCGATCATGACCGGTACCGACATGGTCGCGAGGAAGACGGCCTTGCCCTGAACGATGTAGGGCAACGGGCCCAGGATGTTTTCCTTACCCGTGGTGTTCGGATTGATGTACCAGGCACCCTTCACGAGGCCGTTGGGATGCCGCTCGCTGCTGTCGTATTCGACGAGCGGCTGAACGGCGATGGCGCCGCTGGCGTTGCGAGTCCAGTACGGCAGGAAGCGACCGGTGTTGTCCGACCCCGCCTCCTTGCGGCCCTTGAATGTCGCATCGTCGCCGTCCAGGGCACCGGGCTCCCAGGCCGAGTAGGTGCCGTTGAAGGCGGGGTTGAGCTCGAGCACGTGGCGCAGGAGCGCGTTGAACTGGGTCCGCCGCGCCGCGATGGGCGTGCCGGTCTTCTCGTCAGCCAGCGTCGCGAAGGCATGCGCGATGGTGCGTGCCGCATCAAACCCAACCTCCAGCTCGGCCTTGATGGCGTTGGCTTCGGTGGAGGCCCGATTCATGAGGCTCTCCTTGGTCTGATTGTCGACCAGCTTCATGACCTCGTGGGTCACGTACTGGTTCATGCTCTGCGTCGAGAAGAGGCCGTAGCCGATCAGCACGATGCAGGTCACCGCCAGGCAGAGGCCGGCGATCAGGGCAATCTTCAATTGGATGGAGCGAATGGCAGAAAATGAAAGCAGCTTCACGATTTGGGTCTCCAAAACACTGCGACGAGTTAAGGTTCGCAGTGTTCGGAACTCGTAAAGAATTGGAACCGTAGGACCCACGTGAAAAATAAGTCAGCACGCGCAAGGACATGAGCCAAAAGCAAAAGAGCGGCGCCGATGGCGCCGCTCTTGCGTAGTCGGGTACCTGCCCGGGCGACTTTACGCCGCGCGGACGTTGGTCAGGAACTTGCTGACTTCGGTCTTGAGCCGGCTGGAGTCGTTCGACAGCATCTGCGCGGCCGACAGCACCTGCGAGGAGGCGGTGCCGGTCTCGGTGGCACCGCGCTGCACGTCGGTGATGTTGGAGGAGACCTGCTGGGTGCCCTGCGCCGCCTGCTGAACGTTGCGGGCGATCTCCTGTGTCGCAGCGCCCTGCTCTTCCACCGCGGCCGCGATGGCCGAGGAGATTTCGGACAGGCGCTCGATGGTCGAGGAGATCTCCTTGATGGCGCCGACCGAATCGTTGGTCGCCGCCTGGATGCCTGAGATCTGCTGGCCGATCTCGCCGGTCGCCTTGGCGGTCTGTTCGGCGAGCGCCTTCACCTCGGACGCCACCACCGCGAAGCCGCGACCAGCTTCGCCTGCGCGCGCAGCCTCGATGGTCGCGTTGAGCGCCAGGAGGTTGGTCTGGCCGGCAATGGTGTTGATCAGCTCGACGACGTCGCCGATGCGCGAGGCTGCCTTGGAGAGCTCGCTGACGCGCTCGGTGGTGGATCGGGCCTGACCGACGGCGTCGCCCGCCATCCGCGCCGATTCCTGCACCTGGCGGCTGATCTCGCTGACCGATGAAGCCATCTCCTCGGTCGCCGAGGCCACCGACTGCACGTTGGTCGAGGCTTCCTCCGATGCGCCGGCAACCGTGGTCGCCAGCCGCTGGGAGCGGTCGGCGGTCGAGGTCAGCGTCGAGGCGGAGGCCTCCAGCTGGGTCGAGGCCGAGGATACGGTCTGGACGATCTCGCCGATCATGGTCTCGAATTCGCGGGTGATGTTGTCGACGCGGCGGCCGCGCTCGATCTTGGCTTCGGCGTCGGCAGCGGCGGCCTCGTCGGCAGCCTTCTTGGCGATCAGCGCCTCCTTGAACACCTGGAGCACGTCGGCCATGGCGCCGATCTCGGTCTTCTCGCCGCGATGGGGGACTTCGGCGGAAAGGTCGCCCTTGCCGAGCGCCTGCATCGGCTCGACGATCGAGTTGATGCCGCTGGAGACGTCGTGGACGAGGTAGAAGCCGACGCCGGTGCCGATGACGACGGCAACACCGAGAATGATCGAGACCAGCATGAAGGCATAGAAATAGCTGTCGGCGGCATCCTGCGCGGCCTGATCGCCGCCCTTGGTGTTGAGCTCGATGTCCTTGCGCAGGACCTCGTCGGCCTGAAGTCCGATCTTGTTGACGGTCTTGGTGTTCAGCTCATGTGCCTCGTGCGGGACCTTGCCGGCCTCCTTGCGCGATAGCGCCATGACGTCCTGGGTACCCTTCTTGTACTCATCCCAGATCTTCGACCATTCAGCGTAGAGCGCCCGTTCCTCCGGCGACGTGATCATCGGTTCGTAGGCGCGACGGAATTTGGTGTTCGCCTCCACCACTGTCGCGAGGGTCTTCTCCGCCGCGAGCTTCTCTTCCAGCGTCTCCGCGAGCATGTGCTCGCGGATCACGTTGCGATAGGTAATCACGCCTGCGCGCAGGTCACCCAGCACCCGTACGCTCGGCATCCAGCTGGTCGTGATGTCGGTGGTGTTGGCATTCATCGACCGCATCTTCATGACGGCGAGCAGACCCATGCCGGCCATCGCGACCAGCAGGAACGCCACGACACTGATGATCTTGGCACGAATGGAAATGGTAGCGAACATAATCGGGTCTCGTTGTGCTGGCGCGGGCGCGCGCGTCCGGAAGGTCTTAAGAATCAACCAAAGGGAGCGACGTCGACATCAGACAACAGAGCGACTGATCGGATGTTAACTACGACTCCGTACGAGTACGGAGCCTGAAAGAGATGAACAGGCAGCTAAGAATGCCCTGCGCTCAGCGCATGAGCCCAAGCGCATCCGAGAAAAACTCCGGACCACCGAAATTGCCGGACTTCAGCGCGAGCAGCATGTCGCCTCCGGTGCCGACCGAACGCAGCACAGGAACGCCCGCGGCGATTTCTACTCCTACGAGAAACCCGGGGATCTTCAACCGATCGACGACGGCGCCGGACGTTTCGCCGCCGGCGACCACCAGACGCCGCACGCCTGATTTTACAAGGCTTTCCGCGATGTCGGCCATCACCTGCTCGATCGCATGCCCGGCTGCGTCGCGGCCGTGACGTGCCTGGAGCGCGGCGACCTGATCCGGCGTCGAACTCGATGCGATCAGCACCGGACCTTTGGCCAGCAGGGGCCGTGCCCAGTCCAGCGCACGTTGCGCTTCGCCCGCTCCCGTAAGAATACGGTCGGGGTCGAGATGAAGCACCGGCATGGCCTTTTCGGCGCTGGCGATCTGCTTGAGCGTCGCTTGCGAGCAGCTTCCGGCCAGGCACGCCGCCGGTCCGCCGACCGCAGCGCCGGTGTCGCCGCTCGCCGCAGCCGACTTGACCTTTCCCGTCGAGACCAGCGCCCGCGCCAGCCCAAGGCCGATGCCGGAGGCGCCGACCGACAGCCGATGTTCGGCGGCCACGAGGCCGATGGTCTCGAGGTCGCGGTCGAACACGGCGTCGATGATCGCAGCGCCAATGCCCTTGGCCGCGAGTTCGGCCAGCCGCGCCCGCACGGCGTCTGCGCCGCGGCTGACGGTGGCGAGATCGACGAGGCCGATTTGCGTCGTGCTCTGGCGCGCCAGCACGCGAACCAGGTTGGAATCGTGCATCGGGTTGAGCGGATGGTCCTTCAGCGGGCTCTCGTTCAGCGGCACGGCACCGACGAAAAGATTGCCCTGGTAGACGGTGCGGCCCGTCTCCGGGAAAGCCGGCGTCACCAGAACGGCGCCCTCGCCGCAATCGGCGCGCAGCGCATCCATGACCGGGCCGATATTGCCCGCGTCCGTGGAATCGAAGGTCGAGCAGATCTTGAACAGCACATGGCTGGCGCCGCGGCCGCGCAGCCATTTATCTGCCGCGCGTGAGCGCGAGACCGCAAGGCCGGCCTCGATCGAGCGGCTCTTCAGGGACACCACGACGGCGTCGACCTCGGGCAGCGCCAGATCGTCGGCGGGTATGCCGATGGTCTGCACGGTGCGCAGGCCCGCGCGCGTCAGCGTGTTGGCGAGATCGGAGGCGCCGGTATAGTCGTCGGCGATGCAGCCGAGAGAAATTCTTGCTGCAAGACTCACGGCTTCACTCCCGCATAAGGCTTGAACCAGGCCAGGCCGTCGGTGGTCTTGCCGCGCGGATTGTATTCGCAGCCGACGAAGCCGGCATAGCCGAGCCGGTCGAGCTCGGCGAACAGGAACGGATAGTTCAGCTCCTCGTCGTCGGGCTCGTTGCGCGAGGGGATGCTGGCGATCTGGATGTGGCCGATGATCGGCATCATCTCGCGCAGTCGCATGGTGACGTCGCCATGGATGATCCCGCAGTGATAGATATCGAACTGGAGTTTCAGGTTCGGAAGCCGCAGCTCCTGGATCAGGTCACGCGCGAAGCCGAAATCGTTGAGGAAGTAGCCGGGCACGTTGCGGGCATTGATCGGCTCGATCACGATGTCGATGCCGTGCGGCGCGAAGAACTCCGCGGCCCACGCCACCGCTTTGTAAAAGGCTTCGATGGCGACGCGCTCGCCGCGATTGGCGATGCCGGCCATCAGATGCAACCGCTTGACGCCCGTGGCCTTGGCGTAAGGCAGCGCGGTCTCGAGGCTCGCCTTGAGATCGGCGAAGCGCGAGGGGAGCGCCGCAAAGCCCTTCTCGCCGGCGTTCCAGTCGCCCGGCGGCAGATTGAACAGCGCCTGGGTCAGACCGTTGCGCTTGAGCCGCTCGCCGATCGCTTCGGCCGGATGCTCATAGGGAAAGAGAAACTCGACGGCGGTGAAGCCGGCTTGCGCAGCGGCATCGAAGCGGTCGAGGAACGGCACCTCGGTGAACATCATCGAGAGGTTGGCGGCGAAACGGGGCATTGGAAATCCTCTTGCTTACTTGTCGCCGGGAAGCTTGACGCCGGTGACCTGCGCATACATGCGCGCGACCGAGGCGTCGTCATCGCGGCCCATGCCGGCGGCCGATGTCATCAGGAACATCTGCAGCGCTGCGGCGGAGACCGGCACCGGGAACCTGGCGCTGCGCGCCATGTCCTGGATGATGCCGAGATCCTTGACGAAGATCTCGACCGCGCTACGCGGCGTGTAGTCGCCGTCGAGCACGTGCGGCATGCGGTTCTCGAACATCCAGGAATTGCCGGCAGAGGCCGTGATCACCTCGTAGACCTTGCGGATGTCGAGGCCCTGCTTGGCCGCGAACGCGATCGCTTCCGAGGCGGCAGCGATGTGCACGCCGGCCAGCAGCTGGTTGATCATCTTGAAGGCGGCGCCCTGGCCGGCGGCATCGCCGAGCTCGTAGAGCTTGGCGGCCATGGCATCGAGCGCCGGGCGCGCCTTTGTGAAGGCGGCGGGGCTGCCGGAGGCAAGGATCGTCAGTTCGCCTTGCGCGGCGCGCTGCGCTCCGCCGGAGATCGGCGCATCCAGATAATGCCGGCCGGTCGCTTCCAGCTGTTTGGCGAGGCGCCGCGCCACGTCAGGATCCATGGTGGCCGAGGAGACGAAGACGCTGTCCTTCGGCATGGTCTCGGCAGCACCATCCTTGCCGAACAGGATCGCTTCGGTCTGCGCGGCATTGACGACGACGCTGACGACGATATCGGCCCCCTTGGCCGCCTCGGCCGGCGTCTTGGCACCCGCGCCACCGTCCTGCACGAAGCGGGCCACGGCATCGGCCGACACATCGCAGCCGGTGACGGCGTGACCGGCGCGCTTCAGCGAGGTCGCCATGCCAAATCCCATCGAGCCGAGCCCGACGACGGCGATACGCTGATTTTGTGACGTGGAGGCGGACATGCAACTGACCCTTCAACTTAGTCTTGCGAACGTTTCCCGGACGGCTCGCCCTTACGGCGGCTCGCTGATCGAATAACACGGCTTGGCCGCGCTGCCAAAGCGTGAGACAAGCAGGCATGACGGCCACCAGACCTGAAACGCGCAACGAGACGCGGCTGCGTGAGGATATCTGCCGCTTCGGACGGTCCCTGTTCGAGCGCGGGCTGACGCCGGGCTCCTCCGGCAATATCAGCGTCAAGCTGGACGACGGTGGCTGGCTGGTGACGCCGACCAATGCCTCGCTCGGCTTCCTCGATCCCGCCAAACTGTCGCGGCTGGATGGCCAGGGTCGGCTGGTGTCGGGGGATGCGCCGACCAAGGAAGTTCCGCTGCACAATGCGCTCTACGACACGCGCGGCAGTGCGCGTGCGATCGTGCATCTCCACTCGACCCATTCGGTTGCGCTCTCAATGCTCCCTGAAATCGATCCGCGCGCCGTGCTGCCGCCGATGACGGCCTATTATCTGATGAAATGCGGCGCCACCGCGCTCGTGCCCTATTATCGCCCCGGCGATCCCGCCGTGGCGGATGCGATCAAGGGACTGGCGGGGAAGTATTCATCCGTGTTGCTCGCCAATCACGGCCCGGTCGTCGCCGGCGACACGCTGGAGGCCGCGGTATTCGCGACCGAGGAGCTGGAGGAGACGGCGAAGCTGTATCTGCTGCTGCGCGGGATGAACCCGCGGTACCTGTCACCGGAGCAGGTGACGGATCTGGTGAAGGTATTCGGCGTGACGTTGCCGGAGCACGGGCACGAGCATTAGCCCGGCTCTCTCCCAGTCATTGCGAGCGTAGCGAAGCAATCCAGAGTCTTTCCGCGGAGGGATTCTGGATTGCTTTGCTGCGCTCGCAATGACGGAGGTTGTGGCGACGATCGTAGCCCGCATGAGCGAAGCGACATGCGGGACCACTTGCCCCGGATATCGCTGCGCTCATCCGGGCTACTGCACTGTGCGTGCGGCTATAGCCCCAGATACGCCTTGCGCACGTCCGGATTGCCCCTGATCTCGGCCGCCGGGCCCTGCATCAGCACGCGACCGGTTTGCAGGATGTAGGCGCGGTCGGCGATCTCGAGGCACTCGGCCATGCGCTGCTCGACGATCAGGACGGTCATGCCGGAGTCGCGGATCAGCTTCACCGCCTGAAAAATCTCATCGACCAGCTTCGGCATGATGCCCTGCGAGGGCTCGTCCAGCATCAACAGCCGCGGGCGCGTCATCAGGGCACGGCCGATGGCGAGCATCTGCTGCTCGCCGCCGGACAGCGTTTCGGCGCGCTGCTCGAGACGTTCGGACAGGCGCGGGAACAGCTTGAAGACCAGATCGAGCGGCTCTTCGCGGTTTGCTTCGCTGCGGTAGAGATAGCTGCCGAGCCGCAAATTGTCGCGCACGGAAAGACGCGGGAACAGGCGGCGGTTTTCCGGCACATAGGCGATGCCGGTGGCCGTGATATGATGCTGCGCCATGCCGTCGAGACGCTTGCCGTCGAACGTCACGGTGCCCGAGCGCGGACGCTCGGCGCCGGCGATGGATTTGAGCAGCGTCGACTTGCCCGCACCGTTGGCGCCGGCGACGCAGACGATCTCGCCCTTCTGGACTTCGATCGAGACCGCGGAGATCGCGACCAGGCCCTGATAGGCGGTCGTGACTTCATGCACCGACAGCATGACGATCTCCCAGATATGCGCTGATCACCTTGGGATCGCGGACGACGTCAGTGGGTTTGCCCTCGACCAGCACCTTGCCGAGGTCGAGCACGATGGCGCGGTCGACCAGCGGCATCACGATCTCCATGACATGCTCGACCATCAGCACGGTCACGCCGGTCTCGCGCACCTTGCGCACCAGCGCGACACCGGTCTGCGCCTCGGTCGGCGTCAGGCCGGTGAGCACCTCGTCGAGCAGCAGCAGTTTCGGTTCGGTCGCGAGCGCACGCGCGACTTCGAGGCGGCGCTTCTCGGCCGGCACGAGGTCGCTCGCGAGCACGTCGGCGCGGGCGGCAAGGCCGGTGAACTCCAGCACTTCGTGCGCCTTGCGGCGGGCTTCGCGCATCACCGTGTTGCGCACGAGTGCACCGACGATGACGTTGTCGATGACGGTCATGGTCTCGAAGCTCTTGACGACCTGGAAGGTGCGCCCGACGCCGCGCTGGCAACGTTCCGCGGCCGGCATGTTGGTGACGTCCTCACCGTCGAACCAGATCGTCCCTTGCGTCGGCGGCAGCACGCCGGCGATGAGATTGAACAGCGTCGACTTGCCGGCGCCGTTGGGACCGATCAGGCCGACGATCTCGCCGCGTCCGACCGAGATCGAGACGTCGCTGTTGGCGACGAGGCCGCCGAACCGCTGCCAGACGCCACGGGTTTCGAGGAGCGCGGTCATCGTGTGGCTCCCTTGCGGCGCGAGAACAGCCCGATCAGACCTTCCGGCCGCGCCAGCGCAATCACGACGATCAGCGTGCCGTAGACGATGAGATCGACGCCGCGGCCGGAGCCGCCGATATAGGAGCGCGTCAGCTCGGTGAGCGGAATCAGGATGATCGCGCCGAGCAGCGGCCCCCACAGCGTGCCGATGCCGCCCAGCACCGCCGGCAACGCCATCAGCAGCGAGAACTGAAAGCCCATGACGCTGCCCGGGTCGATATAGGACACGTACATGGCATAGAAGCTGCCGCCGATCGCGACCAGGAAGGCGGAGACGGCCGCAGCTCCCATCTTGGAATCGAACACGACCACGCCGAGGCTCTGGGCCGCATCGGGATTGTCCTTCACCGCGCGCCACCAATAGCCCCATTTGGAATCTTCCAGCAACCAGGTGACGAACCAGGCGATGCAGGCGAGCGCCAGCGCGAAATAGAAGTACGGCAGCTTGCTGCGGGCGAATTGGAATTTCAGCCAGCTGTCGCCGCGCACGGGCATCTCTATGCCGAGCGCCGCACCCGCCCACTCCCAGTTCTGGATCAGCAGCAGGCCGATCTCGGCGATCACGATGGTGGCGATCGCAAAATAGTGGCCGCCAAGGCGGAAGCAGGGATAGCCGAGCGCCATCGCGATCAAGGCGGAGATGGCGCCGCCGGCGAGCATCCCGAACCAGGGCGGCACGCCGAACTTGGTGAACAGCAGCGTGGTGGTATAGGCGCCCAGACCGAAATAGAGAGCGTGCCCGAGCGATATCTGCCCGCAATAGCCCGACAGGATGTTCCAGCTCTGCGACAGCGCCCCGAACATCAGCGTCAAGATCATGATGTTCTGGACGTTCGGGTTCTTGATGAACAACGGCACGAGCGCCGCGACGACCGTCAGCGAAGCTGCAACCAGGAGTTCGCGGCGACGCCGCTCTGTGAAGCTCTTGTCCATCTCACATCGATCCGAACAGGCCGCGCGGCCGGACGAAGACCACGAGGAGATAGACGGCATAGATGCCGACCGACTTCAGTGACGGCGGCAGCACGAGCGCAGTTGTGGCTTCGACCAGGCCGACGATGATGCCGCCGGCAAAGGCTCCGAATACGCTGCCGAAACCGCCGAGTGCCACCGTGACATAGGCAATGAGCGCAAAAGACGCGCCGACGTCGGGATAGATGTAGAAGAAGCTCGCCATGATCGCGCCGGCGAGGCCAACCAGCGCGGCTCCCAGGCCCCAGCCGAGCGCGAACACGCGGTTCTTGTCGATGCCGACGAGGGCCACCGCACCGGGATCCTCACGGGTCGCTTCCAGCGCGCGGCCGAAATCGGTGCGGTTGATGAAGAGGTAGAGCCCGCCGAACGCGGCGATCGCGACCAGCGCGCCGAACAGCTGCGGCTGCGGCAGGAAGATTCCGGCGACCGATACCGTCTTGCCGCCGAGCCACGAGTTGGGGACGCTGCGATAGTCCGCCGTGAAGAACAGCTGCGCCAGTCCGCGCATCACGATCGCGAGGCCAAAGGTCGCGAAGATCTGCACCATGCCGACATTGGCCTTGGCACGCATCGCAAACCGCACGATCACGAGATAGACCACCGCCCCCAGAACAAACAAGGCGGCGGCAGCCAGTGGCGCCGACAGCAGCGGATCGATCGCGAAGAACGTGAACAGGAAGAACGTCACGTACATCGCGAGCATCAGGAACTCGCCATGGGCGAAGTTGACGACGTCCATCAGGCCGAAGATCAAAGCCAGGCCAACGGCGATCAGTCCGTAGAGCAGCCCCATCAAGAGGCCGCTCGCAAGACTTTGGATAATGGTTTCGGCTGTCACGTTGCTTCGTCCCCCGCCCGCAACCTGGTCGCTTACTTCATCGGCCAGATCGCATCGGCAACCGCCGCCTGCGACGGGAAGATGGTGACGAACTTGCCGCCGACATATTGCAGCAGCACCGGATCGGCGTCGTTGTTCTGGCCCATGTCGTCGAACTTGACGCGCTTCCAGGGCATGATGGTCTGCTCGCCCGGAATTTCGGTTGCTGCCATCGCGTCGCGGATCTTCTCGCCGTCGGTGGACTTGGCGCGGTTGATGGCGTCCGCGATGATGATCATAGCCATGAACTGCCGCGAGGTGTTGTCGTTGAGGTCCTTGCCCGACTTCGCCTTGAACAGGTCGTTGATCTTGCCGACCATCGGCCGCTTGGCGGCGAGATCGAGCGAGAAGCTGCCGCGGGTGATCGCGCCTTCGAGCTTGTCGCCGACCGCGTCATAGAGAGCCTTTTCGGAGAAACCGGCGGCCTGCGCCACGATCGCGTTCGGCTTGTAGCCGAGCTCGGCCATGGTCTTGACCAGCAGGATGCCGTCGGTGGTGTAGCTCGAGGGCAGCAGCACGTCGGCATTGGCGGCCTTGAGCTGCTGGACTTCGGCCGACAGAGACGGCGAGTTGGCGCGGTACTTGATGTCGGCGACGATCTTGTAGCCGCGCTCGGTCGCGAGCTTGGTCTGGGCATTGGCGGAGTCGGTGCCGAAGATCGTGTCTTCGTGGAACAGCGCCAGCGTGTCGGCCTTGGCACCCTTCTTCTTCATCGCATCGAGGAAGTCGAACATCCCGGCCGAGAACATCTCGTCATGCGGCGAGGCGCGGAAATAATACTTCAGGCCGCGGCGATGCAGGCTCGGCGAGGAGTTGTCCGCCGACAGGAACGGGGTCTGGTAACGTTCGCAGATCTGGCTGATCGTGACGGCGACCGCGCTTTGATAGGATCCGAGGATGGCGCAGACCTTTTCCTGCGTGATCAGGCGCTCGGCTTCGGCGCGCCCCTTTTGCGGGTCGCCTTGCGTGTCGGCGTAGACGAGACGGATCTTGGCACCGCCGAGGCCGGGAAGACCCAGGCCCTTTGCCAGCGGAAGATCGAAGTCCTGGTCGTTGTTGATGATATCGACCGCGGTCTCGAACGCGCGCTGCGCGTCGACGCCCACCTGGGCGCCCGAGCCCGACAACGGATAGGTGGCGCCGATCACCACTTCGTTGGTTTGCGCGCGCGCAGCGAGCGGCATCAATGCGGCGGTGGCAGTGGCTCCGAGCAGAACGTCGCGGCGAGTGATCGTCATGGGCAAAGTCCCCTGTTACTGAATTGCGCGTATCGAATGAAGCGATTGGCAGATAGCGTAAAGCCTGAAGAAGCAGCAAAAGCTGCCCATTAAATCACGGCCATGGTCCTGTTTTTCAGATCCGTCACCAGCATCAGGCCGGGCGAATGCGTGATCGCGAACGGCACCTTCGCGGCGTTGATCACCGATTGCGGCGTGACGCCGCAGGCCCAGAACACCGGGACCTCGTCATCGGCGACCGGCACGGGATCACCATAGTCGGGCTTGGCGATGTCCTTGATACCGATCAGGTGCGGATGACCAAGATGCACCGGCGCGCCGTGCACGGCCGGATAGCGCGAGGTGATCTGCACCGCGCGGATCGCATCGGCCGGCTTGAACGGACGCATCGACACCACCATGGGTCCGGCGAACGGACCGGCCTCGCCGCATGCGATGTTGGTGCGGTACATCGGCACGCGGACGTTCTGCTCGATGTGGCGGATCGGCATGCCCTCGTCGAGCAGCGCCTCCTCGAACGAGAAGGAGCAGCCGAGCACGAAGGTCACGAGATCGTCGCGCCAGTAGCTGGTGACGTCGGTCGGCTCGTCCACGACTTCGCCGTCGCGCCAGACGCGGTAGCGGGGAACGTCGGTACGGATGTCGAGATCGGCGCCAAGTGCCGGGATATGGGGGCTGCCGACATCGGACATGCCGATGATCGGGCACGGCTTCGGGTTGAGCTGGCAGAAGCGGTGAAAGGCGCTGGCGTATTCCGCCGGCAGGATCGCCAGATTGCCCTGCACGAAGCCGGGGGCGACCCCGGCGGTGGAACCGACCTCGCCGCCACGATAGGCCAAACGCGCCTGACGGCTC
>NZ_AKIY01000097.1 GCF_000282615.1 Bradyrhizobium sp. YR681 | reverse complement strand
GCGCCGCCCCGCCACATCGGCAGCTCGAGCTCCATCAATGCCAGCGCCGCGTCGGTCCAGGCCTCGGCATCGATCAGGCGCATGACACGTGCCGTGCGCCCGCTCTGGCCGAGCGACGGGAAGCGCCGGCAGGACTTGTCGATGATCTCGAGCATCAACGGTCGCGTCATTCCATGCGCATTGCGCAAGCGGTCGCCAAGTGACGGAGGGGCGTCGTGTCGGAGGGCGGCGGTGGTCAAGTCAGGCCTCCTGGAGGTGGCGTCGGTCAGTCGGCCGGCCTCTTCAAGATCGCCTGAAGGGCATTTGAAAACGAGATGGGGAGGGGGCGGAAAATATAGGGTTTTCATAAATGGGCAGGGGAGGAGGCAGGGTGGTGCGCCATGCTCCACGCGCCCCGGCGAAGGCCGGGCCGGCGCGGATGCCCCGCGAGCGTCGTCCGGCAACCAAGCCTCGGCCTTTATGAGATTCCTATATCTTCGCCATAGCCCTCGTCTCGAAAACCTATGCGCGGGGTGGCACTTCAGCACGGTCGAAAGTCCCGCCTGGTGCCGTGGAACTGTGTTGCGTTTCCTCCACGAGCTCCGCCGGGTCCCCGAGAAAAGGTTGCGCCGGATCGGGCGCAACGAGGAGCAATCCCATGATGGACATTCTGATGCTGGCGCTGGGCTTCGTCTTTTTCGCCCTTGCGATCGGCTACACCTATGCCTGCGAACGGCTGTGAGGGAGCGGACCATGATCTTCGATTATGCGCTCGCCGGCACCGTCTCGTTCGGTCTCCTGATCTACCTCACCTATGCGCTGCTGCGGCCCGAGAGGTTCTGAGCCGTGCTGCTGCTTGTCGAATTGCTGCTGGCGGACGCCTTGCTCGTCGCCTGCCTGCTGACGGTGCTCCTGCCGCTGCTGCGCCGGGCACCAAGCCTGAAGGGTTGATTCCATGACCATGATCGGTTGGCTCCAGATCATTCTGTTCTGCGTCATCATCGTCGCGCTCACAAAACCGCTCGGCTGGTACATGACGCGCGTTTTCAACGGCGAGCGGACGTTCCTGTCGCCGGTGCTGCGCCCCATCGAGGCCGGCATCTACTGGTTTTCCGGCGTCGACGAGAAGCGCGAGCAGCATTGGATGACCTACACGGTCTCCATGCTGCTGTTCCATGTCGGCGGCTTCCTGATCATCTACGGCGTGATGCGGCTGCAGGCCGTGCTGCCGTTCAATCCGGCCGGGCAGGGCGCGGTTGCGGAGGATCTGTCCTTCAATACCGCGATCTCCTTCATCACCAACACCAACTGGCAGAACTACGGCGGCGAAAGCACGATCTCCTATCTCGTGCAGATGCTCGGCCTGACGCACCAGAACTTCCTGTCTGCGGCCACCGGCATCGCACTCGCGGTGGCCCTGATCCGCGGCTTCTCGCGCGCCTCGGCGCGCACCGTCGGCAATTTCTGGGTCGACGTCACCCGCTGCACGCTCTATGTGCTGCTGCCGATCTGCGTGGTCTACACGCTGTTCCTGGTCTCGCAGGGCATGCCGCAGACATTGGGTGACTATGTCGAGGCCACCACGCTCGAGGGCGCCAAGCAGACCATCGCGGTCGGCCCGGTCGCCTCGCAGGTCGCGATCAAGATGCTCGGCACCAATGGCGGCGGCTTCTTCAATGCCAACGCTGCGCATCCCTTCGAGAACCCGACCGCGCTGTCGAACTTCATCCAGATGCTGTCGATCTTCGCGCTCGGTGCCGCACTCACCAACGTGTTCGGCCGCATGGTCGGCAACCAGCGCCAGGGCTGGGCGATCCTGGCCGTGATGGGCGTGCTGTTCGTCGCCGGCGTCGCCGTCACCTATTGGGCCGAAGCCAACGGCACCTCAACCATGCACGCGCTCGGCCTGACCGGCGGCAACATGGAGGGCAAGGAGGTCCGCTTCGGCATCGTGGCGTCCTCGCTGTTCGCCGTGATCACCACGGCCGCCTCCTGCGGCGCGGTCAATGCGATGCATGACAGCTTCACCGCGCTCGGCGGCATGATCCCGCTGATCAACATGCAACTCGGCGAGATCATCATCGGCGGCGTTGGCGCCGGCCTCTACGGCATGCTGTTGTTCGTCGTTCTCGCGATCTTCGTCGCCGGCCTGATGGTCGGCCGCACGCCGGAATATGTCGGCAAGAAGATCGAGGCGCGCGAGGTCAAGATGGCGATGCTCGCGATCCTGGTGCTGCCGCTGATGTATCTCGGCTGGACCGCGGTCGGTGTGGTCTATCCGGCGGCGGTGGCCTCGATGGCGAATGCCGGGCCGCATGGCTTCACCGAGGTGCTCTATGCCTACACCTCGGCGACCGGCAACAACGGCTCGGCCTTCGCGGGCCTGACCGGCAACACCTTGTTCTACAACCTCACGCTCGCCAGCGCGATGTTCGTCGGCCGCTTCTTCATGATCGTCCCGGCGATGGCGATTGCGGGCTCGCTTGCCGCCAAGAAGTCCATTCCCCCGTCGGCCGGCACGTTCCCGACCACGGGTGGGCTGTTCGTCGGCCTCGTCGTCGGCGTGATCCTGATCATCGGCGGCCTGACCTTTTTCCCGGCACTCGCGCTCGGCCCCATCGTCGAGCATCTCGCGATGAACGCCGGTAACGTCTTCTGATTGGTTGGAGTGACCTCCATGGATACGATGAAACTGCAAAAACGCGCCCCGATGTCGGCAATGCTCGATCCCAGAATCGTGCTGCCCGCGATCAGCGCGTCCTTCACCAAGCTCGACCCGCGGCTGATGATCAAGAACCCCGTGATGTTCGTGGTCGAGATCGTGGCCGCGCTCACCACCGTGGTCTTTCTGCGCGACGTCGTCACGGGCGGTAGCGGCCTTGGCTTCACATTCCAGATCATCCTCTGGCTTTGGTTCACGGTGCTGTTCGCCAATTTCGCCGAAGCAGTCGCCGAAGGCCGCGGCAAGGCGCAGGCGGAATCGCTGCGCAAGACCCGCACGGAGAGCCAGGCCAAGCTCCTGAGCGGCGCCGGTCAGGCGTTCAAGCTGGTGCCGGGCACAAGCCTCAAGGTCGGCGACATCGTGCTCGTGGAAGCCGGCGATACGATTCCCTCGGACGGCGAGGTGATCGAAGGCGTGGCTTCCGTCAACGAGGCCGCCATCACCGGCGAATCCGCGCCCGTCATTCGCGAGTCCGGCGGTGACCGCTCGGCGGTGACCGGAGGCACGCAGGTGCTATCCGATTGGATCCGCGTCCGCATCACGGCAGCCCAGGGGTCGACCTTCATCGACCGCATGATCAAGCTGGTCGAAGGCGCCGAGCGCGCGAAGACGCCGAACGAGATCGCGCTCAACATCCTGCTCGCCGGCCTCACCATCATCTTCGTGTTCGCCACGGTCACCATTCCGAGCTATGCGGCTTACGCTGGCGGCTCGATCTCGGTGGTCGTGCTGGTGGCGCTGTTCGTGACGCTGATCCCGACCACGATCGGCGCGCTGTTGTCGGCGATCGGTATCGCCGGCATGGACCGCCTGGTGCGCTTCAACGTGCTGGCGATGTCCGGCCGCGCGGTGGAAGCGGCCGGCGACGTCGACACGCTGCTGCTCGACAAGACCGGCACCATCACGCTCGGTAACCGCCAAGCGACGGCGTTCCGTCCCGTGCGCGGCGTCACCGAGCAGGAGCTGGCGGACGCAGCTCAGCTCGCCTCGCTCGCCGACGAGACGCCGGAAGGCCGCTCCATTGTCGTGCTGGCGAAGGAGAAATACGGCATCCGCGGCCGTGACATGGCCGAGCTTGGCGCCACCTTCATCCCGTTCACGGCGCAGACCCGCATGAGCGGTGTCGATGCCGGCGGCTCGTCGGTCCGCAAAGGCGCGGTCGATGCCATGCTCAACTATGTCGGCGGCGGTGCGCCGCTGGCTGTTGCCTCCGGCAACACCGCGCGCGCCATCCAGCCGATGACATTGTCGGACGTTGGTCGCGAGATCCAGACCATCGCGGATGAGATCGCCAAGGCCGGCGGCACGCCGCTCGCGGTCGCCAGGGACGGCAAGCTGCTCGGCGTCATCCAGCTCAAGGACATCGTGAAGGGCGGCATCCGTGAGCGCTTCGCCGAGCTGCGCCGCATGGGTATCCGCACTGTCATGATCACCGGCGACAATCCGATGACCGCGGCCGCGATCGCCGCGGAAGCCGGCGTCGACGACTTCCTGGCGCAGGCGACCCCCGAGGACAAGCTCAAGCTGATCCGCGACGAGCAGGCCAAGGGCAAGCTTGTGGCGATGTGCGGCGACGGCACCAACGACGCGCCCGCGCTGGCGCAAGCCGACGTCGGTGTCGCCATGAATACCGGCACGCAGGCCGCGCGCGAGGCCGGCAACATGGTCGATCTCGATTCCAACCCGACCAAGCTGATCGAGGTGGTCGAGATCGGCAAGCAACTGCTGATGACGCGCGGTGCGCTGACGACCTTCTCGATCGCCAACGACGTCGCGAAGTATTTTGCGATCATCCCGGCGATGTTCCTGGCGTTCTATCCGCAGCTCAACGTACTCAACGTCATGAACCTGTCGAGCCCGCAGAGCGCCATCCTGTCGGCGATCATCTTCAATGCGCTTGTCATCATCGGGTTGATCCCGCTGGCATTGAAGGGCGTCGCCTACCGCGCGGTCGGTGCCGGCGCGCTGCTCCGCCGGAACCTCCTGATCTACGGTCTTGGCGGCATCGTCATTCCCTTCATCGGCATCAAGGCGATCGACCTCGTCGTTGTCGCCTTGCACCTGGCCTAACCCCCCGTCATTGCGAGGAGCGAAGCGACGAAGCAATCCGGACTGCACCCGCGGAGAAACCCTGGATTGTTTCGCTTCGCTCGCAATGACGAAAGAAATAGGAGAAAACACATGCTCAGAGAAATCCGCCCCGCCATCGTTCTGTTGCTGGTGCTCACCGCCATCACGGGACTGGCCTATCCGCTCGCGATGACCGGCATTGCCGGCGCGATCTTCCCCGCCAAGGCGCAGGGCAGCCTGATCGAGCGCGACGGCAAGGTGGTCGGCTCCGCCCTGATCGGGCAGGAGTTCAAGGACGACAAGTACTTCCACGGCCGTCCCTCGGCGACGCTGGCGCCGGACCCGAACGATTCGACCAAGACGGTTTCGGCGCCCTACAACGCCGCCAATTCGGGCGGCTCCAATCTCGGCCCGACCAGCAAGGCGCTGGCCGACCGGCTGAAGGAGGATGTGGACAAGCTGAAAGCGGAAAATCCGGGCGCCGCCGTCCCGGTCGATCTGGTCACCACCTCGGCCAGCGGCCTCGACCCCGACATCTCCCCGGAAGCCGCGCAATTCCAGATACCGCGCGTGGCCAAGGCCCGGAACATGCCGGAAGACGCGGTGAAGCAGCTCGTGGACTCCAACGTCCAGGGCCGTCTGCTCGGTCTGCTTGGCGAACCCCGCGTTAACGTATTGGCGCTGAACCTCGCGCTCGATCGCACAGCCGCAAAGTAGTGGTCTAGGCTCGCGGCGCTCAGATGATTATATTGGCAAAATGGTCCGAGAGCGCCGCGATCCCGAACAACGTCCGTCGCCCGAGGCGCTGCTGGAAGCAGCGCGCCGGGAGGAGAGTGCGAACGGCAAGTTGAAGATTTTCGTCGGCGCAGCCCCCGGCGTGGGCAAGACCTATGAGATGCTGCAAAGCGCTCACGCCAAGCGCAAGGCGGGGGTCGATGTCGTGGTCGGCTTCGTCGAGACCCATGGCCGCGCCGAGACCGAGGCGCTGGTGAGGGGGCTCGAAATCGTCCCGCGCAAGCGGCTCGATTACCGCGGCCAGACCGTCGAGGAGATGGACCTTGACGCGGTGATCGCGCGCCGTCCGAAAATTGCGCTGGTCGACGAGCTTGCCCACACCAACGCGCCCCTTTGCCGCCATCCCAAGCGCTATCTCGACGTCCAGGAGCTGCTCTCCCACGGCATCGACGTCTACACCGCCGTCAACATCCAGCATATCGAGAGCCTGAACGACGTCGTCGCCCAGATCACCCATGTCCGGGTGCGCGAGACCGTACCGGATTCGGTGTTCGACCAGGCCGACGCGATTGAGCTGATCGACCTCACGCCCGATGATCTGATCCAGCGGCTGAAGGAGGGCAAGGTCTATGTCCCCAGGCAGGCCGAGCGGGCGCTGGAGCATTATTTTTCGCCCGGCAATCTGACCGCGCTGCGCGAACTGGCGCTGCGCCGCACGGCCGAACGGGTCGACGAGCAGCTTCTCACCCACATGCAGGCCAACGCCATCGCCGGCCCCTGGGCCGCGGGCGAGCGCATCCTGGTCTGCGTCAGCGAGGATCCGCGCGCGGCCGGGCTCGTGCGCTACACCAAGCGGCTGGCCGACCGGCTGCATGCACCGTTCACCGCGATCTCGATCGAGACGCGGCGATCCCTGCAATTGTCCGACGAGGAGCGCGATCGCCTTGCCGATACGCTCCGGCTCGCGGAATCGCTGGGCGGCGAAGCGCTGACCATTCCGGCCGTCGGCCGCCGCATCGCCGACGACGTCATCAGTTTCGCACAGGGCAACAACGTCACCCAGATCGTGATCGGCAAGTCGACGCGTTCGCGCTGGTTCGAGATGACGCGCGGCTCCGTCGTGCATGATCTGGTGAGTCGTGCCGGCAATATCAGCGTTCACGTCATCCCGGGCGACGGGCTTTCCGGAGAGGCGGCGCCCAAGGCGGCGGTGCAGACCGCCGCGCGATCCGACCCGTTCAATCCGTGGCCCTATTTGAAGGCGCTCGGCGTCGTCCTGCTCGGTCTCGGCGCCGCCGAGCTGCTTCAGCCGCGATTCGGCATCGAGAACGTGGATCTCGTGCTGCTGACGGCGGTGGTGGCGGTCGCGGTGCGGTACGGCCTGTGGCCGTCGCTACTCGCCACCGTCGCGGCCTCGCTGTCCTACAATTTCTTCTTCCTGCCGCCGATCTACACTTTCACGATCACCGATCCGACCAACGTGGCCGCCTTCGTCCTGTTCCTGGTGGTGGCGATGATCGTTTCCAATGTTGCGGCGCGCGTGCGCACGCAGGCCGATACCGCAATTGGCCGGATCCGGATGACCGAGCAGCTCTATGCCTTCAGCCGCAAGCTCGCCGGCACGGCGACGCTCGACGACGTGCTGTGGGCGACCGCATATCAGACTGCGCTGATGCTGAAGGTTCGCGTGGTGCTGCTGCTGCCGGAGGACGGCCTGCTCACGGTGAAGTCCGGCTACCCGCCCGAGGATGAGCTCGACCAGGCCGATCTTGCCGCCGCCAACTGGGCCTGGAGCAATGATCGCCCCGCCGGCCGCGGCTCGGACACGCTGCCGGGTGCGAAGCGGCTGTTCCTGCCGATGCGCACCGGGCGCGGGCCGATCGGCGTCATCGGCATCGACAATGACCGCACCGGTCCGCTGCTGACGCCGGACCAGCGCCGGCTGTTGGACGCACTGGTCGACCAGGGAGCGCTGGCGATCGAGCGCGTGCTGCTGGTCGAGGACATGGACCGGGTCAAGCGCACCGTCGAATCCGAACGCTTGCGCTCGGCGCTGCTGACCTCGATCTCGCACGACCTGAAGACGCCGCTCGCCTCCGTGCTGGGCGCCGCCTCGACCATGCGCGATCTCGCCGGTGCCTTGTCTGATACCGAGAAGCGCGATTTGCTCGCGACTGTGATCGACGAATCCGAGCGGCTCAACCGCTTCATCGCCAATCTGCTCGACATGACCAAGCTCGAGTCCGGCGCCATCGTGCCCAATACGGCATTGCACGATCTCGGCGAGATCGTCGGCAGCGCGCTGCGGCGCGCGAGCAAGATCCTCACCGCTCACAAGGTGGAGCTGGTGCTGGCGGCCGATCTGCCGATGCTTCAGCTGGATGCGGTGCTGTTCGAGCAGGTGCTGTTCAACCTGCTCGATAACGCAGCGAAATATTCACCGGCGGAAACCACCATCTCGATCAAGAGCCAGCGCGAGCGGGATCAGGTGGTTCTCCAGATTGCCGACGAAGGCGGGGGCATTCCGCCCGATGAGCTCGAGAGCGTGTTCGACAAGTTTTATCGCGCGCAGAAGGGCGATCATGTCCGTCCGGGGACCGGGCTCGGGCTCGCGATCTCCCGCGGCTTCGTCGAGGCCATGCGCGGGTCGATCTCGGCCGCCAACCGCAGTGACCGCAGCGGCGCGGTCCTCACCATCCGTCTGCCCATCCCGGCGCAGACCCATGCATTGGATACCGCCGCATGAGTGCTGCTCCGATCAAGGTTCTGGTGATCGACGACGAGCCGCCGATCCGAAAATTGCTGCGGATGGGGCTGACGACGCAAGGCTACGAGATCCTGGAGGCGCCGAACGGCAAGACAGCGCTGGAAAAGCTGGCCGAGGAGCCCGCATTGATCATTCTCGATCTCGGCCTGCCCGACATCCAGGGCCATGAGCTGCTGCGCACCATCCGCGCCCGCAATGAAGCCGTGCCGATCGTGGTGCTGTCGAGCCGCGGCGACGAGGCCGGCAAGGTGCAAGCGCTCGATCTCGGCGCCGATGATTACCTGACCAAGCCGTTCGGCATGGATGAGCTTTTGGCCCGCCTGCGCGCCGCGTTGCGGCACCAGCTCCAGGTGCAGGGCGAACGCCCCGTGTTCCGCACCGGTGATCTCTCGGTCGATCTGGTCCGTCGCATCGTCAAGGTCGGCGAGCGCGACGTCAAACTGTCGCCGAAGGAATACGACCTCCTGCGCGTGCTGGTGCAGCACGCCGGCAAGGTGCTGACCCATCGCTTCCTGCTCAAGGAGCTCTGGGACGAACTGACCGACGCGCAATATCTGCGGGTTTACGTCCGCCAGCTTCGCCAGAAGATCGAGGCCGATCCGGAACGGCCGCAATATGTGCTGACGGAGACGGGCATTGGCTACCGGCTGAAGGCGGGGGATTAGGCTGTCGCGTTGTCCGAAATTGAAGTTTCAGCGCGGCCCCGTAACCACATCGTCA
>NZ_AKIY01000096.1 GCF_000282615.1 Bradyrhizobium sp. YR681 | reverse complement strand
GGGGGGGAGCCGGTAGCGGCGGCACCATATTTCGAAGGCCGCGTCGAGCAGCGGTTGCTTCGCCGCGCTGGCGATAATCGCTGCGACCTGTTGCTCGGCTGTCGGTTCCCTCTGGTCCATGCCGCTTTCGTCGCAGGCTTGCCCGGGTTGGTTCGAAAGCCATCCGGGGCCGCACACATGAAGAAAATCGAAAACAACCCCATACACAGTAGCCAAGTTGTTGAAATTGCAAGATTGCGGATTTTACGAAAATTCGATTGACCCGTCGGGCAAAACAGGGGCATGATGGCATCGTGCGGCGAAGGGGTTGGGGCGCGCCCCTGCGCGGAAAAGCCGGATGGCCTAGGTGCGGCGGCAGTGCTAGGTAGCCTTCCGATTCCTTTCTGATTTTGTGGACTTAGTGCGTTGCTGGATGGACTCTACAAGGTTGAATACGGCGTCAACGATGCGTTCGGCCGCAGCATCATGTGCCTGCATGACGGCAAGATGCTGGGCGGCAATTCGGGCTTCGCGCATCTTGGCACCTATGTCGAACAGGGCGGCGAGATCGTCGCCGAGGTCATCACCGAGCGGCATAATCTGGATCCGAACTACAAGCCGTTGATGGGCGCCGATGTCGCCGCGATCGGCGCACGCGGGCGGCTCTTCGGCAACCAGATCCGTCTCGAGGGCGGCGCGAACACCATGCCGGGCGCAAAATTCTGGGCCAACCTCACGCCGCTCGACGACGAGGCGCTGCCGCCGAGCGGAGAGGTCGGTCCCGGCGGCATCGCCAACGGACTCTACGGGATGGGCCTGCGCGCGCTCGACGGCGTCGATGCGGGATTGTCCGGCGTCATGCTCCTGATCGACGGCCGCATTCTTGGTGGCGATGCCTTCTTCTACTATCTCGGCTCGTACTCGTCGGCGGACGGCCGCTGGAAGGGCGAGATTCTGAACCAGGAGCATACGCCGGCGAAAGGCGAGAACCCTGTCTTTGGCGGCTATGAGGTCGGGATCGGTTTCTCCGGAACCTGCACGGAAGACAGCGGCGAGCTCGAAGGCATCGCGCTGGCCGGCAAGCGCAGCCTGCGGCTGGCGGCGTCGCTCAAGCTGATGCGAAGGGCGTAGGGGCGGGGGCTCATGGAAGGCGCGGTCCGCTTACGGCAAAACGGACCTGGAATCTGGTCTGGATGAACGTCTGCCTTGGGCCAACAGCGGAAGTCATCGTGGAGATGAAAATGAAAGATGCCGCTCCAACTGAGGCGGCCTTAGTCGCTCTCTTTTGCAGCATTCCACTTGGCTCCTGGCCACCACAAACCGGTTTTCGCCTTGTTGTAGATGCACGTAAATATGAGCAGCAAACCTCCCGTTCCAAAAACACACAGGTCAAATGCCGGTGCAAATCCTGCAAAAAAAGCAGGGACAGCGACGATCCACCATAGGACCTGCAACCATTCTGGAAGCTCGTATTTCGGTTCTACGCACGCGCTATAGGCGCGATCCTCGAAAGATGGTTTCCCGCCGCTCGACGGCGCTTTCGCGATTTGATAAACGATCCCGCCCCCGATCAGCATCACGCCGAAGCAAATAAGCACGACGCCCAGTCCGGGCCAAAAACCCATTTGAAATGCGACCGGGCCGAGGAGCAAGACAACTCCGACCGCCAACAGGCAAATGGCCTCGACGTTCATGATGTGACCGCTAGACAAGTCGAACGCACCTCGAAATGCTCATCTCCCATAAAATAGGTCAGATCAGGCTAACCCGTGTTCAACGGGAAACCACACAAAAGCGTTATGCCGCGTCGCAATGGCCATTTTCCGCAATGTCGGATTTGGGTCAAAAGCCGACGCCTGACGGGCAGCAGCGGCAAGTCTGCTCTCGGGTAATGGCGGACATCACGCCTTGCAGGTCGGCTGGCGCGCTTTGGACCGATGCCGCACGATACGGTCGCCGCCAGCGCGAGAGCCACGCCTCATATCCGCAGGGCCGAGAGGCGCGCGACGAGAAAGTCCATCGCGGCACGGACACGCCGCGGCAACGCGCCGGCGCCTCGTCTGGCCCGAACGATCTGGAGTGGAATGGGTGGCGGCTCGTGGCCGACGAGGATCTGCTCGACGATCCCTTGCTCGATGAGCTTGCGCACCTGCCAGAGCGGTGCGAGTCCGATGCCAATGCCCGACGCGACGGCCGCATTGCGCACGGCGGCATTTTCCGACCGAAAGCGGCCACGCACTGCGATGCGCCGCCTGTCGTTGTCGAACACCCATCTGTCGTCGTCGCTGGCTCGCAACACGCACTCATGACGGGACAGCTCTCGTGGAAGCTCGGGACGGCCGTGTGCGGCGAGATAAGCCGGTGACGCGAAGACCGCCCAGCTCAGCCCGCCGATGCGGCGAACCCGCATGTTCGAGTTCGGCAGGTTGCCGATACGGACCGCGAAATCCAGCTTCTCGGCGACGAGGTCGACATGCTCGTCGGACAGGACAAGTTCGATGTCGACATCGGGATTCCGCGTCAGGAACTGGCTCAGCGCGGGTGTCACATATTCGGGGCCGAACAGGCTCGACGTGCCGACGCGGATGGGGCCGGCGAGGCGCCGGTCGCTGGCGATCAGGTCTTCGCGGGCGCCGTCGATGGTCGCGAGTGCCAGGCGGATGCGGTCGGCAAAATCGAGTCCCGCCGCCGTCGGGTGCAGGCGCCGCGTCGTCCGCGACACAAGCTCTATGCCAAGATCCTGTTCGAGCCGTGCCAGCGAGCGGCTGACCGCCTGGAGCGATCGGCCGAGACGAGCTGCGGCCGACGTCAGGCTGCCCTCGTCAACGATCCCCAGAAACGTCGTGTAGTCCGCAAGCGAGGTCAGGGCTATTCTCTCGACAAGTGAGATAATGTATCCAGGATATCATATATTATCACCAGATGTGCAACGTGCTGTTGATGGGCTCTCAATGGTTTGGAGCACTCCATGACGAAGATCGCCCCCTCGACGGCAAAAGCGCCGATTGCAGCCCTGACGCCTCTCTACGGCCCCCCTATAACGTTCGACGAGGCCGCGCTGGTCGCCGATGCAGCGCGCGCTGAAGCCGAGCGTCATGGATGGCCGATGGTGATCGCGGTGACCGATAGCGGCGGTCATCTCGTGCTGTTGTGCCGTCTCGACCAAGCCCAGCACGGCAGCGTGCTCGTCGCTCAGCAGAAGGCGAAGACGGCCGCTGATTTCAGGCGGCCGACAGGAGCGTTCGAATCCGCGCTCGCTGACGGTGGCCTTCATCTGCGACTTCTCGGCATGACCAATCTGACGCCTCTGGAAGGCGGCCTTCCGATCCTGCGCGACGGCAGGGTGATCGGCGCGATCGGCGTGTCTGGCATGCAATCGACCCAGGACGCGCAGGTCGCCGCGGCGGGGCTTGCGGCGCTCGGAGCCTGAGGGCTCGAAGTGGCGCGCGGCGCGGAACAGCAGCCCGGACCGGCCAGCGACGGCGGAATCCGGGCCTTGCCGGGCTTCCCCTGGGGAGCCGCATGGCCTATTACGCTGCAGCGCAAAAATCCCCCTGAAAAGACCCCATGATCCGCCTCGACAACGTCAGCAAGCAAGCCGGCCACCAGATCCTGTTCATCGAAGCCTCCGCCGCTCTCAACAAGGGCGAGAAGATCGGCCTCGTCGGGCCGAACGGCGCCGGCAAGACCACTTTGTTCCGGATGATTGCCGGTGAGGAGCTCCCCGACGAGGGGCAGGTCTCGACCGATCGCGGCATCACCATCGGCTATTTCAACCAGGACGTCGGCGAGATGTCCGGGCGCAGCGCCGTGGCCGAGGTCATGAACGGCGCCGGTCCCGTCAGCGAGGTCGCGGCCGAGTTGCACCAGCTCGAGGTTGCGATGGCCGATCCTGACAAGGCCGACCAGATGGACGAGATCATCGCGCGCTACGGCGAGGTGCAGCATGCCTTCGAGGAGCTCGACGGCTACGCGCTCGACGGCCGGGCGCGCGAGGCGCTGTCGGGCCTCGGCTTCAGCCAGGAGATGATGGACGGCGATGTCGGCAAGCTCTCGGGCGGCTGGAAGATGCGCGTGGCGCTGGCGCGTATTCTCTTGATGCGGCCCGACGTTATGCTGCTCGACGAGCCGAGCAACCATCTCGATCTCGAAAGCCTGATCTGGCTGGAGAAGTTCTTGCACGATTACGAGGGCACGCTGCTGATGACCTCGCATGACCGCGAGTTCATCAACCGCGTCATCTCCAAGGTGATCGAGATCGACAGCGGCTCGCTCACCACCTACACCGGCGATTACGAATTCTACGAGCAGCAGCGGGCGCAGAACGAGAAGCAGCAGCAGGCCCAGTTCGAGCGCCAGCAGGCCATGCTCGCCAAGGAGATAAAGTTCATCGAGCGCTTCAAGGCGCGCGCGTCCCATGCCGCCCAGGTGCAGAGCCGGGTGAAGAAGCTCGACAAGATCGAGCGGGTCGAGCCGCCGCGTCGCCGCCAGACCGTCGCCTTCGACTTTCCGCCGGCGCCGCGCTCGGGCGAGGACGTCGTGGCGCTCAAGAACGTCTACAAGGGCTATGGCAGCAAGCGGATCTATGACGGGCTCGACTTCATGATCCGCCGCCGCGAGCGCTGGTGCGTGATGGGCGTCAACGGTGCTGGCAAGTCGACGCTGCTCAAGCTCATCGCGGGTGCGAGCGAACCCGACGAGGGGACGGTCGCGGTCGGCGGCAGCGTCAAGATGGGTTATTTCGCCCAGCACGCCATGGATCTGCTCGACGGCGAGCGCACCGTATTCCAGTCGCTGGAAGACCAGTTTCCGACCGCGGGGCAGGGCTCCTTGCGCGCGCTCGCCGGCTGCTTCGGCTTCTCCGGCGACGACGTCGAGAAGCGCTGCCGCGTGCTCTCGGGCGGCGAGAAGGCGCGCCTCGTGATGGCAAAAATGCTGTTCGATCCGCCGAACTTCCTGGTGCTGGACGAGCCGACCAACCATCTCGACCTCGCCACCAAGGAGATGCTGATCAACGCGCTGTCGGATTTCGAGGGCACCATGCTGTTCGTCTCGCATGACCGGCACTTCCTGGCGACGCTGTCGAACCGGGTGCTCGAGCTGACGCCGGAAGGCATCCACCAGTTCGGCGGCGGCTACACCGAATATGTCGCCCGCACCGGGCAGGAAGCGCCGGGATTGCGGTCCTAGACGGGATCGGCAGCCCGGATGGAGCGTAGCGCAATCCGGGTTTCGTGCCGCACGGGTGCTCGTTGCGATGCGGATGGTCCGGCCCCGGATTACGCTTCGCTCCATCCGGGCTACGGGGAGGCGGCGGGTGCGTAGCCCGGATGGAGCGTAGCGCAATCCGGGTTTCGTGCTGCACGGGTGCTCGTTGCGATGCGGATGGTCCGGCCCCGGATTACGCTTCGCTCCATCCGGGCTACGGGGAGGCGGCGGAGTGCGTAGCCCGGATGGAGCGAAGCGCAATCCGGGATTCAATCTCCGCGCTCTCCGAAGTTGCCGCCGATTTCGCCGGCTCCTCCCCAATCAGCGGGCAGCAGGCCCGCGCGAACGTAGCGATGGAGTGACGAGTACGGCCAGTCAATCGGTGACGCAACGAGGCGGTGCTTGACCGGATTGAAATGAATGTAGTCGGCGCAGCGTTCGAAATCCGCCTCGTCGCGGATGGTGTGTTCCCAAAAGCGCCTCTGCCACAGGGAGAACTCACCGCGATGGTTGCGCGAGATGAGAACGCCTGAAGTCGCCAGTCGGTGCGTGAAGACACTCTTGATTCGGCGCCATCTGCTGGAGAAGTCAGCGTCGTTGTCCGGCAGCGTCATGATGACGTGCAGATGATCGGGCAGGACCACAATCGCATCGATCGTGAATGGCCTCTCGCCGCGAGCGATCCGAAACGCTGCGCGGAGTTTTTCCGCGTGCTCGACCAGCGCGGACGATCTTCGATCGTGCAGCGTCGCAGTGAAGAAGTAGCTCCCGCCGGGTACGAAATTTCTCCGATAGCGGACCATGCGAGGGCTGTCCCGGATTACGCTTCGCTTCATCCGGGCTACAACCGGATCGCGAGAATTGCAATGAATTCGCTCGCTTTGGCGCGTCAGCCGCTCTCGTTCCTCTGCCTCAGCGAGGAGCGTGAACGTCGCGAAACGGTCGCGGCCGCGCAAGCCTCGCGCAATCCTCACCGGCGATGGTCCGCCCCGGGCGATGGTTGCGGAACGGGGCATGATCACCAAACTGAAGGACGTCTCCACGACGCCTCTGCCGTGCAAGATCTGTGGCGGAGAGGCCGCGCTGTTCGGCGTGGTCGATTTCGCCAAGCATTGCAGCGAAGCTCGCGTCAGGCGGCTGCCGCTGTCGGGAATGCCGGTCTATTATCGCCGCTGCCTGAGCTGCGAATTCCTGTTCACCGACGCATTCGACGATTGGAGCGAGGCGACCTTCAAGGCCGAGATCTATAACGACGGGTATATCGAGGTCGATCCCGATTACAGGCAGGTCCGGCCGACCGGCAATGCGAGACTGGTGCACAGTCTTTTCGGGGCGAACAAGACCGAGTTGCGCGTGCTCGATTATGGCGGCGGCGATGGCCTGCTGAGCGAGACGTTGCGCAGCTCCGGCTTCCCGGAGCCGCGGACTTTCGATCCCTTTGTGGCCGATTTCGCGCGGCCGCTGGAGGAAAAATTCGACATCGTCACCTGCTTCGAGACGCTGGAGCACATGCCCGATCCGACGGCCGGCATCGCCGCCATCGTGGCAAGCATGAAGGAGACCGGGCTCGTGCTGTTCTCCACGCTGGTGCAGCCGCCCGATTTCGAGATGCTCGGCGTCAATTGGTGGTATGTCGGCCCGCGCAACGGCCATGTCTCGATCTTCAGCCGCGCAGCGCTCGTCCGCGCCTGGCGGTCCCACGGCTATCAGACCGCTTCCTTCGACGACAATCTGCACATGGCCTTCCGCTCGCTGCCGGAATTCGCGCGGCATCTGCTGGACCAGGCTTGACGGGTATCCGGGGCGCCTTGGCCGTGAGACGATCGCGCGTCATTCCGGGCTGGACCCCAATCGCGAAACGGCAAGAAGCTCGCGACGCGGCACACGTCCCGCGCACCGGGCGGGAAGCGCGGGATTGCGGAGCTAGTTCCTGGTGCTGCGGGCGATCGTCTCGATCTCGTTGGTCCAGATCCCGCCGGAATAGCCTTGCGGAAGCCGCGCCAACAGCTCCGGCGTGTCGATGCCGGTCGAGAACTCGCCGCCGCTGTAGGGGCCGAGCACGAATACCGCGCTGTTGGCGTCGGTCATACGATCGAGAAAACGATCGGGCCAGCCCCACAGCCAGGGGGCGACGTTGATCGGAACCAGCACCATCGCAGTTCGGCAGGCGGCCGGCACGAGGCCGGTCCAGCCATAACCGATATAGCCGATCAGGCAGCTCCGGATCGCGCCGCGCGAAATCGTGCGGACCTCGGGCGTGTCGCGACGGATCACCTCGATCGGCTCATCGCCGCCATACACCATGATCCTCCGGCGTCGCTCGGCAGGCAGCGCGTTCAGCACGGCCGCGAGCTTCGCGCCCTCGTTAGCGTCGCGGCTCTTCACATTGATGAGGAGTTGCTTGTCGGGGAAGGCGGCAAACACCTCGGAGAGCGTCGGCATCATCCCGATGCCCTTGCCGCGAAACGGGAAGGTCCTGCCGCCGTCGGCGGTGTAGCCATGGCCGATGTCGAGCGTTTTCAGCCTGGCCATGGCCTGCTCGCGCGTGACGCCGTGGCCGTCGGTGCGGCAGTCGAGCGTCCAGTCGTGGAAGACGGCGAACTCGCCGTCGGTGGTCGGATGCACGTCGAGCTCGACCTCGTCGGCGCCGGCCTCGAAGCTCGCGCGCATTGAACGTATGGTGTTCTCCAGATAGTCGTGCGCCGGCGGCAGCATTCGCGTGGCGGTGCAAGTGTCGTTCTTCACGTCGCGCTCGTCGAAGCGCTGCGCCATGCCGCGATGCGCGAGCAACGCAGGTTGGCCGCCGCGATGCGGTGCCAGAAGACTGGTGTTGTTGATGAAGACGCCCGCCGTGACAGCAAGGATGGCCGCCGCCGCAACTCCGAGTTTCCTGCCCACCGATTCCTTCCCAATTGCGCGACGATCATCGGTGGTATTTGGGGTCGATTTGGGGCTATCGCCGCGCATGGCAGGCCGATGGTCATCGCAGCTTGAACGCGCCTGCTCCGTTCGCTACGCTCTCTGGAAAAAGGGAGCGAAAAACCATGAAGCAACTGCGGATCGGCGACATCACCATCGATGCGGTGATCGAGCGGGAGGGGCCGTGGCGGCGGCCGCAGGACTTCTTCCCGGCCTACGACGAGAGCGTGTTCAAGCGCCATCTGCCGACGATGGAGCCGGAGGTGTTCGATGCCGCGCGCGGCATGATGGTGATCACCTACCAGACCTTCGTGGTGCGCACGCCGCGCTACACCATACTGGTCGACACCTGCACCGGCGAGGACAAGGGCCATCCGCCGCCGTTCGACTTTCCCGGCAAGGAGCGCTGGCGCAACGAGCTGTTCGCGCTCGGAATCGGCTTCGAGCAGATCGACTATGTCTTCTGCACGCATCTGCACATCGACCACACCGGCTGGAACACGACCCTGCGCGACGGCCGCTGGGTGCCGACGTTCCCGAACGCGAAATACGTCTTCCACAAGGGCGAATATGCGGCCTGGGAGGCGGCGAACGCTGAGGGCAAAGATCCGCCCGGCACCGTCTTCCGCGACAATTGCCTGCCGATCGTCGAGGCGGGGCAGGCACTGCTGGTCGATGACGACTACGCGCTGGATGATACCGTCACACTGACGCCGACACCGGGGCATTCCCCCTGTCATTGCTGCGTGAACATCTTTTCGAAGGGCCAGCGCGCGGTGGTCGCGGGTGACCTCATGCATCACCAGATCCAGTGCCGCGAGCCGGAATGGTCATCGAAGCCGGATTGGGATGCCAAGCAGTCGGCGGTGTCGCGGCGAAAGTTCTTCGCTTCCGTCGCCGACACCGACACGCTGATCCTGCCGATTCATTTTCCGGCGCCGACGGTCGGGCTGATCAAGCCGCTCGGCACCGCCTTTGACTACCGTTACAAGCGGGAGTGAGGTTTTCGATCGCCAGTCGGGGCTACAGACCTCACGGGATGGTCTAATACGTGTAGAACATCCGCTGGATCTCCTTGCTGTCGGTCGTCTTGGTCAGCGCCAGCATCAGCAGGATACGCGCCTTCTGGGGATTGAGCGTATCCGAGACGATGAAGTCGTGCTCGTCGTCCTTGGCTTCGCCATTGCGCGCGACGATGCCGTTGCCGACACGGCTGCTGCGAACGATCGCGACACCCTTCTTGTGGGCGTCGTCGAGCGCCGGCTCGACCGCGGGCCGGGCAAGGCTGCCGTCACCCGCGCCGGCATGCACGATCCCCTTGGCCCCTGCGGCGACAAACGCGTCGATCGCGACCCGGTTCATGTTGGCGTAGCCGTAGACGATGTCGACCTGGGGCAGGACATCGAGGGTGGAGACGTCAAATTCGGAGTCCGCCGTGTGCCGGCGCGTCGATTGACGATAGAAGTACGGCTTGTTTCCCTGCATGTAGCCGAGAAAGCCGAGCTCCGGCGTGCGGAAGGTGTCCGCCGTCGAGGTGTTGTTCTTGGTCACGTCGCGCGCCGCGTTGATCTGATCGTTGAGAGCAACGAGCACGCCCTTGCCTACCGCTTCGTCACTGCCCGCTAGGATCACCGCGTTGAAGAGGTTGATCGGCCCGTCCGCGCTGATCGCTGTCGAGGGCCGCATCGCGCCCACGACGACGACAGGTTTCTTGCTCTTGACGACCAGGTTCAGGAAATAGCTGGTTTCCTCGATCGTGTCGGTGCCGTGCGTGATCACGATGCCATCGACGTCGTCCTGGGCGAGGAGCGTGTTGACGCGCTTGGCGAGCTTGAGCCAGTAGTCATTGTTCATGTTCTCGCTGGCGATCTGGAAAACCTGCTCGCCCTTGACGTTCGCCACCGTTTTCAGTTCGGGGACGGCGTTCAGGAGGGTCTCGATGCCGACGGTGGCAGCGGTGTAGCCGACCACGGTGGTGCTGCTCGCCCCGCTGCCGGCGATCGTGCCGCCGGTTGCCAGGACCATGACGTTGGGCAGACCGGGGCCCCTTGCATGCGCGACGTCAAAACTGACGAGCAGCGCGAAGAGCACGCCCATTGCCGCCATCGTGTAGTCACGCACTCGAAACTGCAACATCTCGACCACCCTTTGCTGGAAGACTCGTTGATGCGCCCCGGTTCGCTCAGCGCTGCATGATCCGCCAGCCGAGGCACTCTGTCTAGGGTGGCGATGATTTCCTTTGCGCGTTCGGCGTGCGGGAACAGACAAGAGGCGTTTGTCGTCGTTACTCGGAAACAAAAATGTGGATGCCCGGGACATCTAGCGCGAAGGCGCGCTTCTTCCCGGGCATGACGAGTTCGTGGCGCGATTGCTCGCTAAATGAGCACGTAGCCGCAGTGGTCAGGCGCTGACTTCGCACTTCTTCATGAAGCTGTTCTTGGCGGCACCGGCGAGCGGCTTGCCGTCGGCGCTGACGGCCTTGGGCGTGCAGGCATCAGCCTTGCACTTCTTCATGAACGAGGTCTTGGCGGCGCCGGCCAGCGGCTTGCCGTCCTTGCCGACGGCCTTGCTCTCGCAGGTGTCGTCCGCGAAGGCCGAGCCCGCCGCAAAGGTGGCAACGATCGCAGCCAGAAAAATCCGCTTCATCATGGGTGTCTCCCTAAACCAAAAATGGCGCGTGGATTGGAGCCGGGAATCGTGGCGCAATCAAGCTGGATCGGCGCGTGCCGGCGCGGGCACCGACAATTTCCGGCGCGCGATGAACGCATTTTGCCTTGACGCACAGCACCAAAGGCGGGCTTTGGGATTCGCGCCCGCCGCTTGCTGCACTGCGCGCTGACCGCCGGGCGCGAACCTGTTAGGCTCGTCCCATTGCAGCAGGACCGGAGCGTTGCCATGGACGCCGTGACGAGCCCGCAGACCGCCGACCAGCATTCCCATCTGGTTCAACCCCAGACAATGGAATGGCAGAAGACGCGCTTCCCCGGCTGCGAGGCCAAGACCTTGCTGTTCGACCGCGCCACGGGCCTGATGACGGCGCTGATGCGGTTCGCGCCGGGATCCGTGCTGCCCGATCACGAGCATGTCGGCATCGAGCAGAGCTATGTGATCGAAGGCGCGCTCGTCGACAAGGAAGGGCCGGCCGAGGGGATCGCCTGCAAGGCCGGCGAGTTCATCTGGCGCGAGGCGGGCAGCCGCCACGCCGCCTGGTGCCCGGACGGTGCGCTGATCCTCGCGATCTTCCAGGTGCCCAACAAGTTCTTCGAGGCCGACGGCCGCGTGGTCGATGCCAGCGGCCAGGACTGGGACGAGGCGTGGGGGCACACCGGGGCGCAGCGGCCGCATCAGGCCTAGCCGTCATACCCCGCGCGCCAGCAACGCCTTGAAATCGGCCCGCGCGCGTTGCGCCTCGGCGCGCGCGACCTCGGAGGCGTCGCCGAGGCCGAAATAGCCGTGAATCAATCCGGCGCCCTCATGGTGCTTGACCCGCACGCCGGCGGCCTCCAGCGCCCTCGCATAGGCCGCGCCCTCGTCGCGCAGGGGATCATACCAGGCGGTGGTCACGATCGCGGGCGCGAGGCCGGCAAGCGATGCCGCGCGCAGCGGCGAGACGCGCCAGTCGGCGGCGTCGCCGGGATCGGCGAGATAGTGGCCGCAAAACCATTGCATCGTCGCACGCGTGAGGAAGTAGCCGTCGGCATTGTCGGCACGTGACGGAAAGCGCGCGTTTTCGCGCACGTCTGCGTAGCCGCCGACCACGTCGGTGACGGGATAGACCAGCAATTGCGCGGCGAGCCCGATGCCGGCATCGCGGCAGGCGATCGCGGCGGCCGCC
>NZ_AKIY01000095.1 GCF_000282615.1 Bradyrhizobium sp. YR681 | reverse complement strand
GGCGGCCGCTGCCACGGGCAGGGCGGCGGGAGCGGCTGCCATCGGCATCGTCGCGGCAACGCTGATGTTGCGGGCGACGCGCAGGCGCAGGCCGGCGCGTTCGATCTCGATCTCGGTGAGGCTGGTCTCGTCGAGCAGAAGCGCGAGCTCGCGGACGAGCGCGGAATCCTCGCTGGAAAACTTTGCGGCTGCTTTGTCGTCTGGCTGGCGCGCCATGTTCTTTATCCGAATGTTCTGTGTGAAGGGTGAGCGTCAGGCCTTGGACTTGATGCCGAGCTTGGCGGCAAGGCCCTGGATGGCGAGGCGGTAGCCCTCGATGCCGAAACCGCAGAGCGATGCGAAGGATGCGCGTGCGGTGTAGGAATGGTGCCGGAAACTCTCGCGGGCGTGGATGTTGGTCACGTGCACTTCGACGGTCGGGATCTGGACCGCGAGCAGCGCGTCGTGCAGCGCGATCGATGTGTGCGAATAACCGCCGGCATTGATGATGATGCCCTTCATCTTGCGCGCATGCGCCTCGTGGATGAAGTCGATCAGCTCGCCCTCGCGGTTGGACTGGCGGCAGTCGGCCTTGAGACCGAAGGTCGCCGCGGCCTCACGGCACAGCGCCTCGACGTCGGCCAGCGTCGCATGACCATATTTCTCGGGCTCGCGCGTCCCCAACATGTTGAGGTTCGGCCCGTTGAGAACGAGGATCGTGTCGGTTGCGAGTTCGGCCATTCCTATCCCGGCAGGTGCTTCAGCGTGGCGGGGTTATAGGTAACAAAGCGCGTGAGGGGAAGCCTTGAAGGACCTCCCAGGGGCCTTCAGGTACCTCATCCCCGGTGCAAAAACCTGTGCGGAAGCTACGGAAATTGCTTGTTAACCAGTTCTGATCGTGGCTGCCGGGCCGGACCGGCGGGGCAGGCGCCCCATCGGCCAAAAGCCCCCGCCGATGTCTCGGCAGGGGCTCATTTGGCACTCAGCGAGGCGGCTTAGCCTTCGATGATGTAGACGATCTCGCGCGTCTGCGGACGGACGATCACGTACTGGCCGTGGACGAAGATCACCTCATAGCCACGCCACTCCGGGTAGATTTCGACGATCCGGGGCGGCAGCGGATGGAAGCGCACCGACGCCGGGATCGCGGTGCCGACCGAGATGTTGAAGTTGACGTTGGTGGTCTCTTCGATCTTGGTCGACTTGATCGCCGTCGAAATCTCGGTCCGCTTCTCGGCGGGCGGCGCGGCGGTCGCGGTCGCAGAGGCGGTGCCGGTCGTGGTCTGAGACTTGCTGTCGGTCGACTTGTTGTCGCTCGCCTTGCTGTCCGCGCCCTTGGTCTGGGCGTTCATGTTGCCGCTCTTGGTGTCAGTCTCGGTGCTCTTGGACCGGTCCATCTGGGACTTGTCCATCGTGCTCTTCGACTTCTCCTGCGTGGACTTGTCCTGCGCGCCCTGGGCGTGCTCACCCTTCGCCGCGCCGGCCTTGTCGTCAGCCGCGTTCTTGTTCATCGCGCCGGACTTTTCCATGCTGCCGGACTTCTCCGCCGCGCCGGATTTCTCCATCGCGCCGGACGACTTCTCTTCGGCCGCTCCGCCGGGCTTCATGGCGCCGCCAGCCTGACCCACCGTGCCCTTCTCGGGAGCGGCTTCCTTGCCCATCGCGCCACGTTCAGCCGCGCCGCCGGCGGGCTGCGAGTGCTGCATCGGCTGCGCGCCGGCGCCACTCTCGTTCTTCATGGTGCCTTGTGCGTTCGCCAGACCGGTGCCGGCAAACAGCGCAAGCGCGGCAACCGAGATCATAAAGCGGTTAGTCATCGAATTCTCCTCACGTGTTTATTTGCGTCATTGCCCGCGCGAACAACGACAGGAGGTATCAGGAGTTCCGGAACATCTGGGGTTCCGCGGCATTTGTTTGTTGAACGCCAGATGAATGCGCGCGCCGGCTTTGCGACACGTTTGCAGCGGCGGCGGCGCAAAAGAAAAAGGCCGGCTTTTCAGCCGGCCTCCTTGCATGAGTAAATTCTGAAACGCGCGATTAGCAGGTCGCTTTGCCGCAGCGGGCGAGGCCGATCTTTTCCTTAAGGCCTTCGAGGCCGACGGCGCCGATCACGATCTGCTTGCCGATGACGTAGCTCGGCGTGCCGTTCATGCCCATCGCTTCGGCGAGCTTGAAGTTCTCCTCGATGGTGGCGCGCACCTCGGGGCTGGTGAGGTCCTTCTCGATCTTCGCGGTGTCGAGGCCGGCCTCCTTGGCCGCCTGCATCGCGCGCGCCTTATCGGCGGCGCCGCGGCCGCCGAGCAGCTTCTGGTGGAAGTCGAGATATTTCTTGCCGGTGGGATCCTGCATGCGCACGGCGACCGCGACCTGGGCGGCTTCCACCGAGCCCTGGCTCAGCACCGGAAACTCCTTCAGCACGACCTTCAGCTTCGGGTCGGCCTTCATCAGGCCGAGCATGTCGTCCATGGCGCGCTTGCAGTAGCCGCAATTGTAATCGAAGAACTCGACGAAGGTAACGTCGCCGTCCTTGTTGCCGAGCACGACCTGGCGCGGCGAGTTGAAGATCGCATCCGAGTTCTGCGCGATGCTGGCCTCGTGCTTCTGCGTTTCGGCCGCGGCCTGGCGCTTGGTGAGCTCGGCCATGGCGTCCTCGAGCACCTCGGGATGGGTGATCAGGTAGTTCTTGATGATCGCCTCGATGTCGGTACGCTGGGCATCGGAGAAGCTGTCGGCCGACGCGGGAACGGCTGCGCCGAACATGGCGAGCGCGAACAGCGCGGGAGCAAGCAGGCGCAGCGAAGGCATAGGCAAATCCTCTTATCCAAAGCAGGTTTCTGAAAACGTCCCGGCGGACCCAATGCCCGGTGTCGTGACGTCGTGTGTCAGGCGTCGTTCCAGTTTTTCGTCAGTTCCGTTGCGGCTTCGACGCCACGATGTCGTCGGCCTTGACCCATCCGGGCGTGCCGACGGCGAAACGGGTTTTCGCGCGCGTCGCAAGCTCGCGGGCGGTCTTGTTGTCGCCGCGCAGATAAGCGGCCTGCGCCGATGCGAGATCCGCCTCGGCATATTCTCCCTTCCGGCCATAGGCCATCGCCAGCTGCATGTAGCCGAGCGCCGCCTCCGGCTCCCGGGCCACCGCAGCGCGGAGAATCCGAACTGCGTCGTCGGTGTAGGCCTTATTATCGGACCCAACCAGAGCCTGCCCAAGTAACATCTCGATGAGGGGAGCGCTGTTCGAGAGTGCGACAGCCTTGCGCAGGGGCGCGATGGCCTCGGCGGGCTTGCCGCTTTCCAAAAGGGCCTGGCCGCGCACCTCGTAGAAGTACGGGTTGTTGGGCTGGACCTGGATCAGCGCGTCGATCTGGGCCAGTGCGCTGCGCAGATCCCCGTGCAGATAGGTGCTGATGGCCCGGGCATAGCGGGCCGGCATGCTGTCGTTCGACAAGGGATAGCGCCGGTAGACCGTCTCCGGCCGTTCCATGAAAGCCGAGATCTTGGCGCGCACCATGTCGTGCCGCAGCTGGAGCGCGGGATCGTCCTTCTTGTCCCAATAGGGACTGGCGCTGGCGAACTCCTGGAGCGCGGAGACGCGCTCGGCCGGCATCGGGTGCGACTGCAGGTAGGGATCGGCGCCGCGTGCCGCGAACAGGCTCTCGCTGGTGAAGCGCTTGAAGGTCTCGTACATGCCCTTCGGCGATTGCTGGGTCGCGGTCAGGAATTTCACGCCGGCGCGGTCGGCGTTCTCCTCCTGCTGGCGCTGATAGGACAGCAGCGAGCGGCGGATCATCTCCTGGGGGCCCGCGATCGCGGCCGCGCCGGCATTTGCCAGCCCGTTGTTGCCGGCGCTGCTGCTGCGGGTGCTGCCGACGGCGATCGCACCGGCGCCGAGCAGCATCGCGATGATCATCTGGGTCTGGGCGTTGGCGAGCTGCTCGCGCAGCTTGGACAGATGGCCGCCGGCCAGATGCCCGGTCTCGTGCGCGAGCACGCCGATGATCTGGTTCGGCGTTTCCGACTGGAGGATCGCGCCGTAATTGACGAAGATGCGGCGACCGTCCGCGACGAAGGCGTTGAAGGAGGCCTCGTTGACGATCACCATCTGGATGTTCTGCTTTTCCAGACCGGCGACGCGCAGGATCGGGCGGGTGTATTCGCGCAGCAGCTGCTCGGTCTCGGTATCGCGCAGGACCGGCGGCCCCTTGGCTTGCGCATGCGCCGCCGGCGCCGGCAACAGCGTGATTGCCGCGGCCGTGACCAGGGCGGTGAGAGCGGAGGCCTTCTTGCGCAATGCGATCTGGAGCAACATCAGGCGGACATGGTCAACAAGGGCTTGGTCAACAAGGGGCTTGGTCAAACGGTCTTGTTCAAGCAGTTTCGTGATTGGTTTTGGCGATTGGCGGCCGACCGGATACGCGATATGCCCTTATGAGCCGTATAATGCGGCCAGTCTGGGGCGCAAGCGCCCTGTTTTTCGGACCGGACGGACCGGTCCGCCAGCGAAATAGCAGAAATCGATGCACGATGCGACATTGAGGAACCGGTTGGGGCAGTGGCTCGAGCCCTCCCG